>DEWA01000028.1 GCA_002363035.1 Verrucomicrobia bacterium UBA3222
CCCGCCAACAAAAAAAGGCAAGGGATGAATGTTTGTGAAAATAATTTTGACGAAAACTTCATACTCCCTCCTATTCTTGGAAATGTAATGGTTACCGTCAAATCAAAACCCGTCCGATGCAAAGAGAGCGCAGGCGGATGTGATGGACTTTTGTCTGCTTTAATATATTTGCCTTATAAACCGCAATGCCGATGTACTTCGGAGTAGTTTTTTTGAATTTCGGTGGTTTTCAAACGGCGGTCGGTTCGCACCACATTACATATACGCAAAATATATGCAAAAATTATGTGGTGCGGGTTAGGAGAAAAGGCGGTACGTATGCGACAGTCGATTCGCTGCCCGCTTTCTTTTTTAACCTTCTCGCAAAGCACAACGATTAAAACGAGACAGCATAGCGATTATTATTTGCGTCCGAGAAGAAGATTTTTTTGTCGACCGGGTCAATGTCGCTCCATCGAATGCGGTATTCGGGAGAGACGATGTCGTTTAAATGAAAAATTTTTTCGTTAAACGACAGGTGACTTTCGAAATTTTTGTAGGTAATGTCCCGAATGTGCTGCGCCTGTAACCACTTGTAGACGAATTTTGTATCGTTCGGAAGCGCAAAGGCACCGTATTTGGAGGCGACGGTTTTCGATCGATCGTTAAATAGAACGTTTTTGCGATAGGAAAACTCCTGTCCCGTTTGGCTTTCGATGAAATTTTCTTCCGACGTATCAAAGGCATCGCGGATGGCATCATTTTTTAAATCCGCCAGCCGAAAGGGCTGTTTGGGAACGTTAAGCGTGAGATAAGGCGAGATATTGAACGGCTTTTGGACGTTTTCGTGCGCGGGGATTTGCGATTTTTTGGATCGCTGTTGAAACGCCAGGCATCCGATGATGAAGAACAGAACGACGGCGCACAGCCATACGGAGGAGCCGTAAGGTTTCTTCCCGTCGGTATCGCAGGTATTTTCGTAATCTTCCAAAGCCTCCGTCAGTGGCAATGTGCGCTTTGGGTGCGTTTTACGGATCTCGTGAAATTCGTTTTCGGTGTTTTCGTTTTGGTTCATTGCAAAAAGTTCTGTTTCACTCCCAAATAGCAAGCGACAACTTCGGAGATTGTCTTTGCAAGCGGTTCTGCTACGTATATCGGATATGTTTTGTGTTTTATTCGAACGTTGCCACCAAGCCGAACGGAGGCGATTTTTTGGCAATGATGCCTGTGTGAACGGTTGCGAAAAGACGGTTCATGTACGTGCTTCCCTAATCTACTCTTGCCATTATGGTTGGTTGCGGTGAAGAATACAGGTAACTATGAACAAGATAGTTGCGGTTACCGGTATCACTGGGCATACGGGCGGATTTTTGCTTAAGGAGTTTATTCGAAACCATTTCGAAGGATGTCTTCGTTGTTTGGTCAGACCTTCAAGTAATACCTTTGATTTGGATCACTCCGGATTAAACGTTGAAAAAGTTGTCGGTTCAGTAGAAGACGAAGAGATACTTGCTTCGCTTGTGCGCGACACTGATGTTGTGTTTCATATTGTCGGTATTCGTTTTTCAAATTTACTCACGAAAATTGTGCTTCGGGAAAAGGTAAAACGATTGATTTTAGTTCACACAACCGGCATTTTTTCAAAATACAAAATGGCGGCCGGCGATTATAAGAGGATTGAAAGCGAACTGTTTCAAATGACGGACGGCAAAGATTTAGACTTAACGATTTTGCGTCCTACCATGATTTTCGGCGATTTATGTGATTTGAATATCTCGAAGTTTATTCGATTGGTTGATTGTTTCCCGATAATGCCGGAGATTAATCACGGTTGCGGAAAATTACAGCCGGTGAATGCGCGCGATTTGGGTCGCGCTTATTATCGTGTCATTCAAACGGATCATTTGCCTCAGAGAGATTATATCCTTTCGGGCGAATGCCAGCTTTCCATGCATGAATTGTTTGTGTTGATTGGGCGTTATCTGGGTAAAAGTGTTCGCTTTTTGAATTGTCCGATGCCGATCGGTGCGTTTCTTGCCAGAATGACGAAATGTTTTACTCTCGGGAAGATTGATAAGGTCGAACAAGTTTTGCGTATGGGGGAGGATCGTGTTTTTTCGCATGAAGCGGCATCCCGTGACTTGGATTATCGACCGGAATCGTTTAAGGAGGGCTTAAAGCGTGAAGTGGAGGCTTATTTGCAATTACCGCGATCGGAACGATCTTTAAGACACTGCGTGCGGAATACTTTCTTTAAGAAGGATCCGTACTAGTCATGGTACACTTTCCGAAAAAGCTCTTTAAACGCCTTCCGGTGCTGTTGTTGGCGGCATACGTCATTTACGCCCTTTTGGGACGCCGTTTTCTCGATGCATGGCGTTATCATCGAACCGTTCGCGCGCAACGGGAGCATTTGGAAGTTAAAGTCAAGCGGTATCGCCTGCAGGTGGCAACGAAGCGTTATTTTATTCGGAAACTGATGACCGATGCCGATTTCCGCGAGCGGGTGCTTCGCGAACAAATTGATTATGTCGGTGAGGACGAGTATGTGATTTACTTCCGGGAAGAAGGCGCGAATTTGACGCATCGGGAGGAGAATGCGAAAAATTTTTAAAAACGGCTTGTGTTTGTGCAAAAAACCGCTTTCCATGAAAGTGTTGTTAACCCTTAACCCCTATTATCCCAGGTTCTGAAGAAGAATACGGAGCTTTTATGGAATTAGATTACGAAACGATGTTTGAAGTCGGTGTCCACATCGGGCATCAGGTGAAACGCTGGAATCCGAAGTTCGGACCGTACTTATATAAGCACCTTCACGGTATTTCCGTCATTGATCTGGAAAAGACGCGTGCGTGTTTGGAGAAGGCGGCGGCGTTTTTGGCGGAGCAAATCAAAGACGGCGCGACGGTGCTGTTGGTGGGAACAAAGCCGCAATCGCAGGAGTTAATCCGCGAGCTGGGGCAGGCGACGGGGATGCCGTTCTGCGCCAATCGCTGGCTGGGCGGCTGTTTGACAAATTTTAAAACCGTTAAGGCGAGTTTGGCGAAATATAAGCGTTTTCTGGCGATGGAGGAGTCGGGCGAACTGGACAAGATGTTTAAAAAGGAGAGCTCGGTTATCCGTCGCGAGATGGTGCGCATGCATCGCGGTTTCGAAGGGTTGCTGGAATTAAATGCCTGCCCGAATGTTTTGTTTGCGGTAGATGCGATGAAGGAAGCGATTGCCCTTCGCGAAGCGCGTCGCCTGCAAATTCCGACCGTCGGTATTGTGGATACCAACTCCGATCCGTCATTGCTGGATTATCCGATCCCGGCGAACGACGATTCGGTGAAGGCGTTACGTGTGTTGTTTGATTATTTGCGGGAGGCGATGGAGCAGGGCGTCGAGCTGGCGAAGTTGAATAAAGTGCATAAGTTCGTGCCGATGGACGTCGCGTCGTCTTCGAAGGCAAAAAGCTGGATGCGGCAGCGCCCGCCTTTCGGTTCGCGACCGAACCGTTCAGGTTCTGATAAAAAGGATGGTCAAAAGAATGCGGGCGACGGAAAGCGCGCAGGGACGAGCGGCGAAAAAAGGACGGATAAGGCTTCGGAAGCCAAAAAAACAACAGAACCCGTAAAGAAGGAGACTTCAATCGCAACGGAGAAGCCGAGAGCTGAGGCAAAGGCGGTTGAAAGTTCATCGGCATCGGTTGCATCGAAGGAGGAACAATAATGGCGGAAGTGACAAGTCAGATGGTGGCGGCTCTGCGCGAAAAGACGGGCGCGGGGTTTATGGATTGCAAAAAGGCGCTGGTTGAGGGCAACGGCGTTGAAGCCGAAGCGATTGAACTTTTGCGCAAGAAAGGTGTTGCGAGTGCCGCCAAAAAAGCGGGTCGCAGCGCGCAGGAGGGCATCGTTCATTCGTACATTCACGGTGGCGGCAAATTGGGCGTTCTGGTGGAAGTCAACTGTGAAACGGACTTTGTGGCGCGCAATGAGGAGTTTAAGCAAATGGTGACGGATATCGCGATGCAGATTGCAGCGGCAAATCCGTTGTATCTGACGCAGGAAGACGTTCCCGAGGCGATGATTGCAAAAGAAGCGGATATCGCGAAAGCGCAGTGTGCCGACAAACACGAGAAGGCGATTCCGAAGATTGTGGAAGGGAAATTGAAAAAGTGGTTTGGTGAAATTTGCCTGCTCGATCAGCCGTTTGTGAAGGATACCTCAAAAACCATTCGCGATTTGGTGACCGAGAAAATCGCAAAAATGGGCGAAAATATCGTCATTAAACGCTTCGTAAGGTTTCAGTTGGGTGAGTAAAGATTAGTGTCGTTACGGGCTCAATCCCTCTGTCGGGTTGGTTGTGGTGTGGCGGTGAGAGGTCGATGTGTGGTGTGTTTTTGCTTTATGATGAAGTAAAATGCTCTACCATTCGTGTAAGTGTTAACGGGTGTCAGTACGCAAACAGTTTGAGTATAAACAATCGCAGTACGCGCGTTTAACTTTTTGCATCTAAATATGCTCTAAAATACATTATTCGATGGTTTTTTTACATATCCGAATGAATTTTGTGTGATGTGCACAAATACCGCATTAACAAAGCATTTGGTGGGATAAATTGACAAAAGCAGGAAGGATTTTTTCACTGAAGCTATTCATACATGCGGTTGCACGCGTGTAATTGGCTATCAAAAATTCTTTTATGACGACAAACGACCATGCATCTTTACCGTTGCTTCCGGCTCAATCGCTGGAATTATTGGATCCCGAAATTGCCGAATGTATCCGCCTCGAAAAATATCGGCAAAATGACGGTTTGGAGTTGATTGCCTCGGAAAATTTTACCCTTCCCGCCGTGATGGAAGCGGTCGGCAGTATTTTAACCAACAAATATGCGGAAGGGTATCCGCGGAAGCGTTACTACGGCGGATGCGGTTGCGTGGATCAGGTGGAGCAGCTGGCAATCGATCGCGCCGAACAGTTGTTTGGTGCGGAACACGCCAATGTACAGCCGCATTCGGGGACGCAGGCAAATGTTGCCGTTTATCTTTCGGTTTTAAAGCCTGGCGATAAACTGCTGACGATGCGATTGGATTGTGGCGGGCATTTGTCGCACGGCTACGAAAAGAATATCAGCGGTATGCTGTTTCGGGTTGTGCATTACGGTGTGAACGTCGAAACGGGCTACATTGATTACGACGAGTTGGAAGAAGTTGCCGTGCGCGAAAAGCCGAATATGATTACCGTCGGTGCATCGGCGTACCCGCGCATCATTGACTTTGAACGCATGGGAGCGATTGCCAAAAAATGCGGTGCGTATTTGATGGCGGACATTGCACATATCGCGGGTTTGGTAGCTGCAGGGTTGCATCCGTCGCCCGTGCCGTATGCGGATTTTGTCACCACCACCACCCACAAAACGCTCCGCGGACCGCGCGGCGGTTTAATTCTTTGCAAAGAACGTTACGCGAAGGCGATCGATTCGACGGTGTTCCCGGGAACTCAGGGCGGACCGTTGATGCACGTGATTGCAGGGAAAGCCGTTTGTTTTAAACAGGCGTTGCAACCTTCTTTTAAGCGTTACCAACGGCAAATTATCGATAACACGCACCGTTTGGCGTCCTGTCTGCAACAAAAAGGTTACACCTTGGTCAGCGGCGGAACGGATAATCACTTGTTTTTGGTCGATTTGCGACCGTCTCACCCGAATTTAACCGGAAAGCAGGCGCAGGAATTGCTGGAAATGAACGGTATCACCGTGAACAAAAACACCATTCCGGGCGAAACGCGCAGTCCGTTCCAAACAAGCGGTTTGCGTATCGGAACGGCGGCGGTTACCTCGCGCGGCATGGGTTTGGATGAAATGGAGCTTATTGCCGATTGGATCGGGCAGACACTTTCGGAACAATGCGCGGATGGAAATTCGGAAGTTCGCAAAGAAGTGAAGAAGTTGTGCGAGGCGCATCCCTTGCCGTATTGAACAGAGAGGTTGGCTGTTGTTGATAGTTGTTGCCTGAGTTTGCTTTATATTAACACAAAACCGCTTTTGTTCGATTGATGATTGTTTGCAACGTTCCGTAAGCTATTGTTCGGCGAATGGTGACACCAACGAAATGATGTACTGCAAATGTTATTAAAAACTCCGCTTTTACGGTCGCGTTCGTTGTCGGTATTTTTTGCAATTTAAAGAAAGAACTTCGGATGATTTCATGACTTTTCGATGTTGCACGTCCACGAAAGCAGGTGCAAAATACAGATTTTTGTTTTCAATTTTAGCCACTCTCAAACTTGCCTGTTATTATTCCCCCGTCGACTTCAGGATATTCACAAATGTCTCCTGCGGGATGGAGACGCGACCGATTTGTTTCATGCGCTTTTTGCCCTCTTTTTGCTTTTCCAGCAGTTTGCGCTTGCGCGTAATATCGCCGCCGTAACATTTGGCGGTGACATCCTTGCGATAGGCGCTGAGGGTTTCGCGGGCGACGACTTTTCCCCAAACGGCGGCTTGAATGGGGACTTTAAACATCTGTTTCGGCAGTAAATTTTTGAGACGTTCGCACAGAACGCGCCCCTGTGCTTCCGCTTTGGTTCGATGCACGATGCTCGAAAAGGCATCGACCGGCTCCGAATTAACCAAAATATCCATCTTCACCAAATCCGAGCGTACATAATCGCTCAGCTCGTAGTCCATGGAGCCGTAGCCCTTGGTTAAACTTTTCAGGCGGTCGTTGAAATCGAGAAGAATTTCGTTCAGCGGCAAAACGCACATCAACATCAGGCGTTGTTCGTCGAGGGTTTCGGTGGAGAGACATTCGCCGCGCTTTTCGCGAATGAGTTCTAAAATGCAACCGATGGCGTCGTTCGGAATGTGAATCGAAGCTTTAATGGTCGGTTCTTCGATATAGTTAATGTGTGACGGCTCCGGAAGTCGCAAGGGATTGTCGACGTTGATTTGCGTGCCGTCGGTCAAATGAACGTGATAAACAACGCTCGGGTAGGTGGCGATTAAATCCAAATCATATTCCCGTCGCAGGCGTTCCTGGATGATTTCCATGTGAAGCAACCCGAGGAAGCCGCAACGGAAGCCGAAGCCCAACGCCGTTGAATTTTCCGACTGAAACGTCAATGAGGCATCGTTCAATTGAAGTTTAAAAAGACCCGTTTTCAGGCGTTCGTAGTCGGCGGTGTCGAGCGGGTAGAGCCCGCTGAACACCATCGGCTTGATTTCCTTGTAACCGGGGAGTGGTTCGGCGGCGGGATTTTGCGCGAGCGTCAACGTATCGCCGATTTTAATATCCGTCAGGGTTTTTAAATTCGTAATAATATAACCGACTTCGCCTGTCGCAAGCTGTTCCGTCGGTTGCATGCGCGGCGTGAAAATTCCGAGTTCCTTCGCCTGAAGATGGGTTTCATGGCGCATCATCATCAACGCCTGCCCCGCTTTTAACGTACCGTTGAAGATGCGAACGTAGCAAATGAGCCCTTTGTAGGTATCGTAGACGGCATCGAAAATCAACGCCTGCAAGGGTGCATCGGCGTTGCCGTTCGGAGCCGGGATGCGCCGAACAACCTCATTGAGAAGTTCCGGGACACCGAGACCCGTTTTGCCGCTGACATTCAGTGTTTCTTCGGACGGGATCGCCAAAATATCCTCGAGTTGCTTTTTGACTTTTTCGACATTCGAACTCGGCAAATCGACCTTATTCAGAACGGGAATGACGGTCAACTTTCCCTGTATCGCCAGCAAGGCGTTGGCAACCGTCTGCGCTTCAATGCCCTGCGAAGCATCCACCAACAATATCGCACCTTCGCACGCCGCCAAACTGCGCGACACTTCGTAGGAAAAATCGACATGTCCGGGAGTGTCGATGAGGTTAAAGGTGTAATCGACGCCCTCGAAAGCATAGTGCATGGTGACGGGATGCGACTTGATGGTAATACCTTTTTCGCGCTCCAAATCCATCGAATCCAGCAACTGATCCTGCATTTTGCGCTTTTCAACCGTTTGCGTCATTTCCAAAAGCCGATCGGACAGGGTTGTTTTCCCGTGATCGACGTGTGCGATAATGCAGAAATTCCGAATGTGCCGTTGCATGGCAAAAAGATGCCTTTATTGTGGGTACGAACGGAAAAAATGGCAATGTTTTGTTTCAAACCTCAAATACGGCGAAACGGATGTGCAGGAAAAGAGGTGAAACCCGAGATAAATTTGTCAGATTCCAGAATCTCCTTGCTTTTTTTCACTCATAGAGCTTAGAGATATCCGATAATTCGCGCTTTTGAACAATAATTCCTGCTTCTTCCTTAACGCTTCCAACTCTTCAACGTACGCGTTTTATGCAGTCTTGTTTTTAATCGTCCCTTTACCTGAAAATACACCCGATGCCTGTTCTTCCTCAAAAGCTTGTTTAAAATCTTCTATGCTCTCCGATACTTCCATCTCAGTGTCTTTTTGTGGATTCCTTTTCGCCTCCGAGTAACATCGGAAATACCAAAACACCCCAATGCCGAAAATCAGCACCTCATCGGCTCCCGGAATGTTCTCATCAAGGAATTTAACTTGTGCAATTACTCCGCCATCATTTCACTTTTTCGGAACTGTTCGGGTAGATCGGAAAGCTTTTGGATAAATTTATCGTTTAAAATGTAACTCGGATTAAAAAGAATTTCCGTATCATCCGCCTCGTCGTATCGTATGAAACCCTCTTCAATCAAACCCTTTTCAATCAATTTCGATATTTCCTTACATTTCGAATCCCCATTATTAGAGCTGGCAGGAGACTTCAGATATCGCAACACGGCTTCCACGTAACCAAAATGCGGCACATCCCAGTTGCCGGGCAACCCGTGCGCTTCGTACCATTCCAACAACACATCGCACAAAGTATTTACGTCCGCTTTGAAAACATCGCAAAAAGGTTCACCGTCGCGGGTGATTAAATCCCGAAGTGCTTCATTTTCCTTTACAAACTTTTTTCGTTTTGCCTTATCCGGTATTGAAGCGCGCAACACTTCTTCAAGTCTTTTGGCAATCCCTCCATAACGCTCTTTAAGGTGTTTCGTGACGACGATTTTTACGTTTTCACGAAAAGCCTCGTCTATGCCGCGGCACATTATTCCTCTCCCTGTCAGCAAAAATGCGACGAAAGCTGCGACCGAAAACAATATCTTACCGAGCTTGAGCATACGTACCTCGACCATGCCCCGATAAGGTTCTGCTTTATTCTATCTCATTCGCTCCCAACACGCTGATATTGATGCTCTCTTCCTTAAAACTCATATTTTAGACTCACTTCAGGAACGCCTGCCTCATTGATACCCCATGTTGTTTTCCAACCCGGAGCCGGCATCATCGGCATTCCTTGGGAAATCGCGCGCTGTGTTGAAATCGGTTTGGACGTAACTCTGGATGTCCGTTTTTTAAGCTCGCAACCGTCATCTTTCACCTGTTCCTCGCTCTCGTTGAGTTCATCAAAGATTTTCTTCTTCTCTTCATTGTTAAAGTACGGTTCGCTCTTCCAATACCAAGGATCCCAAAATTTTTGTTCCTCCAATATCCTTTTTTGCACCTTTTCATTTACGCTTTGTAATTCTTTTCCTTCCTTTTCTTCGAGTTCATCAAAGATCTTTTTTGCCTCGTCGTCGCCGAGGTTCGGTTCAATTTTCCAATACCAAGGATCCCAAAATTTTTGTTCCTCCCATATCCTTTTTTGCACCTTTTCATTTACGCTTTGCAATCTCTCCGTCATGCGCCCAAAAAACTCTCTCACCTCACCTTCGGGAGTTTGCAGCAACGCCGTATGCAATATGATGTTCCGTTTGCGTAAAATGTCGTCTATGTATTCTTTAAGTTTGAAAAGATAATCCGCTTCCCACTTTTCGAAAATCTCTTGTGCTTGGGAAAGTTTGAACACTTTGACACCGTAGGCCATTTCCGTATCCGAGAACGGTATATAGCCGTCGAAAAAGTCACACAGAGAATCCACCTTCTGACAGCAGGGGAGAGCCTTGATGTCTTCCCCCAAAGCCATCCAGAACATATCTACAAACTTACCCGAAAAAAGATCTCCTTCTTCAAGGATTTTTTTAAGAAGCTTAAGGAGATCTTCCTTGAACTTTTTGTTCAATTCCTCCTCTTTAAACTCGAGGACAGAGAATAAACTGCCCGTACGTATCTTTTTCCCCTTGAAAGCCCCGGCTACCGCCTCTTTCAGCAAGGATAATCTGCCTTGTCGCATGGCAAGGCTTGTACGTAAATGCGAAGAGGATTCTTTAAAAGTAGGAAATAATCGTTGCCATAAAAATTTTGCCAATACGTCTGCATCTTTCCTGACTAACGGATTGTATGATCGCATTTGATATCGTGGTTTTTCCTTTTTCACCTTATTATATCCCATTTCAAAACTCGACCGAAGTTTATCGTAAAAAACCCCCAGTTTGGTCGAGTCAAAAGAATATCTTTCTATCGCGAGTTTTTCGAATTCTCTGTAATTTTCGCAATCTTGAAGAAAATTCCAAAACAAATAATCTCCTCGTATTTGGTCCCAAAAAGCATCAGACTGCAGTTTCCTAAATATACTGTCGATCGCACGTTTGCAGAATTCTTTCAATTTTTCTAGAAATACAATAGGGGATTTATGTGAATGGTTGAAACAACGTTCGAAGTCTGTACCTATACCCGCGGCGATGTCTTTAGTCAGTAAGGAAATCAATTTTTCCTTCGGACCTGCAAGGACTCGACACCCGTCGGGCATCAAAAACAACGCGACAAATGCCGCACTCAAAACAATGGTTTTACAAGACTTAAACATACCAACAGCCTATGTGAACAGAAAGGTGACCTATCGTCAATGAAGCACCTCAGTGTCCTTCGGTTCCGCCATCGATTGAATTTTCAAAGTTCCGTCCGTGCGTTTTGCCAAACCCGCAATGACATTCCCCGAACCGCACTCAAGACCGAGAGCAAAGCCGAGAGTAGCGCATTTTCGCATGCATTTCTCGAATTGAACGGTGGAGGTCAGCTGACGACCGAGTTCCGCGCGAATGGCGTCGGGATCGGTTAAAATCTCACCCGTGGTGTCGGAAACGACGGGCAGGACAGGGGCGGAGAAAGGAATGTTTTTTAAGAAAACTTCAAATTTTTCGCGCGCCGGTTGCATCCAACGGGAGTGATACGCGCCCGCGACTTTCAACGGAACGGCAAGCTTAAAACCGCGTTCTTTTGCAACCGATTGCAGGGCTTTTAAATTTTCGCAAACACCGCCGACCACCGTTTGCCCCGGACAGTTTCGGTTGCAAACATCCAAATCAAATTCTTTGCACAGTTGCCCGATTGCCTCCGTCGTACCGCCGATGAGTGCCGTCATGCCCGTCGGTTGCAGTTCACAAGCTTCCTGCATCAAATGCCCGCGTGTCGCTACCACACGCAGGGCGGTCTCGAAATCCCAAACGTCGGCAACCGCCAATGCCGTCAGCAGTCCTAAGCTGAGTCCCGTTGCACAAACGACGGTATGTTTTTTGAACGTTTCGCTGTTTTTCAAATGTTCCGCAACGGCATACCCGAGCACAAACAACGCCGGCTGACACACGCGCGTTTCCTGCAAAATTTCATCGGGACCGTTGAAACAGAGCGTGCTCAGCGACTCCTTGAAGCCGAATTCTTCCTTTAAAATGCGATCGGCGGTGGTAAAACGTTGTCGGACGGAGGCGTGAGTTTCGCACCAGACCTTGCCCATCCCGACCGTTTGCGAACCTTGTCCCGGGAAAAAGAATGAGATATTCATGAGGATTGTATTGATTTTAAATAAACAACGCCAGGGTATCGCGTGGAATGGGGAGAGTAAAGGCAGGAAATATCTGGCAGGTGTTCATCCGTTTTTGACGGTTTTGCACCAATGAGATGAGCAGTATTTGTCGTGTGTTTTATAAACGCGACGGGTTGGTTTCGAAAACGGTCGGATGATGTTAAAAGTGTTCGAAAGGTCATGGAATTCAATATATTTTTCTCCTTTACCATTGACATCCCTCCTTTTTCCCTTCCTTATAGAATCGTAAATTTCCCTTTTTACCCTGTTTATTTCACTTTTTGAGATTTTTTGAACCTTTCTATGGAAGAAAATGTGCGGACGGAAGTTCCGAGTGTGTCGGATGCGGCTTCGATTACGGACGGTAAAGTAAAAGCGCGACGCGGGCGTCCGCCGAAAAATCGCAAGGCAACATCGGAAGCGGCTCCCGATGTGCAGACTCCCAATGCGGGACAACAACCCGCGGCGGTTGAGACGGCGTCCGTTCCTGCATCGTCTTCGGCGGTACCGCATGAAATTGCAAGTTCGACCGTGAAAGTTCCGCGTACGTCATCGTCGGGTTCGAATGCCGGCAGAGGATTTCCGCCTTTGGAAGCGCGTTCCGAGGTGCGCGACCGTCGTTCGAGGGCGACGATTTCGGAAGCCGCGGGTTCGGCGGAAAGTTCGAACGGTTCGCGCGTGAGCCGTTTTAACAATACGGGTTTTAGCAATACAAACAGTCGTCCGTTGCGTCCCGTTCCCAATCGTTTCGGTTCCGCGCCGTCATCGGCGGTTTTGCAACGTTACCGCTGGTGGCTCGGGCAACTGTGGCAGTGGCATGTAATCGGGGATGTGCGCTCGCTGGAGGCATTTGTGTCCGAGGTTTCGGATGCGTCGCTGTCGCCGTTCCTGCTGAACGAGTGGTACGATAAGCCGTTGCGGGAGTTATTGGCGGAAGTGCCGCCCGAGATGCAATCGGCTTCTTTGACGCGCGGGAGCATTTTGCGCGAAAAAATGCATACCCTCAGCGAGCAAAAACATCCGATTTGCGTCGAGGGCATCGTGTCGAAGCTCCCCGGTACGGACGAATGGTGTTTGTGTTACGCTTCGGATAATTACCAACTGCGGGAATTGAGTGCCTACGTACCGAAAGTGTTGGTGCGTCGGTACGGCTTGCGCCCCGGGCAGTCGGTGCGCGGGCAGGTGTATCTTTCGCCGACCCACACGCAATGTCCCTGCGTTATTCAGGTGAATACCGTGATGGGAAAATCGCCTGATGAGATGCGCACCATTCCGCATTTTAAAGAGCTCACGCCCTATTATCCGACGCAAAGAATTTTACTGGAAACCGAACCCGCTAAGGGCTGGGACAACAATGCCATGCGCGTTGTGGATATTATTACACCGATCGGGTTCGGGCAGCGCGGGTTGATTGTGGCGCCGCCGCGTACCGGAAAGACCGTTCTGTTGCAAAATATCGCGCATTCAATCGTCAGAAATCAACCGCAGGCGCATCTCATCGTGCTGTTGATTGACGAGCGTCCCGAGGAAGTGACGGACTTCAAGAATTTACTGCCCGGCACGGAAGTCATCAGTTCGACGTTCGACGAACCGCCCGAGAGCCATGTGCGTTCGGCGGAAGTCGTCATCGAAAAGGCGAAGCGTCTGGTGGAAACGGGCGAGAATGTGATTATTTTGCTGGATTCAATCACGCGACTGGCGCGTGCTTACAATACCATTTGCCCCAGCTCCGGGAAAGTGCTCTCGGGCGGTGTGGAGGCGAATGCGTTGCAGGGACCGAAGGCGTTTTTCGGTGCCGCGCGCAACATTGAACACGGCGGCAGTTTGACGATTTTGGCAACGGCGCTTGTGGACACGGGGAGCAAGATGGACGAAGTGATTTTCGAGGAGTTCAAGGGTACCGGCAACATGGAGGTGCATTTGGATCGCAGTTGCGTCGACAAACGATTGTTCCCTGCCGTTAACATCGAAAAGAGCGGTACGCGCAAGGAGGAATTGCTTTATCATCCAGACGAATTGAAGAAAATTTACATCCTGCGCCGCGCGTTGAAGGGCGTGGTTCCGTCGAGCAATGCCATGGAAATGGTACTGGAACGCGTGAAAAAGACCCGCAATAACGTTGAATTTTTGATGGGCATCAACGGGTAAGGGTGATTGGGGTTCTCCTTTAGGAAATTCTCCTTCGGGAAACACCCGGGAGGAACAAAAGGTGTATTTAGAGAAGCGGTTGTCGGTTTTACCCGAGGATTAAGTCGGACATTCTCGTATTTTTCCGTTTTTAACGGCGAGTGCAAAAGCTTTTTCTTCCTTCTTTATTGCGTGCATTCGAAAATGCCCCGAGTCGCTCGGATGTCGGAAAGCGATTTTTTGTGAAAATTGCGGAAAAACATGCGAAAACCATCTGACGGCGTCGATAAATTTTCGCGATACGTCACTTCTTTCACCTTTCGGTTGCAAACGTACGTCGTTTGAGATACAATAAACCTGTTATGAAACTGTTAAAGGTTGGTATGTTCTCACTGGGCTTGGTGGGCGGTGCTGCGGCAACGTTCGCGGGCAAGGATTGCCGTTGCTGTGATGCAGATTGCAATAAAGCGGAGTGTCATAATGGATGCTGTTTATGCTGTCGTAGCAAAGAGTACGACAAATGCGGTAAGAAGTGTGATAAGGGATGGTTCAAAAAGGAATGTGAAAAAAATAAAACCAAAAAGGGACATTTTGATAAAAAAGATAAGTCGGTCGTTAAGACGATTGAGACAAAAGGTCAAAAGTAAAATTTATCTTTAACATCCTGCATTCGCGCGGTCTTTTGGGGAGAGTGCGCGAATGCGATATATTTCTGCCTGCGGCGATTGTCGGATAATGAGTAATCGCAGGGGGTGGTTTGTTTGTATCGGTTGTATCATTTGCGGCGTCCGTGCCTGCAAAAAGGTGGGTTTTTAACGCCATTTTTTCGACGATTTTTTTGATTTTTCCGTTTTTGCGGAACGGAACGGCACCGAGACGGTTCTGTTGTTACGCAATGTAAGTTGCTTGTGGCACGAAAGATTGTGCGTTTCCAGTACCTTGTATTTTTTTAATTTTAAATACTTTTTTTAAATAAAATTTCTTTCCGTCCGATATACGTGATTGTACCACCGATAGAAAACAACCTATGAACCACACCAAAAAAAACGCATCGAAAGCCAAAAAAAGTAACTCATGTCGTAAATCTCCTAAAGCCGGAACGTGTACGAAGAAACCGGCTTGCTGCAAATAACAGACGAAATTCTGTTTCGTCCGATGCGTATAACAAAACCGCCCTCAAAAGAGGGCGGTTTTTGATTTGGTGTGCTTTTCTTTAGTTCGTTTCAGGATCTTTCGGATTAAGAGGGATTTTAAAGCGTATTTTATATCTGCCGAAGGTGTTTCGCGGATTTTTGTATTGGAAGATGACTGCAACTTTAGAGCGAAAGTAAAATTTTTCGCTACGTAAGGCAATGTGTTTGTCTGTGGTAATTATTTTTCGAGAAATTTTGAAAATATGCGCAAACGAAACGAATGGAAACGGCGCAAAAAGATTGCTTTCGGTGTATTTTTCACGCACCCTGAAAGCGTCGTCCTCATAGTTCAAGGGATAGAACCGCGGTTTCCTAAACCGTTAATCTCAGTTCGAGTCTGAGTGAGGGCGCCAGGGAACTTATGAAGGCGGGCGGGCGGTTATTGTTCGTTTTGGCGTTGTTAAGCCTGTCGGGGTGTTCCTGCACGTGGTTTCGGCGCAATCCCGAGCATCCGTGTTCGAAACGTACCAAGAAATTGCTCACCTTTTGGCCGACGTTGCATGGGAATGCGCCGCGCAAGCCGAAGACCGTTATCCCGAAAGAGAAGCGGAAACGTTATACATTAACGAAAGTTTTGGTGGATGATGTCGTGTTGGTTTCGAAGTCCGAAGATGCTTACAAAGGCATTATTCAGGCTTTCACGCACAAGGAGAGCAAAATGGGGCGCATCATTGTGCGTTCCGATCCGACCCAAAAGGCGGGTTTGTACTTTATCGTGAAGCTGGATTGTGCCTTGTCGATGATACCCGCGGGCTCGGAGTTTAAAGTGACCTTCATCGGAAGCGATTCACCGCAGGAGCATGTGCGCACGTGGATAATGCCGCAGGTGAAGCATTCGCTGTTGTACCAAAACGAAATTTGGCTGGGTATGACCGATGCGGCATCGACGGGGATTATTTCGAAGGAAGCGGCGGAGGAATTGCAAAACGCGGAAGCGGCAAAGCAAGGCGATTGGGAGCAAAAGAAGGCAAATCCCTGGGATATGAAAAAGAAAGAAGACGCGCATAAAGCGGAACAACTTGATGAAAAGGCGCAACGAAAGGTTTCGAACAGTTTGATTGCGTGGAAGATTGAGATTTTTGCGCCCGACGGTCGTCTTTTGGCGGTAAAAACCAGCTACGCATGGTAAGATGTTTTATGTCGATGTTTTGCCGTTGCGTTCGGTCGACCGTGCTTTGACCTACACCTCGCCGAAACCGCTCCAAGTCGGGATGTTGGTGCACATTCGCGTCAGAGGTCGACGAGCGGTAGGGCTGGTAACGAAGGTTTCGAACAACGCACCCGAGGCGGATTATGCGTTGGTTCCCATCGAAGGTTTTTTGTATGAAACGCCCGTTGTATATGAGGATAACCTTGCGCTTATCCAACGGGTCGCGGATTATTACATGTGCCCGCTCGGTACCGTACTCGAAACGGCTCTGCCGTCTTTTCTTCGCGTCGGCAAAGTATTTAAAAAGGAATTTTTTCTGCATATTACCGATACAAAAACGGTATTTTCGACACGCGCCGTGCAACAAGAGGCAATTTATCGTTGGCTTGAACAACATCCGTTTGCCTCGGAGGCGGAATTTCGCAAAAACTTCCCGAAAGGAATGATTTTTTTAAAACGTTTGATCGAAAAAAAATATGTCGAACGTTGCGAACAGCCGCCTTTGAAAGCCCGAAATGCCGATACGCTGTTGCCGCTGACCGACGAGCAGGAAAGCGTTTTCGAGAAACTTCGGGCGGCGTTGCGGGCAGGAAAATTCTCGGCGCATCTGCTGTTCGGCGTGACGGGATCGGGAAAAACCGAACTTTACCATGCATTGACGGCGGAAGCGAAAAAAATGGGATTGCAGACGCTTTATTTGGTGCCCGAAATCCTGCTTTCCGCTCAGGCGCTGGCGAAATTGAAAATTCGTTTATCGGCGTACGGTATTTGCGTCGGACTTTGGCACAGTCGGCTTTCGGACGGCGAACGCATGCGGGTGTGGCAGGGAGCGTTGAACGGAACGGTCGACGTGATTTTGGGAACGCGTTCGGCAGTGTTTTTGCCCTTCAAATGTCTCGGCTTGGTCGTCGTCGACGAGGAACACGAACCTTCCTACAAACAATCGGAAACCCCGCGCTACCACGGGCGCGACTTGGCGTTGTACCGCGCGCGCCTGAATAACGCCCTGTGCGTTTTGGGCTCCGCAACGCCGTCCGTGGAGAGTTGGAACGAAGCCCGTTGCGGACATTATGAACTTCATACGTTGACACAACGTCCTTCGGGGCAGTCGTTGCCGAAGGTTTTTTTGGCGGACATGCGGTACGAAAAGCCGCATTTTGAAGGTTCTTTTGTACTGTCGACGTTGTTGCGGGAAAAATTAAGTGCCTGCCTGGATCGCGGCGAACAGGCGTTGCTGTTCCTCAATCGCCGCGGGTATGCGCCGTATTACTACTGCCCGAAGTGTCGCGTGCGTTTGGAATGTCCGAATTGCAAGAGTTATTTGGTTTTTCATAAAACCGACCGTACCTTGCGGTGTCATATCTGCGATACGCGCGTTACGGCGTATGACCGATGCCCCGCCTGCAATTCGCCGATGAAACTCAGCGTCGGTCTCGGAACGCAACGCATCGAAGCCTGTTTAAAACAACTGTATAAGCGAGCGCGTATTTTGCGGCTCGATTCGGATGCAATTTCGAAAGAGAACGATTGGTATGAAGCGGTTTTGGAGCGAAAGTACGATATTCTCATCGGCACGCAGATGGTGGCGAAGGGGCTGGATTTTCCGCATTTAACGCTGGTCGGCGTGATTCAGGCGGATTTAATCACCGTGGCGGAAGATTTTCGTTCTTCGGAACGTTTGTTTCAGTTGCTGGTGCAAGTGAGCGGGCGCGCCGGACGTGCCGAATGTCCCGGGGAAGTTGTGCTTCAAACGTTTTCGCCGGAAGCCGATTGGGTGCGTTACGCGTTGCAACACGATACCGTCGGATTTTTGGATCGCGAAACGGTACTGCGCAAACAACATCAATACCCGCCGTTTCGCCGCATGGTGAGACATTTATTTCGAAGTTTCTCCGAAAAAACGCTTCGCTACGTCGTCGACCAATGGAATGTGTTTTTGAAAAACAATATATCCGAAGACGTTGAAATTATGGGTCCTGCCGTACCTTATATCAACAAAGCGCATCGCTATTGGCGCATGCATCTGTTGTACCTGACGCCGCACGAAACTTCCTTCCTTCCGCAACTGCAAAACCTTCGGCAACGTTTTCAAATGCCGTCGAATGTGATCGATATTTTGGATGTCGATCCGACGGATTTTCGTTGAAAGCGCCTGCGGGGTAATTTTTTGCATAAACGTTGCCCTTTAAGTCTGAAAATTTTTTTATGAAAACATCCATGCAACTGTCGCGAAAGTACAGAATTTTAATCATCAAACCGTCGGCATTTGGGGATGTCGTCCAAATGCTGCAGGTAGTCGAAGGTTTATATCGGGCGGCGGAGAAAAACGGTATTTTTTTGGATATTCATTGGATTATTCGCGATTGTTTTGCGGAATTTTTGCGTCTGAGCCCCGTTATTTCGAAGCTCTTTATTTTCGAGCGTCACGGCGGTATCCGTGGCTTTTGCCGTTTAATAAAAGAGGTGCGTGCGTATCGGTATGATTATCTTATTGACGGACAGGGGTTGTTGCGAACGGGATTGATGACGTTCTTCGCAAAAGCGACGGAGAAAATCGGACGCGGCAATGCGCGCGAAGGAGCGCGGTTCTTTTATAAAAAAACCTTCATGCCTTCTTTTGCGCCGTTCCATGAGGTGGATATTTTGCAGTCCTTATTGACGCCGTTAGGGTTAAATTCGCAACCGCAACGACCGTTGACATTAAAAACGGACGATTGGCATTTTCCGTTCGAAAAAGGCTCGATTTTGTTGTTTCCGAACAGCGGGCGTGTCGAAAAGGAATGGCCGTTTTTTCCCGAATTGACGCGATTATTGTTGGAACAAACGCCGTACCGTTGCGTATGGATCGGGCAACGAGTGCCGAACGATGTGCCGCAACATCCGCGTTTTACGAATTTTATCGGTCAGACGCGTTTATCGGATTTGCCGACGCTCATTCAATCGGCGCAATGCGTGATTGCCAACGACAGCGGTCCCGTGCATTTGGCGGCGGCGTTAAAAAAACCGCTGGTCGGTATTTACGGGCCGACAAGCGGACAACGTTCCGGACCGTATCCGACGGCGAAGCATTGTATCTTTCAAGCAACGAATGGGAATTTGAAAAACGTTTCTCCGGAAGCCGTTGCCGAAGCGGTGTTAAGGCAAATTGAGCAAAGCGAGTAGGTTCGGGAAACAAAATTTTCAAGATCTATTCTGATTTTTCCGTATCTTCCTTCGATTTTTCCGCCTGAACCACCGAACGCACCGCTTCACCGATTTGTCCCTGAATTTGCTCCAACAGCGTGCAATTCACGACGTACGTTTGACAGAATAAATCGTGCAGTCCGCGGTGCTGTCGTTGAACGCACATCCAAAAGAAATCCAATGCAACCAAAAACGGGAAGCCCGTCAGCAGAAAGAAAATAAATGTTCCCGAACGCCAAACGTTATCAAAAAAGGTCAGCGGTTTCAGCTGCGGCAGTTTCAGGACGCGCAGGTTAAAAATTTGTTTTCCGAGCGTGCCACCTTGAAAAAAACAACCGTTGACGGCGTAATATCCCCAGGTGAGCCAAAATAAAACCCAATCGAGTGCTTGGAACATGTGCAACAGTTCGGGGTTGTTTTTGAGTTCCGTGAAAAATCCGCTTATCTGCCCCTGAAGCAGTTGAAGCGAGTAGGTTTCGAGCAGAGTTTGGAATTGCATCATGGCCTCCGCGTGATAAAGCGGCAACCATAACTTCCCGACGACGAAGGCATTCAGCAGAAAAAGCAGAATTAAATCGCACAGCATCGCGAGCATGCGTTGCGTGATCGGTGCCGGCGGCAAAAATGTACTTTGAATTTTGTTCACGGCTGTTGACACAGGTAATACGCTTGCAGTGTGTTTTTCATCAACATCGCAACCGTCAGCGGTCCGATGCCTCCGGGGACGGGTGTGAGTGCGTCAACATACCCCGTCAATGCTTCCATATCCGCATCACCCCGAATCATGTACCCGCGTTCGTTATCGGCGGGCACGCGATTGATGCCGACATCAATCACAACGGCGCTTTCTTTCACGTAATCACGCCCGAAGGCATGCGGTTTTCCGCAGGCAAGCACCAAAATATCGGCTTGTTTGGTGATGTCGGACAAATTTTGCGTGTACGAATGGCAAACGGTGACGGTGGCATTCCCGAATTCCGAATGTCGCAACAATAATGCCGCCAACGGTTTCCCGACAATCGAACTGCGGTTAACGATAACAACCTGTTTGCCCTCCGTTGCGATACGGTAATACTTTAAAAGTTCAACAATTCCGGCAGGCGTGCACGGTATTAACGAACCGTCGCCCTGCCATAAACGACCGCCGTTGACGTCGGTAAAGCCGTCTACATCCTTTTTCGAATCGACGGCGCGAAGAATGTTGAGAGTATTTACATGTTTCGGAAACGGCAACTGAACCAAAATGCCGTCGACATTCGGATCTTCGTTTAAGCGGATAATTTCCGCCAAAAGTCGTTCTTCCGTTGTCGTTTCGTCGAAAACGCGCGTTTCGCCTTGAATGCCGACTTCGGATGCGCATTTTGCCTTTTGTTTAACGTAAGAAACGGAGGCTCCGTCATCTCCGACGCGCAAAAAAACCACCGACGGCGGACGTCCTTTTAAAGTCGCAACCTTCTTCCGCACGGACGTCAAAATCGCATCCGCAACGGGCTTCCCGAACAAAATCCGCGTATTACGGGCACACATCTTCGACAACGATTAGGAGATACGGCTCTTTGTTAATGTACTGCGGGACGCCTTTGATGCAGACATTGCGATGGACGAGCATTTTCAATTTATGCGCTTTGCGAACGTCCTGCGGAGACTTTAAAAATGCGATCGGTCTGTTTTTTTTATCACACAGACAATAATGAACGTCTTTCAAATTTTGCCACCAAAACGACATTTTATCCAAAAAACCGACCGTTTTGATTACACCCTCGAAGTTTCGAACGGATGATAACGTTTTGGTCGCTTTTTCGGATGTTACGGAGCTTTTGTCACCGTGCGACGGTTTCGCCCGAGCCGAAAACAAGCTGCCTCCGAAACAAAGAATCCAAAAAACTGCAACAACCCTTAGCATGCGTTTTCGAAAATCTGCTTCACTTCTTTTGCGGACAAGCGGCGCGATTGTCCCGGTGCCAGTTTTTTGTCGAGTATCAGCCCGCCGATCTTCCAACGCTTCAATTTTAGCACTTCGTAGCCGAATGAAAACAATAATCGTCGAATTTCGCGTTTTTTCCCCTGACCCAACGTAACGTCGATTTTGTGGGAATTGACGACATGAACGGACTTAAAGCTCAAATGCTCACCCTGGCAGTTTCGCCCCTGTTTCAGTTCGTTGCAAATCGACAAATCGAACGCTTTGTCCAAGTGTACGCGGTAGACTTTTTCGATGCCGGAAGACGGATGCGCCACGCGGTGTGCCAACTGCCCGTCGTTGGTCAGCAACAGCAAACCCTCGCTGTCTTTGTCCAAACGACCGATGAACATCCACTTTTGGCGCCGCAAAACGGGCGGAACGTACGCCTCCAATGTGTTGCGCGCCAACGGAGCATCGTGCGTGCAAATAACGCCTTTCGGCTTAAACAACATCCAAACCTCTTGGAAATTTTGCGACTGCAACAGGTGCGGTTGTAACTTTCTTTGCCCCACCGTGAGTGTATCTTTCGCGCAGTCAATCTTACTGCCGAGGTGCGCCGTTTCGCCGTTGATGCAGACTGTTCCGTCGGTAATCATCTCCTCCGCATGACGCCTGGAAATCCCATACACGCGCGCAAGCACCTTCTGCAACCGCTCTTCCACCAGGGATTATTGTTTGGGAAAGGGATGTTGCTGGCAATAGGTTTTTGAGGGTCAGTCTGTTTCGATGGCTTCGTATCTGAGTGGGCTTTTTCTATTGTAACTATAATGAGAAAGAGTGGGAAACGGGAATGTTCATTTGCTTCCAGAAACGGTCTCATAAACCGAAGGTGCCGCAAATGTGCTTTGTTTTGTGATGAAAAATCCTTGCCCCCTACCTACCTACCTACCATGGAAGCATAAAGCTATGAGAAACAAATTATTCTTTACGGCAGGCATCGTCGGGATGCTGTCGTTGGGTGTGGCGTCGGGAGCGACGGACGGGGCAAACAAGGGATGGTTTGGGGAACAACGTCCGTATATGGTGTTGCGCGGCGGATTCCAATTCGGTAAGGCGGAACCCGGGATTTCTTTAGACGTTGCGGCGAACCCTGCAAATGCGAGTGTGAAGAAGAGCCTCAAAAGTGCCTGGGCGGGTTCGTTTGAATTCGGGACGTCACATTTCGAAGATCGTTTGCTTTGCGGTATTGAACTTGGGTATTTTACAGGGGAATTCAAACTCAATGAATCGCTCGGTGGTATCGCGGGGGCAACGATTCGTGCAAACGGAGATATCGAGAATTTCTTTGCGGTCGGAAATTTCACATTGTTGCAGGATTTTGGAGAACGGACGTTTTGGTACGGCGGCATCGGCGGCGGGTTTGTGCGGCGTTACTGCAAAATTAAAGCCGAAGTGAACCTCCCGGGTAACCCGGCGGTTAAGTCGGAGCCCGTCGTGTGGAAGTGGAGTTTTCTCGGACAGGCGTTCACGGGTATCGGCGTGTATTTGACGGACGATTGGCAACTGACGGCGGGCTACCGTCTGCGTTGGATGCCGGGAGCTTTTGA
>DEWA01000036.1 GCA_002363035.1 Verrucomicrobia bacterium UBA3222
CGTTTTTTGGACACATCAGTACTCTTCGTTCAGCCAAAACGACAAATTTTGCAACACCGCACCCGTACCGTTTGCCACCGCGCGCAACGGATCTTCGGCGACAATCACCGGCAGATGCGTTTCACTGCCGATTTTACGATCCAAATGCCGCACCAGCGCGCCGCCGCCCGCCAATACGATGCCGCGATCCACCAAATCCGCCGCCAACTGAGGCGGACATTGATCCAACGCCTGACGAACGACCTCGACAATTCCGTTGATCGCCTCGCTCAACGCCTCCCGAACACCCGTGGAAGAAATTGTTACCGTTCGCGGCAAACCCGAAATCGTATCCCGGCCCTTGACCGACAGGGAAAGTTCGTTTTCCAACGGCATGGCGGAACCGATTGCAATTTTGATATCTTCCGACATGCGCTCGCCGATGAGCAAATTGTAGTTTTTCTTTAAAAAATTGGCGATGGCACCGTCCATTTGGTCGCCGCCGACGCGCAGACTTTTGGTGAAAACCATGCCCGACAGCGAAATAATCGCGATATCCGTCGTTCCGCCGCCGATATCCACAATCATGCTCGCCGTCGGTTCGTCAATCGGCAGACCGACCCCGATTGCCGCCGCCATCGGCTCCTGCAAAAGAAGGACTTCGCGCGCGCCCGCATGAATGGCGGATTCGCGAACCGCCCGACGTTCCACTTCCGTAATTCCCGACGGGACCGCAATCACCACGCGCGGCGGCACAAAACGCGTGTTGCGACAGGCTTTAGAGATAAAATACCGCAACATCGCCTCGGTAACTTCGAAATCGGCAATCACGCCGTCCTTCATGGGTCGAATGGCGGTGATATTCCCCGGCGTCCGCCCAAGCATCTTTTTCGCTTCCAAACCGACCGCACGCACTTTGCGCGATTTGTTGTAAATCGCCACCACGCTCGGCTCGTTCAACACAACGCCGTTATCTTTCGCAAACACCAGCGTATTGGCGGTTCCCAAATCGATGCCGATGTCGTGCGACACCGCCGAAAAAACCTTACCGACCAACGATGCCGCTTTGTGGTAAAAAGGCATTACACTCCCTCAATAAATAGGATAGTGTCGCAGTAAAGTTGCGTCAAGGGAAAGCAGAAAAATACGTGCGTGTCTCTTTCCCCGAAATCACGTTACCCGTCGGAACGGAATCCGGCGAGTTTTATCGACCGTACAAGCGACAATCACATCTGAAAGGCTTAATGCAAGATTATCAAACGCATCGGATACTTTGAAATAATCGTCGATGTTGTGCCGTAACAGAAGCGATTTTCCGATCCGTACGGTCGTTTGACATTGTCCTCCCTTACGGAAGCGGGTATTCTGTGGTAAAATGAAAAGGGCGTCATACCGTGCGTAAATGTTGTTTCGTTCGAAATTCATCCGCCGTTGCAATCGTTGTCGACGGAACAGATGTCGCTCGACGATTTGTCGGACGGACATTTTTCGACGATTTTCCGACAAATTGCATCGCAAACATATTCCTTTCGGGAAGAGATACCCGTGAACCACAAAAAACAAATCCGTTCCCATGCATGAAAGTTTTCTCATTCAGGATTTAACCACCATCATCGTCATTGCCGGCGCGGTCTCGATCCTCTTTTCGATTTTACGCTGGCCGAGCATTTTGGGCTATCTGCTGTCGGGTCTCATCGTCGGACCGTACGTCACGGAAAAATTCAGCATTCATGACGCGTCTTCCGTCAAAAGCATCAGTGAGTTGGGGGTAATTTTCCTCATGTTCTGCATCGGTCTGGAATTTGACCTGAAAAAACTGAAACAAACGCTGTTTCCGTCGTTGCTGGCGATGCTTTTTCAGGCACTGACGGCGTTTTTCATCGGAACGACGGTGGCGCACGTCATCGGTTGGTCGCCGGTGCTCGGGATTTTTCTCGGCGCCATCTTTGCGATCAGCTCCACCATGGTCGCCATCCCGATCATCAAACAGCAAAACGCCATGCAACAGCCGTTCGCGCAATTTACGATGGGCGTGGCGATTTTGGAAGATATCTTCGCCGTGGTTTTGCTGGTGATTTTATCCAATCTGCAACAGGGCGGCTTCAACCTTTCCCAATGTCTGAATTTGGTTTTCTGGATCACCGTTTTTATCACGGGCATGCTGATTTTCGGGCGTCTGTTCGCGCGCCGTTTCATTAAATTGCTGAAAAAAATCGCCAATCCCGAAATCATGCACGTCTGCATCGCGGGATTGATTTTGTTGCTGAGCGAACTTTCGAGCGGCTACTCCAACGCTCTCGGTGCGTTTTTGGCGGGCGCGATCTTCGCCAATACCCGCGTCATTCATGATTTAGAGAGCATGGTAGCGCCCATTCGCGACATTTTCACCGCCGTGTTTTTCGTTTCCATCGGCATGCTCATCGATCCGAAATTGCTTTGGGAAAATAAGTGGCTGGTGCTGATTTTAAGCTTTCTGGTGGTCGGCGGACAATTCGTCAGCGCGTGGCTCGGATTTTTCCTCAGCGGGCAAAAACCGAACGTTGCGTTCCGCGCCTCGTTGCCGAAATCCCAAATCGGCGAATTCAGCTTCGTCATCGCCTCATTGGCGCACACCCTTCAACTGGATAACGGGCAATTGATGGCAATTACCGTCGGTGTTGCGCTGTTCAGCATCATTGCCGTGAATGTCCTGTGCGCGCGCGAAGACCGCCTGTTGGAAATCTGCGCAAACCGTATTCCGCACGTATTGCAAACCTGGGCGACCGTCTATCAAAATTTACTTCTTTCCATCCAAACGCGGGTCTCAAAAAACGCATTCCTCTCTCTGGTGCGCAAACCGTTGCTGAAAGCCGCCGTCCATTTCACGCTCGTCAACGCCGTTGTCTGGTGCAACTACGGACTGTGCCTTTTTTTGGAGCAAAACCCGATCCCGGGAACGGAAAAATACGGTATTTGGATCCAGCGCGCTTCGCTTCTGATCGCCCTCGGTTTGGCGTTGCCGTTCATGACTTGCGTCGTGGGCAACTTAAACCTCATTATCCTGACGCTTTGCAAACAATCGCTGCCCAAACTGTTTGTGCGTCTCAACCAGCATGCCGCCCTTTATAAAATCTTCCAACTCATTATCAACGCCGTCGCAACGTTGGTATTCGTCTGGTTGTTCACGGCATCGTCCTCCAAGTACCTGCCGAATTACATGCCGCTGGTGCTGTTAGTCGGCGTCGGCGTCATCCTCGGCTTCGGTTTTTGGAAGCACCTGCGAACGCTTAATTCTCACTTTGAACTGATGTTCCTGGAGAGTTTTTCGGAGGAACTGGAAAACGAAAACGAAAAACGACGCCGGGCGATGATTAAAATGGTCGAAACCAAACATCCGTGGGACGTTGAAATTCGACGGCTGACCGTTCCGTCGAATTCGCACATAGCAGGGAGCACGCTCGCCGAAAGCGGCTTGGGACAACAAACGCAAACCGTTTTATTGGCGGTCGGTCGCGACGGATTTTTCATCAACACCGTCCCGCCGGATTATACCTTTTTCCCGGGCGATGTCCTGCTGTTGTTGGGCAATAAAAATCAACTGGCAAAAGCGGCGCAGTGGGTTACCGTTCCGGCAAAGCAAATCTCGGAACGCAATCAGGGCTTTGACTTTGAGCAACTTGTTCTGACCGATCTCCATCCGTTACTGGACGAAACCCTCGCCTCCGCCAATCTCCGCCAACGTTACGGCGTCAATCTCGTCGGCATTCAGCGCAAAGACGAACGCATCGAAAATTTATCCCCGAACGATATTTTCAAGGTCGGCGATTGCCTGCTGTTGGTGGGACACCGAAAAAATCTGGACGTTTTAAAAAACTTGGGAACGGCGACCGCCTCCGCTTAGAGAGGATACGAAACATTAAAATCACCCGATGTATTATCGGAACGACGGACAAACTTTACCTTATACAGCGATTGTGCTCGGAACGCCGCACCGCAACCCAAGCACTCAAAGCGGGGATAAGTATCTTGCACTTCAATCCCGTTCTCTGCGAAACACCTCCACAACCTCTTCCGAACCGACCTCCCGCGTCGTTTCATTCGCCAAACATTTCACATGCACCTTCCCGCGCGAAGACAATTCCTGCGTAAAAATTAAAATATACCGCGGCTGTTCGACGTAAGCTTTCTTTAACTGCTTTGAGAGCATCTTTGTTTCACCGAATGGATAAAGAACGGAGAAATTTTCCCGCCGAAGCATCTGCGAGCACCGTAATGCACGGTCGCGTTCGGTCTCCTCGAAAACGCAAAAAACGTCTATTTTACGTTTATACTCCGGCAGTAAATGATATTTATTCAACAGATCCGTCAGCGTCACGTCACCCGCCGCAAAACCGACCGCCGGCATCGGATGACGCGTTAATTTTTCAAATAATTGATCATACCGCCCGCCGCCCGCCAACGCGCGTCCTTGGTTGCCTGTCTCAAAAAGCTCAAACACAAACCCCGTGTAGTATGCCAGTCCGCGCACAATTGTCAAATCGACGGCAACAAACTTTTCGCATCCCAACGCCGAAAGTTCATGCAACAACTTTCCGAATTCGGACAAACGTTGCCGCAACGCTTCCGAAAGCTCCGCATCGGTTGCTTGTTGCGAAAAACAAGCCTTAATCGCTTCCAAAGTCTTGCAGTGCCGCAGTTGTTCCGTTGCGTCGAAAAAGGTCTTGGCTTGAACGGAAGAAGGCAATAATTTTGCCAAATCTTTCTCAATATCCTCCTTCGGACGCCGCTCCCACTTATCCAATAAACTTAAAATACCGCCGACAAGTGCCTCATCGGTAATCCCAAACGCCTTTAACCATAGTTGCCACAGTTGACGGTCGCTCAAACGCACATAAAAGTGTTCTTCCGTCAACCCGAAATAACGCAAACTCTCCGCGGCGAGCGCAATCAGTTCCGCTTCCGCCGACAAGGAGGCTTCACCGACAATATCCGCGTTAAATTGATAAAAAGATCGCAGACGCCCCTTTTGCGGGCGTTCGTAACGGAATTGCTCTGTGATATTGAATAATTTCGTCGGTTTCTTTAAGGTCGCGAGATTTTTTCCAAAAATGCGCACCAGCGACGGCGTCATTTCGGGACGCAACGCCATCTTTCGTCCGCCCTTATCCTCAAACGCAAACAGCTGATTGACAATTTCTTCGCCGGATTTTTGAGTGAACAGCTCCAGCGGTTCCGCAATCGGACCGTCGAATTCCTCAAAGCCGAAGCGTTGCGCCACCGTCCGCCATCCGTGAAACAAAGCGTTGCGTTGCGCACAGGTCGAAGGTTCAAAGTCGCGAAATCCGGGCAGGCTCTCCATGTCTTCAACGTACCGCCCGTAAGCCGTTGATACAAGTTCGAAATCCCCTGTGGGAACAGGATTTTGCGGTTTTCAAACACCTGCATCGCGCCATCGCGGACAATTAGCTCCTCCTGCGTTCTTCCATTACCCGTTTGAACTTTACAGTCCGCGCCCTTTTGCACACGATGATCTCGTGTTAGTGACAAACAGACGGGTCGGCGAGGCGTTCAATATCTATGCGCCCGACGGGGAAACCGTTATTTGTTCGCTTCGGGTTAAACACGTCACGGGCGACCACGATACGGATCCGAATGCGACCGATATTTGTGCCGATTTAGAGGTTTTTGAGGATAAAAATACCTGTACCTTCGGCTTCCCCGAAGATACGCACTGTATTACCGTACATTTCGAGGACAAACTTGAACTGTTCGATGCGGATAAAAAGAACGTCATCTGCGAAATGGTCGTGGTGGATATTAAAACACACAACGATAAAGGCAGGAAAGGCGTTACGTTATCTTCTCGCGTGTCTATCGGGTTTGATTTTGATGATACAAAATGTGTTATGTATCAATCCAATAAACTGTAAAAAAGTATTGTAAAAATACTTGACATCATTGAAAATACATTAGATAATTGAGACGTAGCGTTAAAAACCAAACAGGTTTCAGGACGTAGAGTTTATGGAAAAAGATAGTAAAGGAAATCAGGCTTCCTCACGGGAAAATCTCATCAATATCGCGCGGGATGTTAGCGAACTTACGGACAGGTTGGATACCGTTCGTGATCGCATCGCCAAAAGTCGCGTGGACATTGAAAACGTCTGCGATGACTTATCCTGCACGACGGAGCATATCGAAAAAGTTCGCATGTCCCTTTTCGGCATCCGCGCATTCCTTTCGCGGGAAGCGACGTTCGGCGATGCTCAATAGACAAACCGCGAGCGTTTTTGCCGAACGTTCGGAACGTAATCTCTCAATTACGGCGTCATAAACCGTAGAAACGGCAGTAATAAACCGTTTCAAAGGGTTGAATGCAACGGAAAGACTTGTTTCCCCAGGTGGTTCAAACACAACGCTTCGGTTGCATTCAATCTTGCACGCTTGAAACGGAAGCCCTGCCTCGTATCCATTTTAGCAACACGAACATACAACCCGCCGACGAACTTTTTTAACCGCGAAAGCAAAATTTTTGCCGAAAACGCCTTTGTCGGCAACCGCTTCACCTACTCTTCCATATTGATGTGTTTAAATTCGCGAACGGTTTTACGGTAGGCTTTCAGTTTATTGTACAACGTACGCGTCGTGATATTGAGTAACTTTGCCGCACGCGTACAGTTGCCGCGCGTTACTTTCAAAATGCGCAAAATATGCTGTTTTTCGACGTAATCCAAACTGACGGTCGAAACGACTTCGGGATTCTTCAAATCTTCACTCCGAAGCGTTACGTCCGAAGCCGTCGAAATGTTCAAAACCGCCGGGGTGATATAAGGTGCGCCGTTCGACAGCAACACTGCTCGTTCAACCGTATTTTGCAACTCCCGCACGTTACCCGGCCAGCGATGTTCCGTCAACAGCTGTTTGGCGTCATCCGAAAAACCTTTCAATTTGGCGTCATACTTTTTCATGCAACGCTCCAGGAAAATTTCCGCCATCGGTATGATGTCGGTTTTGCGTTCCCGCAACGGCGGGATGTGGATCGGGAAAACGTTGAGGCGGTAATATAAATCTTCGCGAAACTTCCCTTCCTTCATCAACTTTTGCAGGTTACGGTTGGTCGCCGCAATCAAACGCACATTCACATTGACGGTGCGCGTACCGCCCACGCGCTCGAACGATTTTTCCTGCAACACCCGCAGGAGTTTCGGTTGTAAATGCGTCGGAATTTCCGCGATTTCATCCAAAAACAACACACCGCCGTCCGCCAATTCGAACCGTCCCGGTCGGCGTGCGGTTGCGTTGGTAAAAGCACCTTTTTCGTGCCCGAAAAACTCGCTCTCCATCAGGTTTTCGGCAATCGCCGCGCAGTTGACCGCCAAAAACGGTTTATCGATCAGTCGGCTTTTGCGGAAAATTTCGCGCGCCACCACCTCTTTCCCCGTTCCGTTTTCGCCCGTAATCAACACCGTCGCCGCCGTCGGCGCCACCTTCCGAATGAGCTCCCGAATATTCCGGATGGCGTCGCTGTCGCCGAGCAGTTCCGTATCGGCATCTTTATGTACCGAAAAAAATTGATTAACCTCTTTCAACTGTCGGTACGCCTCCGCCTTTTTCAGCACGCCTTCGATTTCCTGCAACGAAAAAGGCTTCAAAATATAATCGAATGCCCCCGCTTTGATCGCTTCGACCGCCGACGGAACGGAATTGAACCCACTGACAATCACCACCAGCGGCTTGATCGTCACTGCGGGCAGATCGTTCAGATACTTTAAAACATCCTTTCCTTCGCCGTCCGACAAATGCGAACTCAGAAAAACCAAATCGAAAACATCTTTGCTCAACGCCGCTTCGGCGGCCGTCCGCGTTTCGACCGACAAAACCGAACGGCGATGTTGCCGAACCATCTCCTCCAATGACTTACGAACACCCGGTTCGTCGTTCACAACCAGCACTTTTTCGATGTACATCTTGCTTTATTATAAGGTTTTTAAGCATCACTGACAAACGCTTTCCCAAAGCTAAAACGGTTCGGAAATTTTTTCAAGGAAAAATTTTCACAGGTCAATAAAATCCGTTTCCCGCGGGTTTGTGTTCAATTTTTCAAACACTTTTTAAGTGAATGAAGTTTGCGTTTTGAAGGCAAATCGCTTGTTCTGGCTTTGTGCCGTCCATTCGCGTACTGTCGGAAACAATCGCCAATCAAATTGCCGCCGGCGAAGTCATCGAACGTCCCGCCAACGTCGTGAAGGAGCTGTTGGAAAACAGTCTGGATGCGGGTGCAAAACATATTTATATTCAATTTTTCAACGGCGGTCTGCCGCTCATTCACGTCAGTGACGACGGTTGCGGCATGGACGAAGGGGATGCGCAACTGTGCTTTAAACGGCATGCAACGGGGAAGTTGGCGCACATCGATGATCTGCAAACATTGATGTCGTTCGGTTTCCGCGGCGAAGCCCTGCCGTCGATTGCAAGTGTTGCCGAGGTAACGCTTCGAACGCGCCGCGCCGAAAACGAATTGGGATGCGAAGTCAAAATTTCGACAACCGCATCAACGATCTGCGTCCCCTGCGCCTGTCCCGTCGGGACCGACATCACCGTCGAACGTTTGTTTTACAACGTCCCCGTGCGCCGCAAATTTCTCAAATCCGAAGCCACCGAAAGCGCACACATTACCCATTGCGTGCGTTTGTATGCCCTGGCGTATCCGCAGGTTCACTTTGAGCTTAAACAGGACGGTCGCTTGATGTTTGCATCGCCACAAAGTGCAACGCTGTCGGAACGCGTCAATGCGCTTTGGCCGAAACGCGAATCCATGCCATGGTGGCGGCTTCAAATGTCGCAAAACGATTGGAACCTTTCGGGTGTCATTTCACCGCCGCGGTTCGGACAGGCGACGGCACAAACGTTGTACTTTTTCCTCAATCAACGCCCGATTACGCATCCGAACCTCGTGCGCGCGCTTCGGGAAGCCTACCGCGGCTTTTTGCCCGATAAAAAGTACCCGTCGGCATTCCTTTTCCTGGAAATACCCGGCACCGACGTCGACATCAACGTTCACCCGACCAAGCGCGAAGTACGTTTCAAACAGGATGCCCAAGTGTGCGCGTTTGTCGCCGAAGCGGTACGCGAATGTCTGAAGGATGCTTGTCAAAAACTTTTTGACAATACTCCGTTGCCGATTAAAGATATTTTTCCCGTTTCACGAAACACTTCTTTTTGTGCCTGTAAGAATGAAGCTTTCACGGATGGACCACCCACAAATTTTCAGGGAAATACCGAAAATTTGGAGGATATGCGAAATTTTTCGCAAGCATCCGACACGGGTGCTTCGACATTAAACCCCGATGTGCCTTGTTCGGAAGAAACGATCGAAAAAGAAAAGAATGATATAAATTTTGAGAACGGCACGACGGGCGAGTCTGAGCCGACAAAATCATCGAAAAATTCTCAAAGCACTTTGGATAACAGAGAAGATATTCGGTACGCATTACGGGATTTTTCAGACAAAGCAGGTTGTGGAAGTCCCTGCCCCTCGGAGGCGTCGGAAGCCGAAAAAAACGGTGCGAATTTTTATTGGAATGTGACAGATACATCCCCTCTGCCGAACCTGTCAAATGCCTTGTCGAGTGCTTCGGAAAATAAAACAGATATTCGGTCGTCACAAAATTTTTTCGCCGAAACAGGTCAGGGACTAAATACAGATACAAACGGTTCTCAAAGGGCGGAGGCGGTTAAAGGCTCGCCCAACACCGCAAATGCAGGAAATGATGCGCCATGTATCGCTTTTTCGACACAACCGTCTAATGTTCGAACCCAACCCCACCCATTCGAACATAAGGAAGTCCGTTCATCTTTTTTCGCAAAAACTTCCGATGCAAATGGGTTAGGTACGACATTATCTCAAAACTCTCAAAGTACTTCGGATGGTAAAGAAAATGCCTTCTGCCTCTTAAAAGCACTTTCAACCGCAGACAATTTCAAACCAAGCCCCAAAGTCCCCTCCCCATCGGAGGCGGTTGGCGGTGCAAAAAAGCTTGCAAATTCAGAAAATAACATACATAATTCCACATTATCACGATCGTCATCCGCCGACGCCATTCTCGAAAGCACTTCCGGAGATACAAAAAGCACCCAAACATCGCATGATGCATTCGACATTCCCTTTTTCGCGCTGTGGCAAAATCGCTGGGCATTTTTTAACAATACCTCTTCGTTGCTGGTACTCGATTGTAAAGGTGCACAACTGCGGCTGTGGTACGATCGTATTGCTTCACTTCTCAAACAGGAACAAATCGGACCGTTGCAAACGTTGCTTTTTCCGCACATTTTTTCTCTCGAAGACCGACGGGCGGCGTTCTTTTCGGAATCGCTCGATTGGTTGAAGTTCAGCAAAATCTGCATCGCACGCGCGCTGAACGATACGCAATTCCAACTGGAAGCCCTCCCGCAGTGGGTGCCGTCGGAACAAGCCGACTTATTTATCGAACAAATCGCGGCAAGTCTGGAATACGGCGGTCAGATGATTGCATTGCGGTATCGTTTTGAACCGCTGCTGGTGCGATTGGCACAACGGCACCGTTTCGAACCCGTCACAAACGAAAAGCAGGTACGCGCCCTCTGCCGTAAACTTCAAACATGTGAAAATTACGTCACCGATCCGCTCGGAAATCACATCTGGAACCAGATTTACGCGGATGATTTGATGGGGAAAATACGCGCGTACGGATGAAGAACAACGGTGTGAACAAGTTATGAACAAACGCAAACGACCGACGGATATTTCTTGCGGGCGAACAACAATTTCGCATTCAAAATCCGTCGAAGGTATTTCTTTTAAGGGAAAAGCAACAGATCACTTGAACGCCTCCCGCGCACAACCGCGGATAGCGACGGAAAACTTCGAATAACGGTTACCCCTTCCCGAAGCTCTTTTTTACTCTCTCCGAAAGTTCCGCATCGGGCTCCCGCACGAAGGCTTTATCCAACACAAACGGCTCATTGCTCCCCTGATGTTGAACAATCATTTTCAAACCGTACGCGAGATCCTTGAAGAGCGTTTTGCAAAGTTTCGCAATCGGTTTATCTTCGGTAATACTGCGCCTGATCAATTCGGAAATACCATCGTCCGAAAAGTGAATACGGATGTTGTTTTCTTTAAAAAAATTCTCTTCGAAGGCGTGAATGTCCGCCAAACGCCGTTCGTTGGTCAGCGATTGATGCTCCAACAGCAATTTTTGCAATGCCCGCTCGGGATCGGCAACCGTATCGGTATTGACTTCGAACGAACGAATGCCGGAAGACGGCAGCTCGAATTTAAAATTGCGCAAAATACGTTCAAAAATCGTCATCAATCCGCGCGCACCCGTTTTTTCCGCTTCGGCACGGGCGGCGATTTCGTCGATCGCTTCGCGCGTAACGGTCATGTCAATTCCGTAACCGTTAAAATCCGCCTTCGCCTGTTGCAGGATGGAACATTCGGCGTCGGTCAAAATGCGCGCCAAATCCTCCTTTACCAACGGGTCGCAGGCGACACGCACGGGAATGCGCCCGATGAATTCCGGTTCGAAGCCGAATTGAATGAAATCCTGCGTTTGGACGTGACGCAGGTACGTCGCCGCGTCGTTTTTATCATCCGCCGAAGCGGCACCGAACCCGATCAATCCACGATCCAACCGTCGTTTGACAATATCCGACAGCTTATCGAAGGCACCGCTGAAAATAAACAAAATGTGCCGCGTATTGATGGTATTTTTCTGTCGTTTCCCTCTTTGCATCGACATAATCGCCCGCATTTGCCCGATCATGTCGTGCGGCGTCACCAGATTGACGTCGGTTTCCTCCATCAGCTTTAGAAGATTGACCTGCACGCCGCGCCCCGAAACATCCTTCCCGCCGGACGCCGTCGAAGCAATTTTGTCAATTTCGTCCACGTAAATAATGCCGTACTGCGCCAGATTGACGTTGCCGTTGGCGGCTTTCACCAAATCGCGCACCAAATCTTCCGCGTCGCCGCCGACATAACCGGTTTCGGAAAATTTCGTTGCATCCGCCTTCACAAACGGCACGCCGATGCGTCGCGCAATGTTGCGGATGAGGTACGTTTTTCCGACGCCGGTTGGTCCCAACACCAACACGTTTTGCTTTAAATACAACTGTTCGCGCTTCTCGGGGTGACGCACGCACTCGCGAACATGGTTGTAGTGGTCGCAAATCGCCACCGAAAGCACTTTTTTTGCCTCCGACTGTTTCACGACGTAGCGATCCAGGTAATCGCGCAGGTCTTTGGGTTTTAAATTAAAATGCTCGACCTGTCGGATAAAAGCTTCCTCTTCGGCATCGGGTGCATCGCCGTTCGGCTGTCCCGCTTCCGATGCTTTGTCTTGAAAATTGAGATTGGGAAAACGAATCGGCAGGCGTTCAAACACCGACTCCAATCGCTCGCGAACGTCTTCCAAATTGTCACGGTTCTTCTCCATGCTCTCCTTTATATTAACGGCAACGACCGTCGCGCCGCAATGCTTTTGTCGGGGAACCGACCGTCGCGCGCTTGACCTTCCGTTGCGAACATTTGAAAATAGCGTCGTCGCGTTTCGGAGACAACTGTTTCATGGAGGAATGTCTTTTCATAGATGCGCACGCATTTCAACTGCAAACGGCGCGTTTGGAACATCGCGACGGACACTGGCATGTCATCGAAACGCACCGTTACACGGAAAGCGTCCCCGAAAAGCAATGGATGAAGATATTTAAAAAATCATGGGCTTCCATCGCCAGAAACACACCGAAGGAAATTATTTTCATCCTGCCCGATGCCTTTGTCGGCAAACTCTCCGTCCCGATTAACGGCGACACCAATTTTTCCGTCGAACAACGCCTGCATCGGGCTCTGGCGAAAAAGTTCCGCTTCCGATTTCAGAAGTATTATTATTGTTTCGCACCGCTCGAAGAACAGCGTTACCATGTGGAATTTATCGCCAAAAAACGCCTCCAAACCCTGCGAGCGGTCACCGAAGGCACTTTAAACGTTCATTATATTTCCTCCGTTGCCGCCTGTTGGGGTTACTTCAATACCTTAACGACCAACCGTTGGCCGCACATCGCCCTCTTTCTTGAACCGCCGTTGCGACGTCTGTTCGGTTACATGGAACAGAAAATTCGATACGCCGATTTTTACACTTCCAAGCGGGCGTCAACTTCGAAAAACGTTCGCGATTGGTCTGTATTCCCAACGGAGGCGCTCGGCATCGAAACGCACGGAAAACGCCTCACGGTCATCGGCAACCTCGAACCCGAGGCGGAAAACACCGTACGCAAAGAATTGCACGCGAATGTAATTTCAAAGATCGCTGAATTATCAGGCGATGTTTCGTCTTTGTCCGCTGTCTCGCAAGCCGTTTGCATCGGTGCGTTGTTATTGCTCGAAGCTCCGAAACATCCGCTTAAAGTTTTTGATTTTTCAACCGTTAAAATCCGCTTTCTCTCGAAGAAAACGAAATTCCTTTTTCGCCTGTTGACGGTAATAAATATCCTGATTGCAGGCATATTATCCGTCGCGCTTTATCAAAAAAATCAATCGATGCGCGAAAAAGAAATACAGTACAAACTTCTGCTGGAACAACGCTCGCACTGCAAACGTTTAAATGCCGATGCAAAGCGTTTGGAGGAAGAAAATCGCTCCCGCTGTCTGTTCCCGAAAGCATTTTTACACCTTTTGGAGCGCCTCGAACAAACCGATGTCGACGGTTGCATCGACGAATTGTCGACCGAAGTGTCCGAAAACGGCACGTTTGTAGTCGTGAAAGGGCACACCGAAACGTCGCGCGAAGCCTTTAACGAGGTCTTAAAACAAGCTTTTGCGGAAGAAATTAAACTTCGAAACACTCCGATTGATTGGCGCACGGGCAACGATCGTCGGAACGCGTTTGTCTTAAAAATTCCCGTTATTTCTCCGAAGGAAGAGAAAAAATGACGAAGCAAATCCGCATCTTACTCGCCCTGTGTCTGTTGAACGGCACTTTGATATACGGTTGGTTTCGTTTAAAAGCGCGCGAACACACCCTGCAACAACAACTGAACACCTTTCCGACCGTCCGCAACGAACTTGCAAAAGCCGAAAAACAGCTTCAAATTCACATTTTTCCGTGGAAAGATGACCCAAACTTCGCCGATACGCAGATGCGGTTTGAAGACTTTTTCCGAAATGCCCTTCAAATAAACCTCGTTTGGTCGCCAACATCAAACCCCTCCCCGCTTCGCGACGGCGTTGTTTGCCATACGGGAAACGTAACCGCATTTTTCTTTTACCCGCACGTTCGACCGTTTTTGGAAGCACTTTCGGAGAACAACCTGCCTTTGTTTATTCGGTCGCTGTACGTTAAACGCAACGGCTTAAACAATGCGGGATTGCAGGTTGTTCTGACCTTTGAAGCACTTGCGATCAGTGAAACAATGTCGGTTGCCGCAACGCCTCCGCCGTCGCTTCCGAAGCACTCTCGTGAAGCAGCTGCGGCAATGTTTTCCCGTGTCCTGCTTCCGAACGAATAAAGTTCAAAAACAACAACGCACATGCCAGCGCATCGTAAAGCGCGGCATGCCAATGCCGACGATCGGGCGGACAAAAACGCTCGCCGAGGTTATTTAAAACCTCCGTCAAACCGCAACCGTCGATGAGCGTTTGCAAACCGACGGACGGCAACGCCTGGGAACGGTATATACAGGATGCATCGTCGGGAAAAGAAAGTTGCGGTATATTGTCTTCGTTATCCGACCCGCCTTCCGTATCGGCAGCACCGATGTCAACAGTTATCTTCCGTTTGGATGAGTGGATTTTCCCTCGGAGCACTTTCTTAAAATACTTCTTATAAAGCACGCACGTATCCAGCCAAGGTCCCCAGAATGCTTGCGATCCCGCACCAACACCATATGTGTTTAACACCACGGGGCAGTAGGAATTCAGCAAAGCATTCTCGAAAGCGGCATTGTGGGCACAAAAGAAAGATTCCGCGCGCAATTCGACAAACTTCGGTACGACGTTGATGAAATCTCCATACCTCGCCACCCGTTCTTCGGAAATATGATGTTGCGCGAATTCGGCATCCGAAATACGACCGCGATTTTTACAAAATGCGGTTTCTGTGGAAAAAATACCCTCAATGGAATCAATCCCGACCAACCCGTATTCCAAAATCCCCGTCGCAAGGCTCCCTTCGAAATCCACTGCATAAACCGTGAACCGCTTCACGGCTTTTATTTTCGACGACCGCTTAAAGATGACAAGGGTTTTTGGGGTATATGCTTTGTTGGAAAGGTATTTTAAAGAAATTAAAGATATTGAAACATAAACCATCCGCGCCGCCCTGTTGGAGCGGCCTGGAGCTCCTCGGCGCACGCTTTGAAAGCGTGCACCGTGATTGGAAACGCAAAGTTAAAAATTACCTGCCGCATTTTATATCTCCCGGCAAACATTTAAGATCCAACGGTTCAAAACGTTCCGTATCTCCCGATTTTTGTCTTTTCCGGGCTCTGATTGCTTTGCCGTTGGAATCCTGTTTGACGAGATAGTCAAATTTCAACACCGAAGCACAATTTTCAGCATAAACATCTGCGTTAAACTTGCAACCGCCACGATATATAAAACATCTTCCCCAAAAAAATTCTTCATATGCAAGTGTTGATAAAATGCGTTCCCTGAAAGACGGACTCAGAATTTCATTATCGGAGCTGTAAACATCTCTTGCTATTCCGCAACCCACTGTCGGAACATTTGATGAACAACGCAAAGACTCGATGTATCCGTAACCGCATCGAAAAACAAGCACGTACTCTGGACCACCTAATGATCGCTGCTTATCTTTAAATATGTAAAAATTTACACCTTCACACCAATAGTGAGCCACTATGCACCCTTTCGGCAAACAATACTTTACGATATTGTGTCCTCTTTCGGGTATAAAGCATGATACAAACCTTCTTTGTAAATCGTAGTTCTTCCATCTTTGAATAAAATTATCCAGTGTCAGATTTTTGTTTTTCAAAAATTCCACTGTATAATTCCTGAGAACTGCGTTTGCTGTTATTTCACTTCCAATCACTTTTTGTAATTGATTTCCATTGAGTTCACTCACATCATAAAAATTTTTGAATCTTTCAAAAAAAGTTGCATATCGCTGTATTGTATACTCAGTCAAGGCCATGTGATTTTGAAATCTGTTTTCCCTTTTGGTTTCGTCATCATAACACCGCATAAACATATCCGGATAGAATAGCGTATTCGGATATTCTTTATTGTATTGCCATTCAATGTCCGCTAAATGAGGTGTGGCACCGTTTCGTGATACCGAAATCCTGAAATGCATGGCTTCAGGTTTATGCTCCTGCGTCACCTTGATTTCGTAGTCCGTCGCCTGCGCGGTTCCGAACAGAACCGCCGCCAGCCCCATTATTTTTATGTAGTTTTTAATATGATTTTTCATAAGTTCACAAATTTTCACCGCCGTTTTTTTTGACCGATAAAATCGGCTGAAGGTTTTAAAAAGGGTGTCAACACTTTTTTTTGAGGTTTTTTTTGGGTTTTGCGGGGAAAAAGAGAGGCTGGGGTCGGGAGTATAGGGAAAAGATGTGTAAGGGGGAAGTTAGCAGAAGGGCGGTTCGGCGGAAAGGATGACGGAGGTAGTATAAAGACGGAGGCGGTGCTTTCGGGTGCAAGTGTGAATAAGACGGGAATAAATGGAGGCTGTCGGGTGACCGTTCACACGCCGACGGATGTCAGAAACGGCACTAAACCGTCACCGATACAGAGTACAATCTTTTCGACCGCAAACAACACACCACCGCATTCGCTCGCGGGATTACAACACCCACTCCGTTATCCTCGGTTTCACAAAACATTATATGATAATGTTCGCAGCACCTCCGTTGTCAAATTTCGCCCTATCGTTCGCCGCCCGCCGAAAAACGCCCTCAATTTCCTCTAAATTCCGACGCAATCCCAAACAATCGCCACGGTTAGACGGGATCGCGACGTCCAGGATAATATTCTTCGTATTGCCGAACAATTCCTCCAACGACGTACCGACTGCGTGGGTTTGGTATAAAAACAAAGGCGGTACTTTTATTACAAGTGTGAATAAATTGCGAACAAGGGAACCAACACGTGGCTTTGTATCACGTGAAAAACCGTCCCGAACTCCACAACCATTTTATACAACCGAAAGCAAAAATTGAAATATTTTACGCTTCGATGGTATTATGGAAAATCTTAAAAAAATGGAAATTCAGGCAGTACAGACATACAAAACCGCATTTTCAACAGAGTTCCAGTATCTCACTCTACAAGACCACCGACAATATGCCGACCATTAAACACTAAACCCGGAAACCCTAAACGCCTACCCCTTCGTTACATCCGCACTCAGGTAGGAAAAAACCTTCTCCAGATGATCCACGCGCTTGAAAAGTTCCGGCAGTTTGCATTTTAAGCGATCGATGCGGTGCGCCAGCATGAACGGAACCGCCACCGTTCCGCGCACAAAAGCATGATCTTCCAAATCCTGCGAAACGCCCGATTGCGCTCCGACGACAACATGATTGCCGATGCGCAAGTGCCCGGCAATCCCGGCTTGCCCGGCAAGAATTGTGTCATCACCGATGTGCGTACTGCCGGCAATCCCGACAAATGCCACGATGAAGCAACGCTTCCCGATGATAACGTTATGCCCGATTTGCACCAAATTATCGATTTTCGTTCCTTCACCGATACGGGTTTCTTCAAAGCGCGCGCGGTCAATCGTCGTGTTTGCCCCGAGATCGACTTCATCCTCCAACACCACGCGCCCGAGTTGCGGCGAACGATAATGTTTCCCGTTCTCCGTTTCGTACCCGTAACCTTCGGAACCGATCACCACACCCGCATCCAGGTAACAACGACGCCCGATATATGTGCCTTCCAACAGCGAAACGTTCGGACGAACGACGGTTTGCGATTGGATCGTTACGCGTTCGCCGACGTAAATGTGCGCGGTCAAAGCAACTTCTTCCTCAATCACGGCGTGCGCGCCGATGACGCACAAAGGTCCGATAAAGGCTTTCGGCGAAACACTTGCCGTCGGATCAATAACCGCCGTCGGATGAATGCCGGGTCTGAAACGAGGTTTTGTTTTCTGCTCAATATCGCGGCAAATTGCGTCCAATCCCTTCGACGGATTTTCGAGCAACAAAAAAACCTGCCCTTCGCGCGGCGTTCCGACAAAGGTCGTCGGAAGCAAAATCAACGAGGCGTTTGATTGAAAAACCTGAGATTTATACTTTAAATTCCCGAGGAAAGAAATGTCTCCCTTTTGCGCCTTTTCCAGGCTTGCAATTCCGGTGAACACCTTTTGGTCGGAACGCCCTTGTATTTTATCGGGTCGCACCAACCGAACAAGATCCTCCAACGTGTAACTTAAAGACTGCATTCAGGTTCTTTCAATTCTCTCCGTACCGCTTTCTTAAAATTCTACCCAAAAACATCAAACCGCGCAACGTTTCAAATTTACTCCCGTTCCAAAAGCAAAAACAGCTTCCGCAAAATCCGCAATTTTCAGCAGGTGCCCCCCGTACTCTAAGTCACCGACGTGTTCGTGAACCTGATAAGCCATGAATCCGCCGACACACGACTCGACAATCACTATCCCGCTTTCACAACGATATCACAACCGCGTTTTCGTGAATAAAGCCAAAGCACATCCACAAGTCAAACGACTACCTCTGCACTCCGCCCTTTTTACAAACTCACCGCTTTTCTCGAAAAAAGGCGTAAAATACGACTACCTCTTGCCCGCTTCTGCTTCCTTCGCCTTCGCCTTTGCTTCCGCCACTTTTTTCTCCGCTTCCTTTATTTCCTTTTGATAAGGCTTGTTGACCTCGCGAACGGCATCCGCCGTCAAATCCAGAGCGGAATCCGCATACAAAACCGCCGTTTTGTTTAAAATGCACTCCAAATTCCTTTCCTTCGCCATCCGCTCCATATCGAGGTTAATCTCTTTAAAATGTTCCGCCAAAACCGTTTGCCGATGCTCGTTGAGCTTCATCTCTTTCTCCTGTTGGAATTGACCGATTGCTTCGCCTTTTTGACGAATTTTCGCAACAACCTCCGACAATTGTTCCTCCAACTTCTTTCGGGCATCTTCGCTCAAAGCGGGCGCATCCAGCTTCTTCATCAACGTATCGCGCTCTTCGAACAAAGGCTTCCCTTCGTTCATCATTTTTTCCAACTCGCTTTCCGCCTGTTGCGCCAATAAACGAAAATTCTCCTGCGCTGCTTTCGCCGGATAAAATTCGCCATAAACCTCGGCGAGATCCACCACCGCAAACGCTTTTCCTTGCGTCGTGACACGCGCCCGCGAACCGTCCGACGGAACAACGGCTTTTTTTTCGGCGGCAGACAAACAAACGCAGGACATCATCCCGAAGCCGAAACTTAATGTTCTCAACAGTGAACTTTCCATAGAAAATTAAAACGACGTACCGAACGAATAGGCGATGTGCGGTGCGCTCTTCTTATTATACGGATCCGTCCGCAAAGGAAAAGCAAAATCCAATCGCAACGGCGTCCCCAAAATATGAATTCGAAACCCGAAACCCGCATCGGCATTCAAGCCGCCCGATTTCGGAAGGTGGTATTTTTCGTTACTCGCCTTATACAAAGCACCGACGTCGCAAAAACCGACCACGCGAAAAATATCGTGCAGTTTAATCGAATACTCCGTTTTTGCGAACCAAAACATCTGACCGCCGAGGTTGGTTTCAACTTTATCCCTCGCTTTCGGACCCACTTCGTGATAGTCGAAGCCGCGCAAATCGTCGGGACCGCCGAGAAATTCGCGTTCATACAGCGAAACATTCTTTCCGAACAGACCACGCACATACCCCGCTTTTCCGCCGACCATCAAAACCTGTTCGTGATTAGGCGAGATTAAATACCACCCTGCCGCCCCAAAACGCGTACGAAAGTACTTTGTGGCACCGCCGAGACCCGCGAACTGGTTATCCCAGGACAAGTAGGTTCCGCGCGTCGGATAAATAAAATGATTGCGCGTGTCGCGTTCCATCAAAAAACCGATCTTCGAAATCACACGCCCGCCTTGTTCATCCAAAACCGCCTGCGACTCATTGTTTCTGTCGACACCCGTCAATTTGAAATGCTCCAAATGATAATACAACTTCCCGATAACCTGTTCAAAAAGACGCTTTCGCAAATAAACTTCGCCGCCGATGCGCCGCTGTTTGTAGGATTTACTGTCCAATTTGCTGACGGAGATAAAGTTGCTGAACCCGAAAGCCAATTCGCGATCGTACAACCACGGCTCTTCAAACGACCATTCCAGCGACTTCGTGTATTTACCCAAAGACGTACCGATTTGGAACTTCTGCCCCGCGCCGCGAAAATAATCTTTCGAATTTTGCCAATCGAAATTGTTCTGGCTCAACGTAATCCCGAAATTAAACTTACTCACGTTATCGAAACCGCCCGTAAAAGCAATGCTTCCGGTTTTGTTTTCCTCAACCGCCACCTTCAAATCCTTTTCGCCGGGGCGATCGCAATCCTCCGGAATAAGCGCGACCGATTTAAAAAAGCCGGTATTTTGCAAACGCGCCTCCGCACGCCGCATGCGCGCCAAATCCATAATATCCCCGGGTGCCATGTTCAGCTCCCGAAGAATAACCTTTGATTTCGTATGGGAGTTGCCCGTCAAATAAATGGAGTGAATGCGGTACAACTGCCCACGCTGCACCGTAAAATGCACATCCATCCGATGATCACCGACAAAGGTGCGTTTCGCCTGGACATCCGCAGCGGCATACCCTTTGCAACCGTAAAATTCGCGAATAAACTCACAGGCGTTTTCGATCGCAACGGGCGACGCCGCGCTGCCCTCTCTTAAACCGATCCATGCCCGCAACAATTCATTGTCGTTTGGCTGATCGGAAGAAACGGTTGTGTTGTTGATCCGATAACATTCGCCTTCGTCGATGCAAAAAATGACATTCCAATGCTCCTCGTTAAGCGTCCACGCCTTTTTTGCACGCTCCAAAATCACGTCGTCGCGGTCAATTTTTACGTCCAAATATCCGGCATTGATGTAAAAATTACGCAACGTTTCGATATCTTCCTGCAATTTTTCCTCTTCGATGCGTCCCGATTTCGAAAAAAACGAAAATAAATTCCAGGATTTCGTCTGCAACAAATCCTTCAGTTCGCTCTGTTTGAACGCCGTCACGCCCTCAAACGATACGCTTCGGATTTTGTGCCGCCGTCCCTCTTTCACGAAAACGCAAATTTCTTCGTAGCCTTCTTGGCTCGGTTCCGACCCAATTTCGACCTCCGCATCAAAAAAGCCCTTCGCATGGTACACATCCAGCAACCGCATGCGATCCGCCTGCAACCGCTGTTCATTGAGCGGCTGATGCACGCGACTCTTCATCTCCGCAATCAACTCCTTATCTTTAAAAAACTTAACGCCTTCAAAATAAAAACCGGAAACTTTCGGACACACATCCAACGTCAAATGCAAATCGAACGTCTCGTCGCCCGTTTTTCGGAGGCTCCAATCGCAATTCTTCACCCAACCGCTTTCGTACAATCGCTTAATGGAAGCATGAATGTTTCTCTTTGAGACCGCATCGCCTTCCTTAAAATTCAACAACGATCGAACATACGCCTCCGAAACGCTCTCCGTCTGTCTGCGCGTTATTTTAAGCGCACTCAAACGCCACGCTCCGCTATCCAAAAAATCAAACTTCTTATCCTCCGCCAATGCGCGCTGAAGGCTGTCCGCGACCCTCTTATCGTCGTCCGAAACAGTTGCCTTCGTCTCCGAACGGTTTTGTGCACCTCCTCCCGAAATACTCGGAACGGTCTCCGTGCTTACACTTGAACTTTGATCTTCCGATAATGTCCTTTGGGTGCGTGTTTTTGTACCGTTTTTATCCGAAACCGCATCGACCAAAGGCGACTCCGAAACTTCCTCAAGCGGCGAAACGCTCTCACCGAGTGCCTCCTTCAGATCTTTTCGGAACTGCATTCGCGACCGAATATAAGATTTGGAAGCCTTCCTCTCCTCAAGTTCACGCAGACCCAAACTTTGCTCCGAAGAATCGGAAATTTCATTTTTTCGCGTTGTAACCGCCTCGGAGAATGGAGATGTGACCGTATCGTCATCCGAATTTACCACCGTTTCCTTTGCAACACCCGAAGATGCACCGACCGCCTTTTGTACCATACCAGGTAAATTCGAATCCTCCAATTGCGCCATTGCAATAAAATTGCAACACATGGGCAACAAGCAAACCCACCAATACTTGCAATTCACACCAAAATTATCCATCTGTCTTTTTCAAACACACAAATCGCATGCAAGACTTGTAATACCTCAAATCTATTTCTCCTGTAGGTCCGTTTCTTTGTTTTCCTATAATTAAACTCACAGTTTTCTCTTCCTTCTCATCTTCTGGATCTTTCTCACTATCTTTAGACGCTTTAATAGATTCTTTCGTTTTCGAAAGGAGTAAAACCAAATCGGCATCCTGTTCAATCGAACCAGACTCCCGTAAATCAGATAAAAGAGGTTTCCGGTATTCCTTTTCCGATTCACGATTCAACTGACTGAGTACAATCACAGGAATATTCAACTCCTTTGCCATCCCTTTAATACCACGCGAAATTTCCGCGATCTGCTGCTCGCGCGGTAATCTCGGATCTGTTCCCGACAATAACTGCAAATAATCGATAATTACCAGTCCTAATTTCTGCTTCTGTTGTGAATATAATCGGCGCGCTATTGAACGCATCTCCAGGATGGTTAAATTGCAGGATTCATCAATCCAAAACGGCACACATTTGAATTCATCCGCCACGCGTCCTATCTCATCTCCATTTACGTATCCTCCGCGAATTTTAGTCATGCTTATGCGCCCATGACTGCAAATCATACGCATCGCCAGTTGTTTGGCGCTCATTTCTAAACTGAAAAATAACGTCGGAACCGGATTTTTGTTCAAAATAGCGGCTTCGGCGATATTCAATGCAAAAGCGGTTTTACCCATAGAGGGACGCGCCGCTAAAACAATCATCTCACCGGCATGGAAGCCATCGGTCTTTTCATCAAGTCCGTCAAAACCGCTTCGAACCCCAAGCACTTCGCCCTTGTGCTGAATCATATTTTGGATAGCCATTGCCGCCTGCTCTCTCGGCTTATCAAACGGCAACGCGGTATCAACAACGCGATCGCGGTTAATCTCCAACACCTTCTGTTCTACACTCCCGAGAAATTGGTCAATATCATTGACACTGTGATAGGCATCCTCCAATCCTTGGCGGAAAAAAATCACCAAATTGCGAATAATTTCCAGATCTTTGACTTTTTTCGCAGCGGCTTTATAAGAAGAGTTTGCAAACTTAAATTTACGATCAACCTCAAGCAGATAAGCTTTCCCGCCTACATCATCTAACTTCCCGGCAAACCGCAACCGTTCGCAGACGCGAAATAAATTCACGGGATCCCCCACCTTAAATAACTCCAGACATACCTTGAAAATTTCCTGATGGGCCGGAACATAAAAAGAACGCGACGACAGCTTTAACTCCAAACATCCTGGAACACACTCCTGCCCTCCTTCCCACATGCACGCCGCCAACACCTCCTGCTCATAATCTTCACTATACAGTGGCTTGTACAACGCCTCGAAAACGTTCTTCGACATTTAAAGACCGAAACTTATTCAATCGGATTTTCGGAAACGACTTCCACCGACAAATCCAACACGACGTCTTTATGCAGACGCACATGAAACGTATGGTGCCCCAAAGTTTTGATCGATTGCGGTAAACGCAGACATTCTTTATCGAGTGTAATGCCTTCGTCGGCGTAACGTTTCAACAGATCGGTATTCGAAACCGAACCGAATAACTTCCCGCCTTCGCCAGTTTTGACCGCAACCGTCAAAGAAACCGCCTTAATCTTTTCGGCAAGCGCCTTTGCTTCCTCCAACTCCTTCGCCTCGCGCATTTCCCGCGCCTTACATAAAGCTTCCACCTGCTTTTTGTTGGCACGAAACTCGGGAATCGCCCACCCTTTCGGAACCAAAAAGTTCCGCGCAAACCCTGCCTTCACGCGAACAACTTTCCCTTCATCTCCGTGCCCTTTTAATTGCTTCAACAGCAAAACATTTACGTGTGCCATAAGTTATGCTTTCTTAATTTCTTCAATGATCGATCTAAAAGGTGCCATACGCTTATCCCGAAACCAATTGCGACGCAACAACCATTTTACAAGATATTCAACCGTATTTCTCAAAGTAACATACTTATTTTTGCAATCCGCCCATGGCGTAAACTTCAAATATTTATAATACTTGTGCACGATATTCCAATACATCCCAGGCAAAAAACGCATAAGTACCTCTGGGAACAACCACGGTTTAAAAGAACAATGATAACAAACCGCTGGGTAGATAGTATCATGATTAAACATTAGACAATAGAAAAAAGAATAATTTAAAACCTTCCAATGGCAATCCTCCAGCAATAAGTACAAAACCCCCTGATCTGGACAGATAAACGAAGGGGCACTTCTCACTATTTCAACCGCCTTTTCAAAAAAATGCCATTCCCGCATCTTTTTCAAATTCATCAACAAAAAACCCGTATGGAAATAAACTTTGCCACAAGAAAAACCACATTTCACATCCGCAATTTGATCCTCATAAAACTCCAAGGCATCATTTCCTGCCAACAACTTATCACCGAGGTCTATATCATAAACCAAACCGATATCACGCACAGCAATGATGTCACTATCCAAATACAAAGCCTTATCCAAATGCGGCAAAATCTCCGGGATAGCCAAACGATACATAATCGCCGGCGAATAACACCGCGGGTACTTATAATTCTCAAACGCATCTATCTTTTGTACCTGAACGACTTCAAGCACATTGGAACCGACATCCAACTGCTTCAGTCGCCCGAGATTTTCCGGCAGTATTCCGCAATCAAAAACGTAGAAATGAACTTTTCGCTTTGTATTCTTTACAACCGATACGATCGTCACCGCCGCATGTTGCGCGTATTTATCGTCGCACGTCAGGACAATATTAATAACATCATTCGACATAACGCATTAAAACGGCACATCCTCGTCGGCGGAATTTAACGGCTCCGCGGTTTCGGATGCAAAATTACTTTTATTGGAAGCACCGTCGGGATGCTGCGGCACCCCATCTCTGGAGTAATTTGGATTGGAACCAACAAATGTAAAGTTCTCCAACACGATCACCAACTTGCTTCGTTTCTCGCCGGCTTGGTTCGTCCATTCGTTGAGCCGCAAACGCCCTTCCACAAAAATCGGGCGCCCTTTGTTGAAAAACTTCGCAACCGACTCGGCTTGTTTGCCGAACGACTCCACATCGACAAACGTCGTCTCTTCACGCGAACCGCCTTCGGCTTTTTCCGAACGCACCGTCCGCGAACACGCCACCGTAATACGACACACCGACAGCCCGCTCGGCGTCACCCGTAATTCGGGATCGCGCACCAAATTCCCCATCAACAAAACCTTGTTGAACGAAGCCATAAACTTTCACTTATGCCCTGACGGCTTCCACAACCACACGGTTGACGTTCGGATTGAGCCCGATGCGTTCCTGCAAAATGCGGTTAAAATCGCTCTCGCCTTTACACTTGATCGAAACGTACTGCCCTTCGATAAAATCCTTTCGCGGGCAACGCGCGAACGGCTTCAAACCCAAATCTTTGACCTCCAAAATCTCCGCGCCCATCTCCTTAATCACCGACTTGATTTGATCCAATAACGCCTCGATCGGCTCCTGCCATTTCCGCGTGTCCAAAATGAACGTCGCTTCGTACTCCCTCGCCTGTTTCTTCTGCTCTTTCGTCATCGTCGTCCACCCGCGCTATGCGCAGGCATTTATTGTATTCAGTGCCTTCTCAATGCCCTTGTCAACGATGACTTCGA
>DEWA01000003.1 GCA_002363035.1 Verrucomicrobia bacterium UBA3222
ATGCCCTTGTCAACGATGACTTCGATGTTTTTTTCGAAAACGGCCGCAATGTTCGGCAATCGCGCGCGTTCGTCCTCGGAAAAACGCGACAAAACGTAATCATCCAACTTCATAAACGGCGGCTTGGTTCCCAATCCCATGCGGTAGCGACTGAAATCCCCACCGATGTGCGCGGCAACACTTTTTATCCCGTTATGTCCCGCGGTTCCGGGAATGGTTGAAATTTTAAAGCTTCCAAAGGGAATGGAAATATCATCGCAAACCACCATGACGGTTGTGGGTGGAATTTTATAGTACACACAGAATGCCTGCACCGAAATACCGCTGTTGTTCATAAACGTCTGCGGTTTCAGGCACATCAATTTTTTCGAACCAAACGTTACGCTCGCAATCAAACCGCGACATTTGACATCCGATATCCACAGGGAATTTTTGTGCGACACCAATGTATCCAGCAGATAAAACCCGAAGTTATGCCGTGTATAGTCATACTCGCGCCCGGGATTACCCAAACCGACCAACAGAGATACCGACTGCATGGTTTAATTTTTCGTTTCACCCCACCCTATCGCAATGCTTTTTCACGCTCACGCGTCTTCAACCTGCTCCGTAAGGGTAAGTAATGCAGGTAACTTCTGTGGTTATATCCTGTGGTTGTATCTGTGATCGCATTCTATATTCGGTTTTTAAATACGATAACGTGATGCAGAAGTATATCAAAACACTCTCTTATTATGACCTCCGAAAGCAGAAATTCATCCTAAAAGCAGGTGCTCACATAAGTAGCCGCCTGCGATTTATTCCAAACTTCTCAAAAAAAATCAAAGCGGAAGCTCGAAAACAAAGCCACACCAACGTACCTTTGCGCTAAAACAGCAACAATCGCCCGACGCTCTCTGTAACCCTTTTTCCGACAGGCGCAACATCCAACCCGCGCACCTGCAACCAAACAACCGTCGCTGTTTAATAACGCGCCATTCTGACCATCATCATACGCACGCCAAGCTTGAAACATGCAAGCACACAAAGTATCGCCGATACCAACCGACAGCTTCAAAACCGCACCCTCAGGATAATCCGCAAAACCAGCCTAACCCGATTACCCGAAAGATGCAATCAAGCGTCTCCCCTTTACTTCTTCTCAGGCTGAGGCTTCGCGTCCGTCTTTTCGGCGGCAGGTGCGGTTGCAGTCGCGGAAGTCGCCGCACCCGCTTCGGCAGTCGCAGTCTCTTCCGTCTCCTCCTCCATGTTGACACAGGAAGCCACCACTTCGCCCGCCGATGTTTTGTATTCAATACCTTCCAACTTCGGCAAATTACGCACGTGGATGGTCTGTTCCAAATGCAAATCGGCAATGTTGACCTCGATAAATTCCGGCAAATGCTTCGGCAAACACACAATGTTCACCGCACGACGTGCAATATCCAAAACACCGCCTTCGTCCTTCACGCCGACGGGATCGCCGACAAACTTCAACGGCACTTTCGCCACCATCGGCTTATTTGGATCCACCTCTTTAAAATCAATGTGCAAATACTCATCCGTCCGCGGATTACGCTGACTCGCCTGCAACAACGACAGCTTTACCGTCGAACCGCAGTGCAGTTCAATCAACGCTGCGCGCTCGCCTTTTTCGAGCATCATGATACGAAAATCGGCTTTCCGCACCTGTACGTTTTGCGTCCCTGACGGCCCGTAGACCACCGCCGGAATAATACTTTCCTTCCGCAAACGCCCGCAGGCACCCGAACCGCACTGCCCGCGCTCTTCAACTTTTAATGTAATTTTCTCCATACTCTTTGATTGTTATCACCGTTATTTCAACAGTTACATTACTCTATCAAGAGGAGGTTTTTTTGTACGAAATGCAAGAAAAAATGCATTTGGGATCGCGTTTTTCTCGAAAACACCTGAAGTTAAGTGCACTCTCTTCCAAAACCCATCGAACGAAAGCAACACCAACCAAAACAAATAATTCCCAATGGCATTTGTACATATAATAGCCAACTCTTCGTACAGCGGATGGTTGCTGCCCATAAAAGAAGTGCGCCATAAATATCACAATCAAAACCTTTCGCAACCTTTTCTCTTGACAACATAAAAATATCTCCCTAAAAGGAACTTATCATGAAATTCAACATTAAATCACTGTTAACAGGCACGACATTGGTCGTTGCATCCACAACCGGCATCATGGCGGATCCGCCAAAGGAACTGAAATTGATTCCGAATGAAACCATCGACCATCCGGTATTCGGCGAAGTGAAAGTCATTTCTCATGAGGAAGACATAAAATACTACAACGAGCATAAAGAATACGATTTAGTCGAGGATTTCATGAAGTATGTTGTTGATGTCGATTCTTGGAAAGACAGCAATGTTTCCAGTGAAGATGTTCAAACCATACTGAGTAACTGTGTTGCAAACACGCGCGCTGGGAAAGCTATGCTAAAAGTCATAACGGCGAATTACATGCGTGAATATGATCGGATCAAACAATTTTGTGAAAAGCACAAAGCGCAGTTGAAGACTTTTTATGAATTCAGTAAGACTGAAGAGGGGAAAGTTTGGTGTTCGGAAGCAAAGAAGGTCTTTGAGCTTGGAGAAAAACTAAGAGAAACATATGAGGACAAGGTATGCAGATCCCTTCGTCAAACAAAATTTGAAAGTAACACGGAAGTACCCGAAGGCGATCTTCTAGAGTTTTACAGATACTTCGAGCAAAAGCGCAATACGACAGATACACATTTTGAACTCTGGGGAAAGATTGTAGAACAAAATACAACGTTATACAATGGACTCGAAAAATTTTACGATACGAACGAATCCGATTTGAAGACGTATTGCGATACGAGAGAGAATTTGGAGAAGGAAGCATTGAGCAATGAGCGGATTGCGATTGGAATTGAATTGAAGGAGGCGTATGAAGAAGCAACGAGGATAGAAAATGAAAAAAAGTTTCTTTGTATAAGACGAAAAATCATACCTCCGTGTGATTTCCCGACTTTGTATAGCCACTTTCTCGAGGGAAAAATATCCATCGAAAGCATCAATAATGTTTTGTTTCGTGCCCTAAAATTGGCAGATGGGGTAAAAGAAGGTGGTTTGGATCCGATATCGTTACAGATCGATCTGTTTGATCCAAAAGAAGTACAAAAAAACTATTACGTAAATGAAGAAGGAACATTTGTTGATACAAATCCCGGTGATGAGGCAATAGTTGACTGGCATGGTGATTTCATCAATGAAAAATATAACGTCCTTCTGCATGAGCTCATGCATTTTATGAACATCATCGCATGTTATCATCCTTCAAACTCTATATCTTTTCACCCTGAAGTAGAAGATTTGAAATTATCACAAGAGGATTTTAATTGTGATGAAGGTGAACTGGAGGATCTTAAAAGAGTGTTAAGTGAATATGTATATGAAACAGGCTATGAAATGTGGAACATGTATGGGATGCTTTATCTGGCAGCATATGATCGTGATGGCAAAGTATCTGAAAGTTATTACGATCCCCTCAATGAAGCCGTTGCAAATGCAGAATGTAAATGTTTCGGGCGCAAATATGAGCGTGACGAATATGATGAGATCGAGGTTATTCAGAAAAAGGAAAAATTTGTAAGGACGGGTCATGCAACTTATTCAAAGGAAGGTGATAAAGGTAAACTGTTTGCGTCATGTATAAAAGAACTGAATGAGAAAAAAGGTATATACAAGTTTTACTTCGATGAGAAACTGAGGAATTTGATTCCTGAATAAAATATCGGAAGCGAAAGGTTGTTTGTTAAATTGATCCGGACGGATGCAGGTAGTGAGTGTATCCGTCTGGTTGTTTATTCCTGAGTTGCTGTTTTCGTCGAAAATGACAGGATAAAAATACGTATAGATCGCTTTGAAACTACGATTTTAAATACATCAGTATCCCTTCATGTCTCCATTTTCGCGAAAAATTTGGATTAAAACCTACGGCTGTCAGATGAACAGCCGCGACAGCGAGACGCTTAAAGCATTACTTATCCAGGCGGGGCATGTGATTGTTGACAACGAAAAAGACGCCGATATTGCGTTGCTAAATACCTGCAGTGTGCGGGCATTGGCGGAAGAAAAAGCACTCGGCAAGGCGGGGCGGTTATTGAAGCGTAAAGAGCGTGATCCGAATTTTTGTGTCGGAATTTTGGGCTGTATGGCGGGACGGCGCGGGGCGGAATTATTGAAAATTTTGCCTGCTCTTGATTGGATTGTTCCGCCACAGGCACTCCCGCGGGTCCCAAGTCTTATTTATGAAACTTTAACGCAAAATAAATGCACCTGTACCGTTGCGGACGTACCGCAGGCGTTTGATTTTACCTGTTACGAACAGCAATTATCGCCAAAGCCCGTTCTGTTTGTTCCCGTTCAGCAGGGGTGCGGTATGAATTGCTCTTACTGCATTGTCCCGAAAACGCGCGGACATCAACAAAATCGCCCGTTTGAGTCGATTGTGACGGAAATTCGGCAAGCGGCTCAACGAGGGACGCGCGAAGTCATGCTGTTGGGGCAGATCGTCAATGCGTACGTTGATAAGGATGCGCAAAAAACATTTGTTGATTTACTTCAAGCAATCCAGGAAATTGACGGCATCGAGCGCATTCGGTTCATGTCGCCGCATCCGTCGTTCTTTAACGAAGCCCTTGTTACATGCTTTGGGCGATTGTCGAAATTGTGCCCGGCGTTGCATTTGCCGATTCAAAGCGGTTCAAATCGAATTTTAAAATTGATGCGACGCGGATATACGCGCGAAGGTGTTTTGAATCTTGTTAAAGCTCTGCGCGCCGTTGAGCCGAGAATTTCAATTTCCACCGACCTCATTGTCGGATACCCGGGCGAAACGGAGGAAGATTTCGAACAAACCGTGTCTTTGTTTGGGGAAATTCATTTCGATATGGCGTACATTTTCAAATACAGCCCGCGACCGACGACCGAGGCGGCTTCTTCGGAAGAAATGATTCCCGAAGCCGTTAAGGAAGAACGCAACCAACGTTTATTGTCGCTGTTAAATCATTCTTCAACCGCTTACAACGAAACGTTCGTCGGCACGAAACAGGAAGTTTTAATTGAAGGCACCGCACCGCACGGCGAAGGTAAACTGTTCGGGCGCAACCGTTACAATAAAAAAGTTATCTTCAACGGCTCGCCTAAGCTCATCGGCAGTTTTAAAGAAATTTTTATCAAAAAAGCAACGTCAAGTGCTTTGGAAGGTTATATCGTTGACTGAAAGCGCGAAGCGTTCGCAAAAGTCGCCGTCCCGCCTGCTTTTTAAAGACAATCGTACCCCAACGAATGAAACATTTAACGCCTCACCGCCGCCTCCGTCGCGCGCGCCAACCGCATTTTTTCACGCTCAATCATCGCAATACAGGCGCAGGTCGCAATAACATAAACGCTCTGCGTTCCGATCGGATGGAAAACAATCTCACAACAACCGCTGAAGAGATAGACGACCTGCAGAACACCGCCGAAATTTGACCAAAACACATAACGGCGATGTTTGATAAAGTACCAAAAGACCCAACCAAACCAGGCAATCAATAACAATTCGCCAATGATACCGAATTCCAACAGCCACAGTAACCATTCGAAGTGGCAATAGGGCGTCCTTAACAGATTGTCTTCCGTCGGCCACCAGCCGTCGTGGTATAAGGCGTGCCATCCGACGATACCCCACCCGAGCATCGGTTTATACTTCCAGGATAAAATTTCGGCGACGATCTGCCCCAAACGTTCATCGTTAATTTTATGTTGCTTAAAAAAGCGAAGGATATCCTTACTTACTATATCCTTAC
>DEWA01000014.1 GCA_002363035.1 Verrucomicrobia bacterium UBA3222
TCGGCAGTTTCGGTTGGTAAATTACCGCAGTTTTTATATTACCCGGGAATGAAGGGCATTTTTGAGGGTATTTTTCGTGAAAAATGGCGGAAGAGGGGCGGTTTAAAGGATTTTACGGGCAATTTTTACCTGATATGGCTTCCGAATACCTGTGGAAGCGCGCAATTGAGTTAAAATGCGCTTTGCGTTTCGTTTAAAGCACATTTTACGCCTTCGAAAAGGCTTCTTGTGCTCTTTTTACGATGTTCGAAATGCGTAGGCGATGTTTTTGGGTGTCGGCAGTTTCGGTTGGTGGATTGTTGCGGGTTTTGTACTGCAAGGCATTAAACGCGTTTTTGAAAAATTTTTCGGCGAAAATTTCAAAAGAGGGTTGCCTCAAAGGTTCGACACGAAACGGTTTCAAACAATGCCTGTCCAACCGCCTACGATTGAAGGTATGCAATGTTTAAGTTTCAATGCGTTCCGTATCCATTTATGTGCTTTCTATCCGCAAAAAACCTTCCGTTTTCAGGTAAAATAAACCCAAAAATACGGGAATACATGCGCTTAAAAGCCGTAAAAATTAAAAACTCGGAGCACATCGTTGTATTTTTAGTCTCTTTTATGTTTTTTAATGTTTTTAAGTGTTCGAGTATTTGAGGGAAGGGTATCGACGGTTGTTTGGAACCAAATCTGTTCACTTTCACCGCTTCTTAATGAACTCCTGTTTTTGTTGTTTTTGGAAAATCTTTGAATGCGTTTTCTCCGCGCCTTTTAACATTGGCAGTCATTTTATTTCACCATAGTCTGAAAGCATCATTATCATGGACACGCAGCCGCCTTCTTGCCCGACACCGCCTAAGCATTTTATTCCGACACAGTTCGCCTATCACGAAACATTGGAGCTCGATATCCAAACGCTGACCAACGAAGGGCGCGGGATTGGTCGGCATAACGATTGGGCGGTGATGGTTCCGTTTGTGATCCCGGGCGAACGCGTGCGGGTGCGTATTTTTCGCAATCATAAAAATTATTCCGAAGCCGATTTGGTCGAAGTTTTGACACCGTCGCCGCAGCGCATTCAACCGTGCTGTCCGTTGTTCGGACGTTGCGGCGGATGTCAGTATCAACACATAACCTACGAGGAGCAGTTACGGTGGAAACGGCAACATGTCGCCGATTGTCTGGAACGCATCGGAAACATTCATACGGAGGTTCGGTCGGTCGTTCCGTCGGAGAAAATTTACGGTTATCGCACCAAACTCACGCCGCACTTTGAACGTTTTCGCGGGCAATGTCCCGTCGGGTTTTTGGCGAACGGCAGTCGACATACGATCGTCGATGTTCCGCAGTGCCCGATTGCGAGCGATGCCGTCAATGAAGCGCTTCCGAAGGTGCGGGAACGTATTGTGAGCGGATCCGCGCGCAACGGAACCGCGCTTTTGCGGGATTGCGACGACGGCGTGTTGACGGATTTTAACGCTTCGGGAACGGCGCATGTTCACGGATTGACGTTTCATTTCCCCGCCGGCAGTTTTTTCCAAAACAATCCCTATATCCTGGAAACTCTCCTGTCGCATTTGGAGGCATTTTTTAAAGAGCATCCCGAGTTGGAATTTTTGGCGGATACTTATTGCGGAACGGGTGTTTTCGGCATTTCCCTTGCTTCCGTCGTGAAACAATTCGTCGGTATTGAGATTGACGAAAAATCCGTTGCATTGGCACAAACCAATTTACGGTGCAACCATATTACCAACGGTTCCGTCGTGCACGGCAACAGTTCCGAACTTTTTAAAGAGATTACCTTTGATCCGCAAAAAACCTGCGTGTTGCTCGATCCGCCGCGCAAAGGTACCGATGAAGCGTTTCTGCAACAGTTGGCACGATTTGCGCCGCGGGCGGTGATTTATGTTTCCTGCGCACCCGATACGCAGGCAAGGGATTTGCAACGTTTTCTCGAATTTGCCCCGTACAAAGTTACCTGTGTACAACCGTTCGATATGTTTCCGCAAACCAAACACGTCGAAACGGTTGCATTTTTGGTGCAGGAAGATGTATAAGTGTCGCAAAAGCCCTTGCGATACGATGCTTTTTGGTTTTAGTCAGCTTCTGAAAAGATTAGTCAGGCAGTCGCTTTTCGGTAATGCATCCAAGCGAATTTGTGGAAAAAGTGTAGCAGGGTTGCGTTTCCGACTTGGATGGCGTGGGAGTGATTTGCGGATTGGATTTTCCTTGTAAATGATGTTGTGTTTTGTTTAAATGTCCGTATCAAAGGAAGAACTATTCTATGAAGAAAGAATATCTGTATCAAGTGGATATACGAAAATGGATAGAAAACGGGATAGATGACGGGATTATGATTCCTGTTTCGGGCAATGAAGTTAATGAAAAGTACGATGTGTATCTTCAAAGCTATCTACTCCCGATTGATGCCGTCGAAGCGAGTATGAAAAACGAGAATATAGATCCGCATGCATGTGAAATGATGCCCGAGATACCACAGGAAAATGGAAAAAAGGTGTATCATCGTTGGGGAAATGGTGACGGTTTCGAACCCATTATCATTAAAAGAAATTTTTCTGATGTAGTACCAGATTCGGTCGAAGTTGTAGAAGAATTCAGACTGTTGTTTAATCTGTATTTCAATTCACAAAAAAATGAATATATTGACGTTTCCGATGGTAATGAAGTGACTGTTGTTAAAATGGATGACGATGGATACGTTACCGTACATAAAACATACTTAAAGAGATATTTAGCCGTAAAAGGAAAAGCATTGATTATTCATATTGACAGCAGATTTATTGTTTCCGATGCATCAGAGAAAGTTGAAGAGGATGAAGTAGAGTACAGAAAAAATTCTATATTTTACAAACTGCACATTGTAAATAGGGAGCAGCTTAAATCATATATTTTTGCCAAAAACGTTATCTATGGTTGTAGCTTAGAACAGAAAGAGAAGTATGTTGATTTCATTATCGGAATAGATAAAAACGGACAAGAAATATGTCACACTTGTGATCCGGATTGCTTAAAAAACAACTTTGGTGCTAACCCGACGGCACCGCATTATTTAACACCGGTTTATTTCGATAGGGCAGTTTTACGGAAGTACTATTCCAAACCAGAGGTCTATACAGTTGAGAGTGGCTATATAGGATGCGGTTCACAGTGGGGTTTGTATATCGATAATGAGAATTCCGATTATGTATCGGCATATTTAGGTGATTTAGGCACATATTTGCCAAGCGAATCCGAGCAACAATATTGGAGAAGTTTTAATAAAGCAATTGACGGTAAATTGAGTCCCGTGAAATTCCAAAGAGATTATATGTGTGTTTTTAGCAGTTCACAGTCTCCGGATTTTGTGTTTAAAAAAACATACGGAAGGGTCAATCAAGCTTATAATCAAAAATTCGGTTGGCCGTTATTTTTGCCACTCACAGATCAAGACAAATATAATTTCAAAACTCTGCGAGTGCCAGTTTCCAATTCAGTTAAGGAATTTGACGAGCTCGTCCTTTCTTTGGTAAAAGTATTGATCGACTCTCTGAATAAAAAGAAAATCACTGATCAATTAACCGACACTGATCAATTAACCGACAATGATAAGAAAAAAATGAAAGGAATATCCGCATTGGAAACTTGGTTAGGGGAGAGAGGTATAGAAAGTTACGGCGAGTGCATAAAATTTTTAAGAAATCTGCAAAAATTGCGTTCAAGCGGTTCGGCGCATCGTAAAGGGGAAAAATATCAAAAGGCAACCGAGGAACTTGATGTGAAAAATGAAAACTATGCAGAATCGTTTTCCGATTTATTAAAGGGTGCTATCGGCTTTTTGAAGTTTATGGAAAACAACATTGAGAGAATGGCGTAAAAAAGTTCATCTTCACTGAAGAAATTTTGTGGATGATGCGAACGGAAGGATGATGTGTGTTTAATTTATATTTTTTTTACAAAATTTGAGGTTCATTTTCCATGGGAAAAGAATTATCGGAAATGACATTGAAGGAATTATGGGAATTATTCCCGATATTTCTTACGGAACATAACAATGCATGGGCAAAAGATTATGAAGAGATGGAAGTTTTTATAAAAAGGATCCTTTCTGATTATTCCGTTGCTCGGATTAGTCATATCGGAAGCACGGCCGTAAAAGGCATATGGGCTAAAAATATCATCGATATATTGATTGAAATCTCAAGTACTTCGGATCTGCATGCACCGGCTTTGGTATTGGAACAGAACGGCTTTATCATAATGTCCGAGAAACCCGACCGAATTTCTTTGAACCGCGGATATAACAAAGAAGGATTTGCGGATAAAGTCTTTCACGTTCATCTTCGATACAGTGGTGATAATGACGAATTATACTTCAGAGATTATTTGAATGATCATCCGAAAATCGCAAAAGATTATGAGTGTTTGAAGCTGAAATTATGGAAGCGGTACGAAGCCGACAGAAACGCCTATACGGAGGCGAAAACGGATTTTATCCGAAAATATACAAAAGAAGCTCGCAACTTATATGGCAATCGATATTGAGAAATTTGAGTTTATCGTCGGTTTGCTTTACGGAACCGCGGATTTTTGAAATTCTTTCCTTCGAAAAGGAATAACCATGGTCGATTACGGATTAAAAGATAAGGTCGCGATCGTTACGGGGGCAAACAATCCCCAAGGTATTGGGGCGACAACGGCGTTGGCGTTTGCCCGCGAAGGCGCGAAGGTGGTGCTGACTTACAAAAGAGTGCCTGCACCGTTCGATAGAAGCAGGACGGAGCAAAACGGAGCCGATCGGTACCACGCCGCCAACGCGGGGAATGCGGACATTGTGGAGCACAAACTCAAAGCAATGCACGCGGATTATCTGATTTTGGAACGCGATATTTCCGATGAAGCGGTTGTAAGAGAACTTTATGCAACCGTTATAAAACACTACGGGAAGGTGGACGTTTTGGTGAACAATGCGGCAGTATGCGACGAAAACGGTTCGGATACCGTCGAAGTCGTGAACCGAAACGTGATCGACGATACCTTTGCGGTCAATGTTCGCGGAAGCCTCCTCATGATGCGGGAGTTTGTGAAACACCGCGGGGATTACGGAAGAATAATCAACCTTTCCACGGATGCCGCGCAGGTGTTTGCGGGTCAAATCACCTATGGGGCAAGCAAGGCTGCGTTGGAAGCTTTGACACGCAGTGTTGCTTTGGAAGTCGCGAAGTACGGCATTACCGTAAATTGCGTGGCACCCGGACCGACGCAAACGGGCTGGATTGATGCCGATTTGGAGAAAACGGTCGTTCCGCTTATTCCCATGGGAAAACTTATTCAGCCGGAAGATATTGCGGAAACGATTCTGTTTTTGGCAAGCGAACAAGCCGGCATGCTTACCGGGCAGGTCATCAAAGTATCCGGCGGACACGCGCTCTGAGGTTTATCGATGGGCGATAGTGAGCAGAGTGCTTTGCGTTTCCTGCGCACCCCGATATGCAGGCGGGGATTTACGGAGTTTTTTTAAATTTATACCGTACTAAGTCGTTTACGTGCAACCGTTAGACATGTTTTCGTAAAACAAACACGTCGAAATCGTTGTAACGATGGTGAGGATTGTTAAATAACGGTATTTTACGGGTTTGGGAAGCAATCGGTTTGGACGTACGGCGATAACTTACGGCGTTTTTCCCGGCAACAGGCAGTTGGAATAGCTGTCGACGGTTGCGGAAACAATGAAAGTTTGATGCTGTGAAATGAGTAATGGAACAACGGAAAGCTCCCGACGCAATCGAAGTCAAAGGTGCGCGGGTTCATAATTTAAAAAACGTCGATGTTTCCGTGCCGCTCGGAAAGCTGGTCGGGATTTGCGGTGTGTCGGGTTCGGGCAAATCTTCCCTGGCACTCGGTGTTTTATACGCCGAAGGATCACGACGTTACTTGGAAGCTTTATCGACTTACACGCGGCGACGACTGTCGCAACCGACGGAGGCGCTCGTCGAAAACGTCGAAAACGTTCCGGCGGCACTGGCGTTGCACCAACGTCCCGCCGTTCCGAGCATTCGTTCGACCTTCGGAACGACCACCGAACTTTCCAATGTACTGCGGCTGATGTTCTCGCGTCTCGGAAGTCATGTGTGTCCGAACGGGCATCACGTCCGGCCGTCGCCGAACGTTGCGTTGATGAAGCCTCTGCAATGTCCCGAATGCGGCGCAACCTTTGAAGGACCGGGTGCGGAATCGTTTGCGTTCAATTCGGACGGTGCCTGCCCGCGTTGTACCGGAACGGGTTTTGTTCGGGAGGTCGATGACCGCTTGCTGGTGTCCGACGAAAACAAAACCCTGCAAGAGGGGGCCGTCGACGCCTGGAACCGCTTCGGAATTTCGTGGATGTATTTGGTTGCCGGGGAATTGGGCGTTCGCACGAACGTTCCGTTTCGGGAGCTGACGACCGAAGAGAAGAAAATTATCTACGAAGGCGAAGCGGTACAGCGTCGCGTCATGATCCCGTCGAAGAACGGCAAACTTTTCGAGTTGAACTGCACGTACCGCAATGCGCACCGTGCGATCGAGGAGGCACTGCATCGGGCGCAGTCGGAAAAGGGCGTGGAACGCATTCACAAATATCTGTCCGTTCACACCTGTCCCGACTGCAACGGAACGCGGTTGAACGCCAAGGTTCGAAGTTCGACCTTGTGCGGGAAAACGTTGCCGGAGGTAGAGGCGATGACGCTCGACGATTTAATCGATTGGATTCCGACGATACCGCAACGCGTGCCGTCGGAATTACAACAAGTCGCCGAGAGCATCATCGGGCAATTTTTAAGGTACTCGAAGCGTTTAAAGGACCTGGGGCTCGGTTATCTGTCGCCGAACCGCGCCGGCAATACGCTCTCCACGGGCGAACGGCAACGGATGCAACTCGCCAAAGCGGTGCGGAACCGAACCACGGGTGTACTTTATGTGCTGGACGAGCCGTCCGTCGGTCTGCACCCGAAAAACGTCGACGGACTGACGGGCGTGATTGAGGACTTGATTGCGCACGGGAATTCCGTTGTTTTGGTCGATCACGACACGCGCATTTTAAAGCGGTGCGATTATTTGATTGAAATGGGGGAGGGTGCCGGCGAAAACGGCGGCAACGTGCTCTGTGTCGGAAGCGTGCCCGAGATCATTGCTTCCAAAAAAACGCGCATCGGACCGTTTTTGGCGACGGATAAAGCCTTTTCGGCACGAAAACTTGCAACTGCGGGCGAACTTTTTAAAAACGGTTCGTTGCATCTCGAAACAGGCGAAATTTACAACGTCAAACCGCTTCGGGTTGATATTCCCAAGGGACGTTTGACGGCGATCACCGGCGTCAGCGGTTCGGGCAAAACGACGATGCTCCTGGAAAGTTTCATTCCCGCCGTTCGAGCCGTCGTCGCCGGCGAAAAATTGCCCGAGCATGTTCAATGTATCAAAGCGGAAGGCATTCGGCGCGTGCATCTCATCGATGCGTCGCCGATCGGTGCCAATGTTCGTTCGACGGTCGCCACCTACAGCGGCGTATCGGATAACCTGCGGAAGCTCTTTGCCGCGACGGTGGATGCGAAAGAGAAAGGCTTGAAGTCGGAGGATTTTACGTACAATACGGGCTCGTTGCGCTGCCCGACCTGCGACGGTACAGGGCAAATCTCCATGGACGTGCAATTTCTTCCCGATGTTACCGTCATCTGTCCCGATTGCCGCGGGCGACGTTACGGGAAGAACGCGGAGAAAGTGCGTTACCGCCGGAAGGACAAGACTTCAAACGGCGTCAGCATTGCCGATTGCATGAGCATGACCGTTCAACGCGCATTGGGCGTTTTTTCCGACGTTAAGGATATTAAAAACAAACTTCAAACGTTGTCGGATCTTGGACTTTCCTACCTGACCCTCGGAGAAGCGACCACGATGCTTTCGGGCGGTGAGGCGCAACGCTTAAAGTTGGCGGGCGAAATCGGTAAATCGCAAGACGACGCCGTGTTCGTGTTCGACGAGCCGTCCGTCGGTCTGCATCCGCTGGATGTGCGCGTGTTGATTGAAATCTTTCAAACACTGCTCGACAGCAACGCAACGGTCATTGTCATTGAGCATGATTTGGATGTCATTGCCAACGCCGATTATGTCATTGATTTGGATATCGATCGCAACGGTCGCGGTGGGATGGTTGCCCTTGGAACGCCGGATGAAATCCGCAAGCATCCGAACAGTGTGACGGGAAGATATCTGTTATGAAATATCTGCGATTGACCATTCTTTGCGGAAAGCTTCCTTATCAACTGCTTTATACTGATGAAAAGTTAAAATAAAACACAAAGTAATATCTCGTTGCTTCAAAAATTCGTTCCACATGTTGACATCAGTACATAAATGTGTACATACCGAAAATTTGGCAACGAAAACACTTGTGCCCAACCGTCGGTATCAGTGTGATAAAGGCGGATATAAGTTGTTAAAAATGCGTTACCATTAACATGGTTTTACCCTACTTAAAACTCACCAAAAAGCTTTATGCCGCGTTTAATTGACCGTTACATTTTTAAAGAGTGGCTAAAAGCACTCGGAGTAACGGTTTTGCTGATTTTGGGTATTCTTCTCCTGGAAGATATGTACCGTAACCTAAAAAACTTCCTGGAACGCGGCGCAGATGTTAAAACGTTGCTGTGTTATTACGGATTTGTGGTCCCCAATTGCCTCGGAACCGTTCTGCCGATTTCGTTCTTTATTTCGGTTTTGTATGTCCTCAACGATATGCAGGCGCATAACGAAGTCGTTGCGTTGCGCGCATCCGGGATGACGGTGTTTTCAATCACGCGCGGCTTTTGGTTTGCCGCCGTTTTGCTGACGGGACTTTTGATCGGCTTCAATGCTTACCTGTTACCGTACGCTTCCGACCGCATGAACACGATTGCGCAGCAAATCGATTACAATGCGCAAAAAAAACATACCAACGACACCGAACAAATCGGTATCCGCTACAATCTCTGCTTTCATCATCCGACGACGGGGCGTTTGTGGCGTATCAACCGTTTCGGTTTGTATGCAAACCGCGGCACCTTCACGACTTTATCGATGCTGGATACCGAAGGACACGAGCGGGAACGCATTGAAGCGCATGCGGTTTCTTTCGATCCGAAGGCTCGTACGTGGCATTTCTTTAACGGCAAACATTGGTATTTCGAGGAAAATTCAGACGTCGTTCGGAACTTCAAGCCGTTTGCGGAAGAAACGTACGACGCCTTTGACGAAACGCCGCCCTTTATGGATTGCGTTCACAAGCCGCTGAAGCATCTCGGCGCGCACGAATTGAAGCAAATTATCAACTTTTTCCCCGAGAACAACACGCACTTTTCGGAACACCGTATTGCGTACGCTTCCATCGCTTCTTCTCCGTTGATTTGCCTGATGGTTTTATTGCTGGCGATTCCGTTTTCGCTGGGCGGCGTCCGCACCAATCCGATGGTCGGTATTTCCAAGGCTGTCGGTTTATTCTTTGTCTATTACCTTGCCGGCGGCTTCGGACGCATGCTCGGTACCCGCGGGATGCTTTCGCCTTTGGCGGCGGCGTGGTTCCCGAATGCAATTATGCTTGTTTTGGGAATGATTTTATACCGAAAATTGGCGCCGCGGTAAGGAATGCCTTTAAAAATGCGGCAGGTATGAAAAATCCGAAGAGCATCCAAAAAGTGAACGTACAACATTTTCTGAAAAAATCTTTTTATGTACTCAGGACGATTTTTTGAGCATTGCTTTTTAAAAATGCGCCGTTCGGAATAAAAACGGAGCAGAAAACCGCACAAAATTCCGCCGATGTATTCGGTTTTTTGTGCCCGGAAAGCCACTGAAACGAAAAAAACAAGAATAAGCATCTGTATGAAACACACCGCGACCGGTTCTTGTAAAACAGCGGCGAAGGCGGTTTTTGTAAAAATGCGAAATCGATATAAGGCAAAAACAACTCTTTTATTGCACAAAACGGTGCTTTAGTTGCAACATTCCTACAACACGCTTGCCTTTTAACCCAAAAAACGTAAGAATGATTCTGTTCCTCTTTTGAATGCCCCTTATTGCGTCGTCCTGCATCCAAGCGATTAAAGATCGGGTGTCGATGGTTGATGTGGTGTCGCCATACGTGCGATTAAAACCCGCGGGACGTTATTGGAAAGGGCTGAGTCCGTTTTCGCACGAAAAAACGCCCTCCTTCTTCGTCGATCCGCAACGCAACACCTTTAAATGTTTCAGCAGCGGGTATGCCGGCGATGTGTTTCGCTTTTTGGAATTGAAGGAACAACTGACGTTTTCCGAAAGCGTCGAGCGACTGTGCGAACAATTCAGCATTCCGTTGGAGTACGAACAACGCGGCGGAACGGTTGTGCGTTCGAACGAAGGCGTGTCGATAAAAAAGGTTTTGTTGGACATTTACGCCCGTGCAACGCAGTTCTTTAAGCAACACTTTTGGGGGGACAATGTGGTTGCGAAGAAGGTTCGTGACTATTGGCGTGACACGCGGCATTTTTCGGACGAAACGGCAAAAACATTCGATATTGGTTTTGCGCCCGCCGACGGTTCGCTGTATGTTTTTCTGCAAAATGCCGGGTTTTCGCGCGAACAGTTGCAACAAAGCGGTTTATTTTACAATCCGAAGCGCGATTACGGCAATCTGATGCCGCGGTTCCAAGGGCGACTCATGATTCCGATTAAGGATCTGCAGGATCGGACGATTGCCTTTTCGGGGCGACACCTGCCGTTCGTAACGGTTCAAACCGATCCGACGCGCGAAGCGAAATATGTCAATTCTCCCGAAACGCCTCTCTTTATCAAAGGGCAGGTATTGTTTAATCTCTCGAAAGCGCGATCGTTTTTGGAGAAAAATACTCCCTTTTACCTGATGGAGGGACAACTGGACGCGATGCGTTGTTTCGAATGCGGACTGAAAACCGCCGTTGCACCGCAGGGCACCGGGTTGACGGAGGAGCAACTGAAATTGCTGAAACGTTACGATGCGCCGATTATCGGGCTGTTTGACGGCGACGAAGCGGGTCTTAAAGCGGGTTTGCGGTTCATGACGCTGGGGATTCCGCTCGAAATTCCCTTGCGCTACGTTTGTCTCGAAAAAGATGAAGATCCTGACGGTTTTTTGCTGAAAAATCCGAAACGTTGCGAAACGCTCGCCGATGAAGCGCTTTCGCCCGTTGATTTTTTTGTGTACGCCTTTAAACGTAACGGCTGCGATGACGGAACCGTTCAACGCAACGTCCTGCAGGCGATGTTCCCGATTATCGCCAAATGTACGTCCGCGGTGTTGCGCTTCGATTTATTGCGCGAACTTTCAAAGACCTTTCACCTGCCTCAAAGCGCGTTGGAAGCGGATTTGCAGGCGTTTCAACGTCGTACGCCTGTTAAAGCGGATGCCGCACCGCCGATGCAACCGTCGCCGATATACGAACAGCCGGAGGGGCAGGTGTTGCGGTTCCTGTTGCACGCGCCGCATCGGACGGAAGCGATTTTGAAGTATTTATCGCTCGATTGGATCGATGAAACGCATACGGCCGGTCGGTTGTTGATGCGGATTTTGAGCGAATTTCACGAAAACGGCATCGAACCGTTGGATAACCGCGATCGTTGGAACTTGTCTGCCGAAGAGGAGGATTGCTGGTGTCGGCAACTGGCGCAACCGCTTGCATCTGAAAATGAATCCGAACAATTAACGCTTCTTTTGCAACAGATGTATCAGCGCTTTCTCGAGAAGAGAATTTTAGAGATTGACAAACGCATTTTAAAAAATCCCGATGGCAATATCGAGGAAGCGCGGCGTCTGCAATCGGATCGACTCGCCTGCAAGCGGGCGTTGGCGGAGGCGGTGTCTTTTATTTGTCTGCCGAAGGAGTGAGAGGATGTCGAAGGGGGATGTATCCAGTGGGGGCGTTGCGTCGGAAAAAACGGTTGCGTCGGGAGGTGTTGTGTCGCTCGGCAAACGCAGGGTGAAAGTTGTTCCGTCGCAGGAAATTCTCAATGAAAAAATTCGCGCGTTGATTGCGCTGGCGAAGCAACAGAAGTATCTGACCGTTCAGGATATCAGCCGTCAACTGCCGGAGACCGTTAAAAAACCGGATCAGCTGGAGAACGTCATCAACATTCTCGAAAAGCTCGACATTAAAATTCTGGACGAGGAAGAGGCGGAACAGTTGCGGGAGCAACAACGGCTCGAAGAAGAGGAAGCCGTTCAAAACGCGCGTTCGGAGGAAAATATCGAAGATCCCGTGCGCATGTATCTGCGGCAAATGGGTGCGGTTCCGTTGTTAACGCAGGAGCAGGAAACCAAAATCTCCAGGCGCATTGAAAAAGCGGAATTTTCGGCGCAGGACAGCCTGTTTTCGATTATGCTGTCGTTGCCGTTCCAGATCGATTTGGCGCAAAAACTGCTCGAACACAACGAACGTTTCGACACTGTCGTAACGGACAAAAAGGTTGAGAACCGTACGGCTTATTATCAAACGTTGAAGCAGCTGGTTTCGCAGTGCAACCTTCTCGGAACGCAACTCAACAAACTGTGGGAATCGTACTGGAAGGCGACCGATCCGGAGGAAAAGGAAAAATTCCTGACGCGTTACCAAAAGTTCGAAACGCAGCTGAAGCCTTTATTTAAGCGTTTTTGTTTTAAATTGAAAATTTTCGAGGAATTCCTCGATCGTTACTCGCCGCTGGTGCGGGAAATCGAAAAAATCCGCGAAAGTCTGCGCGGCATCGAGAAAAGTCCGACCTATGCTTCCATCGATACGCAGCCGTTGCAAAAGCGCCTCAAAGCCATCGAGTACGAACTCCATCTTCCGCCCGAGCAGTTTGTCGAGTGGATGAAGACCGTGCGTCGGCACATTCGCGAGGTCAATAAGGCGAAAAACGAGATGGTCGAGTCGAACCTGCGTCTCGTGATCAGTATCGCAAAAAAGTACACCAACCGCGGTTTATCGTTTTTGGATCTGATTCAGGAAGGCAATATCGGGCTGATGAAGGCGGTGGATAAGTTCGAGTATCACCGCGGGTATAAGTTCTCGACCTACGCCACCTGGTGGATTCGGCAGTCGATTACGCGTTCGCTGGCGGATCAGGCGCGTACCATCCGCATTCCCGTGCACATGATCGAAACCCTCAATCGCGTTGTTCAAACGCAGAAGCAGTTGGTGCAGGAGCTGGGCTACGAACCGTCACCCGAGGAAGTCGCGAAAACATTGAAATTGTCGCCCGAGCACGTTAAAAGCGTCATCAGCATCGCCCGTCATCCCGTTTCGCTCCAAAGCCCCACCGGTGAGAGCGAAGACAGTTGCATCGGCGACTTTATCGAAGATAAATCCGTCGGCAATCCCTTTGATACGACGGCGAAGAATTTGCTTCGAAGCATGTTTCTGAAAGTGCTCAGGACGCTGTCGGAGCGGGAACGCGAAGTGTTGTTGCTGCGTTTCGGTTTGCACGACGGTTACAGCCGAACCCTGGAGGAAGTCGGAAAAATGTTCCACGTGACGCGCGAACGCGTGCGGCAGATCGAAGCCAAAGCGTTGCGTAAAATGCGCCACCCGACGCGATTACGACAATTCAAAGGTTTTCTGGAAGACGAAATCGACACGGAGGAGGAAATTTCCTTCGAAGCGTTCAAAAAAACCGCCAAACAGGGCAAAGCGGAGCGTCTGGAGCAGTTTCGCGACCAGATGCGCAAGTTCGGGGTGCAACCGGACGGAGCGTTTGAGAAAGTTTAGGGGCACAACGTGAGATCTTTGGTCGGGCGTACGGTCGTTCGACGGGGCTTGGGGGCGCGAAAAAGGCGGCGGTGCCTGCGTGCGTGGAGGGCGTGTCTGATCGATTGGGGGTATTTCCCTGTGTGTTTATTTTAAATTGTGAAATCTTTTCCGTTTCGTAAAAAAACGAAAAATACATCTTGCATTTATAAAATTTTCCTGATTAATCAATACATTAGTATGGTACATCAATATCTGAAAACGTGTGTTTTATCGGTATGTGTTGCGGCGTTGTGCGGCGGCAGGGCGTTCGGGGGGAAATGGAAATTTTCGTGTCAAGCGTGTGATCACTGGATCGAGGATGAAAATTGGGGAAAGCATATACATGAAGCCAAAGGAGAATACCATAAGCGTGAGTTTGACAAGCCCACGATTCGTTGTACCCTATGTAATGAGTCGATTGGGGATTTGAATGCCATCAAATCGCACAGGAAAGAGTGTCCTAAAGAAGCCTGTTTGAAATATAGTTTTCGTTGTCCAACGTGCTACGATGATATCCACGCGGACGATTGGTTTGTTCATTTGTGGTATGAACACGGGATTCCGAATTCTGTCATGTTGTATAGACAAAACAGAGAGGATTCGGATTCAAATGATACGTTCTCGTGTTGGACGTTTTGGCAAAAATTCAAAACCGCAGGTTCGCTTAATTGTGACGAAGGTTTTATGGAGAGCGGCACTTTTTTATGCGGGCTGTGCGGCCAGCCGGGAACAAAAAGCAAGGGCCGTTGTGTTCCGGTTCTGCTTTGGTACGATCACCTGAAAGAAAAGCATCGCGGAAACCTGCCGAAACGCGATTTTTACTGTAAAACTTGCAACAACGTTATTGGCGGGAGCGTTTGGAATAAACACGTGAAAGAGAATCATGCGAATTGGTTGGAGGAGAATGGGTGGGAATTGTACTGCGAAGAATGCAAAATGATGGTTCCGAAAAAAAATTGGAATGAACATGTGCATGAGAAATATAAAAAAAAGTTTTTAAAACCGAAAGATGATTTTATCCTCTGGTGCGAAATACAAAAGAAAATGATTTGGGGAAAGGATTGGAATTCCCACGTGGAGGATGAAATGAAGAAACTCTCTTGGTACGAGTGTTGTAAGCTTCAATGTCGGATATGTCACGAAATGGTTTCGAGGGACGATTTTAATAATCATACGGCGGAGAACCATAGGCGTTCTCTTATGCCGGTTTCATGCCTTGGTGAGCCCGATCTTCTTTGCGGGAGGTGCTATAAAGTGGTTCCGATGATCGGTTGGAATGAGCATACGGTATCCGAGCATAAGGAGAATTTACTGGGAGGGCATGTTGGGTTCTGGTGCAGACTATGTGGTCAAGAGGTTCCGCCAAAAGACTGGAATGCGCATGCGGAAGGGAAAGGAGTTTTGGAAACGGAAAAACGATGGCATAAGGGTCCATTTGAGGAAGGGCTTTGGAATCTTTTTTGCCCGGAGTGCAACGTAATGGTTTTGGGAAAAAAATGGAATGAACACATGGAAGCTTTTGTACATAAAAGATTTGATTCCGGGAAAATGTTCTACTGTTCGGGATGCAGGGAATACTTTCTGGATCAACAATCAAAGGAAGACCATGTGAAAAATAAGCATCAGGGTTCGTTTTTTTGCGACCTGTGTAACAATATGTTTCATGACAAGAAAGAACATTTTAAGGAGGAGCACTCCGGAAAGGGTTATTTTTGTACCTGCGGAGCATACTTTCGTAGAGATTGTGATGACGGAAAGACGAAAGATGAGCATTTGTCGAAACATTTCGTGAAGTGCGATTTGTGCAATGAAGGGGCTGTTAAGATAGGTCACATGAAATCCAAGCACGGATGCGATCTAAAGGACTGCAGACCGGAGGCGATAACCAAGGAGAAAGTTTGGAAGTGGCGGCATGGTTTTTCCTGTAAAAATATGCTTCCATGTCCTCTCTGCAGATTTAAAGGCATTCTGCCGGATGTCGAAAAGCATATGCGGGAAAATCATAAATGTACGCAAGAGTGTCGCTTTAATGCACAAAAAGTGTTTGAGCATGGTGCTTCCTGTATAAACGGGACACGGTGCCATCTGTGTAACCAAGCATTGGTCGGAGCGAATTTAAAAAAACACGGGATCCAAGAGCACGGATGTGTTGAGGAGTGCCCGATGTTAACCGGGAAAGGGCGCTGGCATCATTGTAAATGCAGGGATTGGATTTTGGCAGAATGCCAGCAGTGTGGCGAACGCGGTGTAAACTGCTCCCATATATTCGAAAAGCACCTCAAAGAAATAAGATGTGGCAAATCGTGTTTTATAATACAAGATCAGGGCGAAGGTGGCATGGTTTTTGTACAACATAAAGACCACAGAAACGATAAGGTGATGTTTGGAGCGCAAGAAGGAGAGTAGGAAATTGTCTTGATTGATGCGGCGGTCGATTTTAATAAGGCGTGAATTGTGACATTTTTTTGTTTCTCAAACAGTTGATCGATGGTGCAGGCAAGTGTTGTTTGGTCGTACTTGACTATTTTGTCATTTAAACTTGGAAGATATATCCGCAAAGCATACGCGTGCGACTGTTCTCATTGCGTCCGAAAGTTAACCGCCTTGACGACGAACGCTTCTCTTTACCCCTGCATCGCCTCGGGTAACTTGCGATCTTGAATTTCTTCTTTTAAAATCCCAAGCACGGCGAGAAGATGGAATATGATTTTTAGAGGTTCGGTACAGTCGCCTTTTATGCCTCAAAGCCTTCCGAAAAATTCCCGAAAATCCCATTCGTCGCCGTTGGGATTATTCGCATATTCTTCGGAAATTTCTTGAAAAAGCATAATGTTCGGCGTTCTAATCGGGTATGGACGCCTCGATTGCTTCGCAAAACCTTTCCTCCGATCCGCATGCTTTTCTGCGTTCTCAGCCGAAGCCGTCGAAGTCGTTTGTGACGGTCGAAACGTCGCTGTGCGATTATTATTCTGGATGTTTCATTGAAAATATCGCTATCAGACCAAGTCCTGAAGGGGTGCAGAAGTTTTTGAAATCTTCCGGCATCCGTCCGATCAACAATGTTGTTGATATCACCAATTTTGTTCTCCTCGAGCAGGGGCAGCCGTTGCATGCGTTCGATGCGGACAGGATAAAGGGCTCGCTGTGCGTTCGGACGGCGCGCGAAGGTGAACGTCTGAAAACGTTGGATGGTATTGAGCGTACTTTTCCTTCAGAGGCGGTTGTGGTGGCGGACGAAGAGAAAGTTTTGTCGCTGGCGGGCATCATGGGCGGCGAAGAAAGCGGTATTTCGGCTCGGACGAGCAAAATTTTCATCGAATGCGCGCATTTTGACGCCGATAACATTCGCATTGTTTCGCAAAAAACCAATCTTTCAAGCGATTCCTCCTACCGATTTGAGCGTTTTGTCGATAAAACCCGCGCGCCGTCGGCGTTGGTGCGCGCGATCGAATTATTGCGCGAAACCTGTCCGAATTTAAAGATAACTTTCTTTACCGAAAGCGGTTCCTGCGCGGTTTTAACGCGTACCGTCAGAGTGCGTTTGGAGAAAATTCGGTGCCTGATTGGATTTGAGGTTGAAGAAAAAACTTTCTGCGATGCATTGGAGGCATTGGGCTTTCGGTTGAAAACCGTCGAAAGCGGTGTTTGGGAGGTTGCCGTACCTTCTTTTCGTCCCGATGTAACCTTGGAGGCGGATTTTGCGGAGGAATTTATCCGCTTTTTCGGAACCGACCGCATCCCGTCGAACGTGCCCGGCGGCATTGCCTGCGAACTGACGGATGCGCCGGAATATACTTTGCGCCTGAAACACGCGGAAATTTTATCGAATGCGGGTTTTTACGAATGTTATACCGATTCGTTAAGCCCGAGAGCGTGGTACGACGACTTTTTGCCGAAGGAGCAAGTATCGGCATTAACGCTTGAAAAGCCTTTAAGCGAAGAACATGCCTGTTTGCGTTTTTCACTTATCCCCGGTTTGCTGAATGCGTTGTCCGAAAATCGCAACCGCGGTAATCGCACCGAACGTTTATTCGAAACGGGTCGCATCTTTAAGGTGAATGCTCAGGGGCAACTGTGCGAATGCTTTGCAACGGCGTTTGTTGTGTGTCCGTTGCGGGAACGAACCTGGAAAGCGTGCGAGGATTTTGATTTTTACCGCACGCAGGCATTGATAAAATCCTTGATTGCGGCGGGCGGTCAGATGCCGTCGGCGGTTTTGTCGACAGAAAAGGAGGTTTCTCCGCTGTGGCAGGACGGTTACGGTGGCACCGTCGGTCGTTGGGAACAGCGCGGTTTTGAAGCAAATCTCGGTTATTTGAATTTAAACTTTACGCAGCGTTGGTTTAAGGAAGAAGCCGTGCTTGCGGCGGAATGTTTTTGGTTGCCGGAGCGCATTCGCATTCCGTCGTCCAAGAGCTTTCAACCGTATGCCGAAACGCCGACCGTCACCAAAGACCTGGCGTTGTGGGTTCCGAAGGAGACCGTGTGCGAAACCGTGCGCCAAACGTTGGTGAAATTGCTGAAAAAATTAACCAAACATCCCGTGGAAGTGCGCGATGTGTGCGTGTTTGATGTGTTCGAGGATTTAAAGAACGATCGCAAAAGCTTTGCCTTCACGCTCACGTTCGGTGCATCGACGGGAACACTCAAGGACGAGCAGGTGCGTCCGATTTTTGAAGGCTTGCAACAACAGATTGAAAAACAGGGAGCGTATCGGGTAAGGGACGGGAGTTGAGTGTCTTGTTGCACGTTCTAATCTTCATGGGTGCGGAGTGTAATGTTTTTGAACCATGGTATTTGATTATAAAATCGGATTTTTTTTGAAAATTTTCACAAAAATTCGGACAAAAATGCCTTATGCACACACAAATTTAGGTTGCTTCAACGACATTCGACACACAGCATAAAAGAAACGGAAGGTTTTGGAGCATTTATGAAGACTTCGGCGGATATCGACCAACTGGCAAAGTTTGCGTGCATACGGTTTTCGGAAGAAGAAAAAGTAATCTTCCAACAGCAGTTGCAGGATATGATCGGCTACTGTTCGAAATTGGAAGCCATCGACACGGAAGGCGTCGAGCCGCTGTTGCACACCTTTGAGCAGGAGGATAATGTTTGGGGCGAAGATGAACCGGCAGCGTGCGACGGTTTGAAGATGCTGGAGCAAAACGCACCCGAAATGCGCGACGGGCAGCTGGTGGTGCCGAAAGTTTTATAGGGACGCGACGCGTGGTGATTTTTTACGTTTTTGAAGGCAGTCGTTGGTATTGAGTGGAGTGGTTTAACAAACAAAGGATCGGATGAACATGGAAGAAGAGACGTTATTTTTACCGTTGGATCAGTTGGTTGCGGGGCTGAACGAGAAACGATTTTCGTCGGAAGAATTGACGAAGGCGTACATCGAACGCACGAAGCGGTTGGAACCCGAAATCAAAGCTTTCTTATCATTTGACGAAGAAAAAACACTTCGTGAAGCGCGCGCGTCGGATGAGCGCCGTTCGCAGGGGCGATTGTTGAGCGAATACGATGGCATCCCGATAGGGTTGAAGGATATTTTTTCCGAAAAAGGGCAACCCTTAACCTGCGCAAGTAAGATACTGGAACATTACGTTAGTCCCTATGATTCAACTGTAGTAGAGCGTTTGAAGGCGGCGGGTATGGTGCTGTTTGGACGGATGAATATGGATGAATTCGCCATGGGTTCGTCTTCCGAAAATTCGGCGTTTCAGATTACACGCAATCCGTGGAACACCAAGTGTATCCCCGGTGGCAGCAGTTCCGGGAGTGCGGCGGCGGTGGCGGCGGGCGAACTTCCGCTGGCATTGGGAACGGATACGGGCGGTTCCGTGCGCCAACCGGCAGCGTTGTGTGGCGTCGTCGGTATTAAACCAACCTACGGACGCATCAGCCGTTACGGTATTGCGGCCTTCGGTAGCTCATTAGATCAAGCCGGTGTGCTCGCGCGAACGGTTTCGGGAGTGGCGGCAATCTTGAAATTGCTCTGTGGTGCCGACCCGAAGGATGCCACAAGTGCGCGCAGGGAAGTGCCGGATTTTTGCAAAGAAATACAAAATAATCGCGGGAAAATATGGACGCTGGGCGTTCCCGAAGAGTACTTCAGCGACGGTTTGGATTCGGAAGTCAAAGAAGCGGTTCTGGCGGCGGTCGATTTTTACAAACAACAGGGTTATACGATTAAACCGATTCGACTGAAAACGTTGGAGTACGGTATTTCGGCGTATTACATTATCGCAACCGCCGAAGCATCATCGAACCTGGCGCGTTACGACGGCGTCCGCTACACGTACCGCAGTCCGAACGCCAAAACGACGGAGGAGATGTTTTCGCTGTCACGCAGCGAGGGTTTCGGTTCGGAGGTGAAGCGACGCATTTTGCTCGGCCTGTATGTTTTAAGCAGCGGCGAATACGACGCTTATTATTACGATAAAGCACAAAAAGTACGGCGTTTGGTTTACAACGACTTCGCGGAAGCATTTAAGAGCGTGGATGCAATTGTAACACCGACCTCACCGACCCCGGCAACAAAAATCGGTGCCAAAAGTACGCCGTTGTCCGTTTATCTGAGCGATATTTATACCGTTTCCGTGAGCCTTGCGGGGTTGCCGGGCATATCTATCCCTTGCGGTTTCTCAAAATCAAATTTACCGATCGGCCTGCAGCTCATCGGGAAACCGTTCGACGAAAGCACGCTTTTGTCGGTCGCGGAGGCATTTGAGGAAGGGCATGGGTATTGGGGAAGGAAGCCGAAGATAGGGAGTTGAAACGAGCGATAAAATTTAAAGAGGAAGGACATTATGAAAATAGAAGACAAATTGGAGATTGTTATCCCGACGTTTAATCGATGTGAAAAGTTGGGTATCACGTTCTCGTACCTGTTGGGTGAAAACAGCCCGGTCAAAAATTGTGACATCACGATTTTGGACAACTGTTCAACCGATGATACGCCGAATTTTGTAAAGAAAATCGCCGAAAAGCATCCTAATGTAAAGTATCGGAGGAATGCGAGGAATGTAGGGATTTGGGGAAATCTTCTGAGAGCAAATGAAATTGCATCAAGAGAGTATTTTTGGGTTTTGGGAGATAATGATACCTACAATTGGAAGTGTTTTAATGAAGTTCATAAAGGTATCGAGGCCGGGGCAGATGTACTTGTAGTCACCTACGGGGATTGCGATTGGAAACCAAAAGATCTCCGCACATGGGTAGTACTGCCCGGAGGTTGGGATATATGTCCCTGCTTGATACTAAAAACATCAAACATTACAGATGAAATGCTTCGCTTAATGTTAGAGGTTGCATCAAACAACTTCACAATGTACCGTGGTGTTTTGCTTTTAAATCAAAATCCCAATCTTAAGGTGATTGCCGTGAAAGCAGACGTTGTAAATTGGGTCAGACTAGAGAAAAAAAGTTACAACGATGGTACAGCATTTCCATTGATTAGAGAAATGTCATACACTCTAATGTTTAGAGAAATAAAAATAAAAACAATACAAAGAGAAGTGTTCGATTATATGTTTTCTCCTTGTGCGGTTATCATAGGTCTATACATGGGTAAAAAACGCTTTTGGTTGCATTTCCTTCTTGCTCCCTGGAAACAGAAATTTCATCTTTTAGTTACAGGGCATTGGAGATTATTCAAACGAACATTGCAGAAATTGATTCATTTGGATTTTAGTATCAAAAGTTTAAATTGATGAAATTTATACCATTAAAAATTAAAGATGCTTTCCTGATTGAGAGATCATGTTTTGAAGATGAACGCGGTGTGTTCTATCGACAATTTTGCAAACGGGAATTTGAGAAAGCCGGGATTGCGTTCGATGTAAAGCAGATAAATGTTTCTATCAATCCGAACGTCGGCACGTTGCGAGGATTACATGTTCAAAGAAAGCCGCATGTAGAAGCGAAAATAATCAGTTGCGTACAAGGGAGAATTTTTGATGTGTTGCAGATGTACGTCCGAACAGTCCGACATATTTACAATGGATCGGCGCGAAGTTGTCCGGCGATAACCGAAAAAGTTTATATTGCCCGCCGGGCGTTGCGCACGGTTTTCAAACGTTATGTGATCAATGCATTGTGTGTTATCTGGTGGATGAGTTTTATACTCCTGAAGCTGAAGCTTCGGTGCGCTGGAATGAACCGCAACTGAATATTAAATGGCCTGAGTGTGCTCATCGAATTATCAGTCAAAAAGATGCAAATGCATCGTTTCTCAAGTAGAGAATGAGGAAAATGAAGAAAAGAATATTATTAACGGGTGCGAGCGGGTGTATTGGTAGGTATGTACGAGAAATTCTTTTACAAAAAGAATTTGAGGTATATGCTCCTACTCGACTGGAAAGTCCAGCTGGAGGCGGCATTCATTGGATAAAAGGAGACATCCTGGATGGCACTTTTATCGATAGAATGATGGCGGGAATTAAACCCGAATGTTTATTGCATTTGGCGTGGAACCTTGAGGAAGGGCGTTATCAATCGAACAAAAATTACTCTTTTCTGTCATCGGGAATCCGTTTAGCGCAGGCTTTTGCCGAAAACGGCGGGAAGCGAGCATTGTATGTTGGCAGTTTCGTGGAATATGCAGCTTCCGATCGTCCGTTGAAAGAAACGGATGCCTTGGATTTAACACGAACGCATTACGCTTTTTGCAAGCATCATTTGTATGAAATTGCGGAGCGGTATTTCCGTGCAAATGGTGTTTCTTGCGGGTACGCCAGAATTGGTGATTCTTACAGTTTGAATACGCATAGGCACCGTCTTATAGGTTCGTTGTGGAAAGCTTTTTTAAATGATCAACCGCTTGTCATTACAGGCGGATCGTTACTGAGAGATTTTATCTATGTAAAAGATACTGCGGCGGCGTTGGTGCAAT
>DEWA01000031.1 GCA_002363035.1 Verrucomicrobia bacterium UBA3222
ATGCCCTTGTCAACGATGACTTCGAGATGCCCTCTTTTTTTAAAACGCCGCTTTCAAAGCCTTCCATCCGATACTTTCCTGGTGCCGAAGGGGGGACTTGAACCCCCATGCCGTGAAGCACATGAACCTGAATCATGCGTGTCTGCCAATTTCACCACTTCGGCACATCGATGCAAAAGAACACCGCCCCCTGGTGGAGCCGATCAGGTTCGAACTGACGACCCCCACAATGCCATTGTGGTGCTCTACCAACTGAGCTACGACCCCGCACCGAGACAGCTTCATCGCACAAAGCGAAAGAAGGATTGTCAATCTCATAACGCACAAAAATGCATTTGCGTCCTTCGAAAAACAGCTTCTGTACACGTTCGTTTTAAGGTTTTTCAAAGCCCGCGAACCGTGCGGTGCCGTTCAACAACATTCAACTCCGTAAATATCCTTTGTGTACTTTACATTCACGCTCCGAACTCCCTGTTTTTTTTATTAAAACGCCTCTTAAACACAGCGCACATGGGGCATTTTTTCGTTTTTCATAAAAAAATTAAATATAAAAAAAATCTTGCACTCGGCAAAAAACTCCCATAGGTTCGAATCGTGTTTATGAAAAAAGTTCTCAACATCTCAACGGTACAACAGGCATTGAGGCGTTTGCCCGTTGCCTTTCTCATTGCGGGAAGCGGATTTCTGCCGAACGCATCGGCGGTGCGATACACGATCGACTTTAAAGATAAAAAGGGTGGTGGTCATATTGAGGCATCGGATCTTGCCGGTTATGTCAAACTCCTTGATCCAACATCGGTCACACTCCTTAATCAAACATCGAGAATTCCCATTCTGGGTTTAGACTTCGAAAGCGTTGCTCAAACACAAGCCCTTTTCAAAAATTCCAAAGAAACCGGCGTTAAACATGAACGAGTGAACCCTTCCGATCCCGGAAGCACTATCGTTTTAAAGAACGGCACTCTGGATGTTCAGGAAGCAAAAAAATTACTGAACGGCGTAAAAGCGTCTTTCGATATTGAGTTCATCAACTGTAGCGGCACTCTGGATCTGAACGAAGATTTAAAAGAGAACGCAGAGACGATTCGATTTGATAAGTGCGATTTTAAAACTGTCGCAAACTGCTTCAAGAATGCAAAATTGCTTCAGTTTATTGATACAAAGATCACACCGGAAGACGGACGCCTCGGAATTCTTAAACCCACGAAAGTTCAAGTCGGCGGAACCAATACGGTATTAAGGCCCCTCAAGGATGTAGTTATATTTGAGCGAAACGAGTTTTTCGATACGACACTCGCGCCGAAAAACGGACGCCTCGGAATTGACAAAACCACGACGGTGGGGATTGACGGAAACAACAAGTTTTTCCCTTACAATATGTCGCTCGAAATCAAGCGTAACAATAAGGATGGTGAGCAGTACAAATTAAAAGTTACGGAACTCGAGAAAGAAATAAAAGGAAAGGATTCTACGATTAGCAACTTGTATACAACGGTTCAAACATTGGAAAGAAAAGAAGCAAACACAAGAAAGGAGTTGATCGAAACAATACTAAACAAAAGTAAGGAACAAGGGATTTTATCCTCTTTATACAAAACGACACAGAAGCAACTTGAAGATGCGAAACGTAACAACGAAACGTACAAATCGATGATTGAAAACATGAAGAAGAAAAATGCGCAATTAAAAAAGGAAAATGAAAGACTTATCAAGCAAGGATCTACAAAAAAGCGCATAGGAGGTTTGGAAGCGTCAAAGTCAGAATTGGAAGCGATAAACAAAAAATTGGAGGCGGATAATAATGCGTTAAGAGAAGAAATTCGGAAGTCATCGGAAACGGTTCGAACGGCGAAAGAAACAGTGAAAAAATCTGAAGACTTACAGAGACAGAACGAATGGTTGGCAAAAACATCGAATAACAAGAGCGGCGAAATTGAAAGTCTGCGAAAAGACATAAAAGAAAAAAAACGTAGAATACGGGAATTGGAGTCGTTTTTAGGAATTGCAGGTGATTTTATAAACAACGTCCATCCATTGTTAAGGGATCTGAAGAAAAACGACGAATATATAAGGAACGCCTTGCTTAACGCCGGTTACGACAAGGAAGTGAAAAAATTCAACCAATCGCTGAGAAAGCTATATGAAGCAGGTAAAGAACGTAAAAAACAGCACAAAAGTGGTTGGATCGATTTTAATTTTGAGGAACGGTTTTCGGTGCTGGATGATAGCGACAACGATGAAACTTATCGGGAAAATAAAACAATATACAACAGAGGGCGAGGAAACTTTTACGGCAGAGGATGCAGAGGAAGAGGTGGTTATCGCGGGAATTACCGAGGTCGGGGCTGCGGAAGTAAACCAATGATAAACAAACCCAGGGGCGGCAAACGCGGAGGAGACCAACGCGATTCTTTCGATTCCGATAACCATTGACACTTTCCGCATTTTTCCATGCAATGAACTCGTTTGGTGGTTGTAGCTCAATTGGTCAGAGCATCGGATTGTGGTTCCGAGGGTTGCCGGTTCGAGTCCGGTCTACCACCCCAGGGAAGGTTTTAGAAATGCAATGGATGCCATGAATGGATTGCCGACCGATTTTACTGATGTGCGGTTGTGTTTTTAAATTGACAAAATAAATAACGTCTTTTGTTATCATGTCATACGTGGATCGTGTTTATAAAAGGGTGTGCGCAATCTTCGGTTTGTGCATGTGGGGATTTGGCGGAGCAACGGCAGCGAGGGGCGTGACGGTCGATATCCATCCAAACCCGGGCGGAACCGTCGGAACAGAGGAAACGGCACTATGCAGAGGTCTGGAAAGTTTGGATGTCATATTGACGCCCGAGACTAAATGTGTCGGAACGGGAGCTTTTAAAGGTTGGAAAAATCTGCTTTCCGTTACCTGCGAAGGGGAAAATGGAGAGGATGGCGTGAAGATTGGTGCAGCCGCATTTAAAGATTGCTCCAATCTGAGTCTCGTGCGTTTCGCCAAAACGGGAGATATAGGCATGTGTGCATTTGAAGGGTGCCGTTCGTTGGCGATGTTGGATGTATCACGTTCCAAGAATATTTTTATTTTTCAATCGGCTTTCAAGGGTTGCGTTTCTCTGTCGAAATTGCGCGTTCGGAAGGATTGTTATTGGGTCGATAGAGAGAGTGCTTTGGAAGGATGCCCGGCTTCTGTGCAGGTTGTCGAGTAGGAGGCGAACTAGCCTTCAATTTTAACGGTTTTTAAGTGCGATTTTTCTCCTGATGAAATACGCACCTTGCTTTTGGACGTATGGAAATAATCCGCCAATACTTCTCTTAATTGTTCGTTCGCCTTCCCTTCCAGTGCCGGGCGTGTGAGTTTTACCTTGAACGAACCGTCCGCCTGCGGAAGGACTTCGCACCTGGAGGCGCGCGCAATGACTTTAACGGTTAGGATCGGCATTTTTGTAAAAACATTTTTTCGAAAATTCAGACATCATTCAATCGCCCGCATCCGTCGATTACAACCCGCTTCGCTGTTCCGAATACCGCATCCAAACAAAAACGTTTCGATAAAGATAAACGTTCGTCCTTGATATTACGCAGGCGTTTATTGAAAACATTCGGCGTTTCGCAACTGCTCCAAAACAGCGCGATTGGTTTCGTTTTTGAAAAACGCCGCAATTCCCTGCGCCGTTCGTTCGCCGATCAACGGCACCGATTGCAGAGCTTCCGCGGAAGCCGTTTGCAACGCCTCCATGGTTTGGAATGTTTCCGCCAGTCGCTTCGCCGCTTCGAGACCGACATTCGGAAGGCTCAACCCGTAAATCCAACGCCACAGCGGTTGCGATTTGGCGCGTTCGATGGCTGTTAAAATACCGTCGACCGCCGTTTCGCCAAAACCTTCCGTTCCAATCCATTTCGCCCGAAAACGCCACAGTTGAAACACATCCGCCACGGTACGCACCCAACCGTTGCGCACCAGAAAATCGACCAACTTTGCGCCCATTCCGCCGATATCCAAGGCTTCCTTTGAGGCAAAATGAATAATCTTCAGGCGCGTTTGTGCCGAACAGGCGATGGACGGGCAACGAAGAGCGGTTTCACCTTCCAAACGTATCAGCCGCGCGCCGCAGGCCGGGCATGCCGTTGGCGGAACAATCGGACGCGTACCGTTGCGCCGCGCCGTATTCACGCGCACGATGGTGGGGATGACCTCGCCGGCTTTTTGCAACACCACCCAATCGCCGATTTGCAAACCAAGGCGGTCGATTTCGTTAAAATTATGCAATGTCGCCCTTGAAATGCGGGAACCGCACAACTCAACGGGCGTTAATTCCGCCACCGGCGTAATCGCTCCCGTGCGTCCCACCTGAAACGTCACGCCCGTCACCTGCGTTTCGACGGACTCGGGTTCGAATTTGTACGCAATCGCCCACCGCGGCGACTTCGCTGTTGCCCCGAGTTGTAATTGTTGCCGTCGATCATTCACCTTCAATACCACGCCGTCGGTCACAAACGGAAACGGGTGCTCCTTCGCATGAAAGGCTTCGATGAACGCCCACGCTTCTTCCGCCGTTTCGGCAATATCAATCGTCGGAAACGAAGGGAAATTGTTCGCCTTTAACCACTGACGCACGGCTTCCTGTGTCGGCAAATCGCCGTCAAATTTTCCGATACCGTGCGCCACAAACCGCAACCGCCGCCGCTTTACTTCCTCGACATCCAACAACTTAACACTTCCCGACGCTAAATTGCGCGTATTGGAAAAAAGCGGCTGTCCCAAACGCTCCTGTTCGGCATTGAGTTCCTCAAAATCTTCGCGCGTCACGTAAATTTCACCGCGCACCTCCGTAATCGAAGGAACGGAAGCGGTCGAAGGTTTTGCTTCATTGGAAACACTGCTCTCATTCGAAAACTCTTGCGCGTGCAATAACACACGCGGAATATCGGCAATCGTCTGAACCGCCGCCGTTACATCTTCACCGGCTCGCCCGTCCCCGCGCGTCAAAGCCCGCACCCAACGACCGTTTTCGTAAATTAAACTGATCGCCATACCGTCCACTTTCGGCTCCAGCAAATACGCACAACCGCCGCACATTTCCCGCGTCCGTTTATCGAACCCTAATAATTCTTCCTTGGAATAGGTATTGGACAAACTCAACATCGGACTCAAATGCGGAACAGGCACCGCGCCGTTTCGCAAATCGCTCCCGACCTTCATCGCCTGCTCCAACTGCGGAAATTTCTTGTAAATCGCCTTTACTTCCGCCTGCAGACAATCGTATTCGAAATCACTGATTTCGGGCGCGCTTTCCTTGTAATACAGACGATCCGCACGCGCAATTTCCGTCAACAGCGTCTGCAGACGCCTGCGTGCATTTTCAACCGACTCCGCCATAGGGAAAAAGAGGAAGGATCCAACTGGAGGATGGAACTTTTAACGCTTTTTTGCAAGCCTGCACCGAAAAAAAGCTATTTATGAGAAAAAACAACTAAAAGACTTGGAGTCGGTACGTTTTTTTAAATCGTTCTACCCCGGCACTTCATACCTCAAAAACTCTCAAATCCGCCTCTCGTAAAAGACATTTGAAACGCCTGAAAACCATGCAAAAACACTCTAGTAGGCGCGCAACCGCCTCTGTATGGCACCCCGTAGGGGAATCGAACCCCTGTCGCCGGAATGAGAATCCGGTGTCCTGACCGCTAGACGAACAGGGCAAATGACGAATTTATTGGGAGGGAAAACATGAAGGAAGGCAAGCTTTTTATGTATATATCCTTCCTGAGCAGAAACATGCGTATATATTTCACAAAAACATTGACCAATACAATCTCGTTTTACACTTTAGAGTGTAGAGATAAGAGATGAGTTTGGAACGTACATTGGTCATCGTGAAACCCGACGGGATGCAAAAAAATCTGACGGGTGTTATTCTGCAGCGCTTTACGGAAGCGGGTATGCGACCGATTGCTTCAAAAATGATGCAGTTAACGGAAGCGATTTTACGCGATCATTACGATTTTCTCACCGACAAGCCGTTTTTTCCGGATATTTTGTCCTACATGCAACAATGTCCCGTGATGCTGTGGGTGTTGGAAGGCGAAAATGCGATCGCAAAAGTACGCGAGTTGCTCGGACCGACGGATTCCAAGCTGGCGCCCAAGGGTACCATTCGCGGTGATTTCGGAGTGGATAAATCCACGAACGTGGTTCATGCATCCGACAGTCCTGATTCGGCGAAAAAGGAAATTGCGCGGTTCTTCAAAAAAGAAGAGGTTTTCGGGTAGCGTATTCCATGTGAGCCGCCGAGCTCGAAGGAGAATGGTTGTTGGCTTATAGGAGTTGGAGTTTGTGTTTGAAGCAGTGATTTCAAAGGAGGAGCTTGTCGTTTTTAATGCGAGAACGGTGCTGACCGCTTCAGGCGTGTTCTCGGTGAAAAGCACTTTGTTTTTTAAAACACTTTAAAGTTATAAAGGATGGTTTGTTTCCTTTCATAATTCATTGCTGTAATTTTTTTCAGGGTACATTGAGCAAATAAATCTGAAATTGCGTACGAAATTTTCGTTATAGGACAAATTTTTCACTCGCCATACTTTACAACGCAAACCAACTTTGTACATCAGGGTGTAATTTAAGCACTTGCCAGCCGCGCGGCGCCAATTGGCGTCCTTGCGGGGTTCGTTGTAAATAACCTTCCTGGATGAGAAACGGTTCGTGTACTTCGGATAAAGTATCGGCTTCTTCGCCTACCGCAATCGACAATGTATGCAGCCCCGTCGGCTTCCCTTGAAATTGATGCGCCAAAACGAACAAAATGCGTTTATCCAATTCGTCCAAACCGTTTTCGTCGATATCCAAAACTGCCAATGCCTGACGCGCTACATCACGAGAGATAATTTTTTCGCCTTTCTGTTGCGCAAAATCACGGGTGAAAGCGATTAAATTGTTCGCAATGCGCGGTGTTCCGCGAGAACGTGAGGCAATTTCCAATGCGCCTCCTTCGTCCATTGCTATATCCAGCAGTGTCGCCGAACGAAGCACAATCGAACGCAAATCCTCTTTTGTATAGTAATGGAGCCGAGTTTGAAGCGTAAAACGCGACCGTAGCGGCGCCGAAAGCAGTCCGCTGCGTGTGGTGGCACCGAGCAATGTAAATTTCGGTAAGGTTAAACGTACACTGCGGGCATTCGGTCCCTGATCGATCATGACATCGATGCAAAAATCTTCCATCGCCGAGAATAAATACTCTTCAACGGTTTTTGGTAACCGATGCATTTCATCGATGAACAGAATGTCATTTTCAGATAAATTCGTCAGTAAACCCGCCAAATCCGCGGCTTTTTCAATGACGGGTCCGGATGTTACATGCACCTGCACACCCATTTCGTGCCCCAAAATGTGTGCCAGCGTGGTTTTCCCGAGCCCCGGAGGTCCGCTCAGCAGAATATGATTGAGCGCATCGCCGCGCTTGCGTGCCGCTCCGACCATGATTTGGAGACGTTCGACGGTTTTCGGCTGACCGGTAAAATCGGAAAACCGCGGTGGTCGAAGCCTATTTTCATCCGTTCCGTTATGTTGGTTCAGCACGACATGCGGTGCACTCATAAGTTTTCGAAAGAAATCATATCACAAAATTACAAAATTTGAAAAAAACCACTTACATAACCGTACTTCGGAACCTGTCGCACAGACAGGAATGCAACGTTCCCCTCTACACGCAACCATTCGCAAACCGCAACCTTTATCTATTCGCCCTTAAACTGCGCCGCCAACTGCGTCAGTGTCTTTTTGGCATCGCCGTAAATCATGCGGACATTGTCTTTTAAAAACAATTCATTCTCCAGCCCCGAAAAACCTTTCCCCTGTCCGCGTTTGAGCACCAGTACGGTTTTCGCTTTAAAAACTTCCAATATCGGCATGCCGTACAACGGCGAATTTTTGTTTTCGACCGCCGCAGGATTGACGACATCGTTGGCACCGACTACCAACGCAACATCGGTTTCCGGAAAACGCGCATTGGCGGCTTCCAATTCCGTCAGTTGATCATAGTCGACGTCGGCTTCCGCGAGAAGGACATTCATGTGTCCCGGCATGCGCCCTGCGACCGGGTGAACGGCATAAAATACATCCGCACCATTCTCCGTCAACTTCTGTGCAAGCTCTTTTACCGCATGCTGTGCCTGAGCCACCGCCAATCCGTACCCGGGAACAATCGCCACCGTCCGTGCCGCTTCCAACGGAAAATAAGCATCTTCCACCGTCATTGTCTTTGGATCGCCGGAAGACTTCGATTGTGCTTTTATTTCCGACGCCTTAAAACCGCCCAATAATACTTTTCCGATCGATCGATTCATGGCTTTGCACATGATGAGTGTTAAAATGAGACCGCTCGTTCCGACCAAACATCCTGCAACGATAAGAACTTTGTTGATCGAAATCAGCCCCGCCGCACATGCCGCAACGCCCGACAAACTGTTCAACAGCGCAATTACCACGGGCATGTCGCCGCCACCGATGTGAAGCGTGAACAGAATTCCTGCGATGAGGCTGAATGCAATCATTGCGTAAAACGGATCAAAACCGAAGATACTTTGAGATACAATCCAACCGCACGATGACCAGTATAAAAAACACAAGAGGACAAAACAAACGTACACCTGAAATGGAAATACAATCGAACCGCTCGGCAATTTTCGACTTAATTTTCCGTACGCAACCAAACTTCCCGTGAAGGTAATTCCGCCGATGATAACAGCCGAGACGATGGCAACCTGTGTAGAAACAACCCCTGTCCCAACCGAATCGTCCGAAGTACGCATTAATTTAAGCCCTTCGACAACACCAACCAACAAACTCGCCAATCCGCCGAAGCCGTTAAACAATGCCACCAATTCCGGCATCGCCGTCATTTTGACGTAAGACGCCGTCCAAATACCGATCAACGCTCCAAATATAACCACACTGACCAATACCCATATGTTTTTCGGCGGAAATATCCATAAAGTCATTGCCACCGCCAGAAGCATTCCGGCACCCGACAGAACATTGCCTTTTCTTGCAGTCGCCGCCCTTCCCATCAATTTGAGACCGACTATCAGTAAAATCGCCGCTAAAACGAAGGTAATATCCATGGTTATTTTTTAAACATTTTCAACATGCGGTCGGTGACGCAATACCCGCCAACTACGTTGATAACGGCAAAAAAAATTGCTACGTAACATAAAACCTCCGCTATTACATCCGTTGTATATGACAACGCCGCCAACGCCCCTACCAGCGTAATTCCCGAAATCGCATTGGTTCCCGACATCAGCGGCGTATGCAGCTGTGACGGAATTTTTCCGATCAGTTCAAAACCCAACCAACCTGCCAACACCATGCAAAATGCCAGCCATCCGTAATCTATATTTACCGTCTCCATATCTTTATTCCGAAATCCTTTTCGCCAAAGATAAAGGAAATTTTTGCGTTACCGCTCCTGCAATCCCGATTAACGCGGCAAATCCATTAGGTACGGTTCTTTTTCGCCGCTCAAAACTTCATACGGCACACCGCAATCGCCCAATTTAACAATAAACTTTGCCATATGTCGCAACGTCCACCGATGACTGATAAAATTTGTCGCATTAAAAAACAACAGAACACAATCCACCCAAACGGAACGATGCTCGACGTAAAAAAGAGCCAAACGGGATTTAATCGGACGACAAATATGCAGATAAGTATCGTAAGGATCCGGATAACGAGACAACAGCTCCCCCTCACGTGACATAAACAGAACAGCAAAATCAGACATCCCGGGGAGAATGCTGACGATATCATTCTCTCGCGATGTAAAGTCTTGATACTCCAAGACAGATCTCGGTCTTGGCCCGATTAGCAACATATCGCCTTTAACAACGTTTACCAGTTGAAAAAATTCATCCAACTTCAAAAATCGCATTATCCATCCGATTTTTGTGATTCGAACATCCGAACACGATGTATAAGGGTTAACTGCATCTGAATTTACTATCATTGTTCTCAGTTTGATCATTGAGAAAAGTTTCCCATCCTTGCCTACCCTATCCGAGATATAAATCGGATTTTTTCGGTCCTCAAGAAACACGATAACGATGCAGAAAATAAGCAACGGACTTAGTAAAATCAGCAAAAACAACGCAAGAATCCGCTGTGTGAAATTCCAAAACATCATCCTGAGTATCGCTTATAAAAACGATAAATTCAATGTTTTTGATAAAAGATCTTTTTTGGGGCGAACAAGATAATACCAAAAGCATCAATTTTCCGCTTCCTCACATATGCTTGAAACAAGCAAACATCTAGACAAAGCTATTTTCTGCTATCAAAGATTATTCTTTTTCAAAAAACACTACCTTTAACCATATCCCAAAACCCCATTCCCCCTCATTTTCCCTAAACACGCTATTGACGTGCGTAAAAATGGCGATTTAATAAAGGAAAGTACTTTGAATTTTATGAACAAGTCAGAACTCATTGAGGAAATCCAGAAACGCATGGGCGAAAAAGCCACGCGTGTGCTTGCCGAAGAGGCGTTGTCTGCCGTCTTAGAATCGGTCAAACACGGAATCGAAAAAGATCAAATGGTGCAGTTGGTCGGCTTCGGTACGTTTTCCGTTTCCGAACGTAAGGCGCGCAACGGTGTGAACCCGCAGACGGGGAAGCCCATCAAAATTGCCGCTTCCAAGAGCGTTAAGTTTAAGCCGAG
>DEWA01000033.1 GCA_002363035.1 Verrucomicrobia bacterium UBA3222
AAGCCTTCTGCAACTTGGCAATACGTTTCTCGAAAAATCTTTTGGTTTCCTCAGAAATAAAAAACGGTTCCTTCCCGTCCAATCCCCATTTTTTCTTTGCCTCCGCACCGTCCTTCAACCCCGCCGCACCGTGTGCCTTGGCGGTACCCTCGACGCTCAATCCGTAACCCGCAATGGTCTTTAACAACACGACCTTCGGTTTGCCTTTCAACGTCCGACATTGATCCAATGTTTCCGAAATCGCTTCGATGTTATGCCCGTCCGCCTCAAACACATCCCAACCGAGCGCTTCGAACTTTTGCCGCGTGTTTTCCGCCTGCGACACCGCTATGTCCGCATCAAGGGTAATCGAATTGCAATCGTAGATGAGAATTAAATTATCGAGCTTCCACACGCCCGCCAACGCGATACTTTCCTGCCCAACACCCTCTTGCAAACACCCGTCCCCACACAAACAGACGGTGTAATTATCGATAATCGTGTACTCGGAAGTATTGCATTCGGACGCCAATTTCTTTTGCGACAACGCCATCCCGACGGCATTGCCGATCCCCTGTCCCAAAGGACCCGTGGTCGTCTCTACCCCCGGCGTTACGCCGAACTCGGGGTGTCCCGTCGCCTTACTGCCGAACTGCCGCAGTTTTTTTAAATCCTCCAACGTGATATCGTAACCGCTCAGATACAAAAACGCATACAACAGCGGCGCCCCGTGCCCTGCGGATAAGATGAACCGATCGCGATTAATCCAACGCGGATTTTTCGGCAAAAACCTCAAAAACTGCCCGAACAACACCGCCATACATTCGGCACATCCGAGCGGCATCCCCAAATGCCCGGAATTCGCCTGCGAAACCATGTCGAAACAGAGGACGCGAGCGGTGGAGGGAAGGATTGGAGGGACGGTTGCCATATGTGACTATTGAAGGGTAAAAGTGAGGGAGGTGCAAGGAATTAGGTGAGAGATGGACTTAAATGGAACCCCATTGATAGGTTTTTGAGAAAAGACCTTTATGATGTCTCCGTTTTTTATTGTTGAACGTTTTTTAACAGCATTGTATCAACACGTAAAAAGTTCTCTCCATAGAAAATTCACATCCCCCTCCTCACCAACTCCCGCAACCCCCCAAACTCAAAATTCTTCGTATCAAACATCGTAGCGGTTAAATAAACGGTCGAAAAAGGCTTCGGGATACGAAAATTGTCCCAGGAGTTTAATTTCCATGCGTCGGATATTTCCAAACGCAGGACGATGACGGTAAAATTGCGTTCGCAAGCCCATCGCAACGAACCTTCCTTAATAACACAGGGAGGACCTTTCGGACCGTCTGGGGTGATGATAATATCGCAATTTTCATGTACAACCTGCTCCAGTTCCAACAATGCCGTGCGACCGCGTCTGGAAGAAGAACCGCGAATGCTTTTTACGTCAAACCAATGCACCAGTGCCTCCAGCCATGCTCCGTCTTTACTGGCACTGATGAGACCGTACATCGGGCGGTTTTTCCTCAGCCGACGCAACATCGGTGCGACAAATAAATTGTGATGCCAAAAGTAAATCACACACGGGTTTTTCGGAAATTCCGACAGAACGGCGCGCGTCATCGCATCCATGCGCAAATGCAGCGTGGCGTACCATAACTTCAACAGTCCGTACGGTACAAACGTAAGGCTTTTTTTAAAAAAACCGAGGCGATGGACGATTTCTTCAGGCATCTTCAAACAAAACCAACTGCGGCGTTGCATCGGTCGTCGGGTGCTCATTGAGAAGTTTCTGCAACACCCGTCCTTCGCGTTCCAACTTCTCTAAAACAACCTTCGCGCGTTCAATCACGGCCTCCGGCATTCCCGCCAATTTCGCGACCTGAATGCCGTAGGAACGCCGCGCACTTCCGGGACAAATTTGATGCAGAAACAGGATGGAATCGTTCCATTCGCGCACCGACACGTACATATTGAAAATGCGCGGGTACAGTTCCGCCAACTGCGTCAGTTCGTGATAGTGGGTTGCAAACAGCGTTCGCGGTCCGTGTTCTTCGTCCCGATGCAGGTATTCGACCACCGACCAGGCAATACTCAAACCGTCGTAGGTGCTGGTGCCGCGACCGATTTCGTCCAGAATAATGAACGTTCGTTCGGTGGCACTGTGTAAAATGTTGGCGGTTTCAAGCATTTCCACCATGAACGTTGACTGTCCGCATGCCAAATCGTCGCTTGCCCCGACGCGCGAACAAATGCGATCCATCCGACCGATGCGACAGGATGTTGCCGGCACCCAGCAACCCAGGTGTGCCATCAACGCAATCAGCGCGTTTTGTCGGATAAACGTACTTTTACCTGCCATGTTCGGTCCGGTTAAGACCATAATCTGCCGCCCGTCCGTCGACAGTTCCAAATCGTTCGCGACAAAGGGGTTATTGGAAGCATGCTTCTTTTTCAGGGCGTTTTCGACAATCGGATGCCGCCCTCCCTTAATTTCCAAAGCCCCGCTGTCGTCCACAATCGGTCGACAGTAATGTTGCTCGTGCGCCAATGTGCTCCACGCCGAAAAGACATCCAATGTTGCCAACGCCGATGCCGTTTTCTGTAAATGTTCCGTTTGTGCCAGAACCGTTGCAATCAAAGTCGCGAAAATTTCCTTTTCGCGCTCAATCGCCCGATCTTTGGCGTGCAAAATAAAATCTTCCTTTTCCTTCAATTCCGCCGTGAAGTAACGCTCATAGTGCGTCAGAGTTTGCTTGCGGATGTAATGCATCGGCACGGAATTTACGTTGCCCTTGGAAACTTCGATGAAAAAACCGACCGCCGAATTGTACTTCACGCGCAAGTTGCGGATGCCGGTCTCCTTTTGTTCTCGCTCCTCAAACTGTTGCAGCCACACCTGCGAATCCGTTTGCGCCGTCCGCAAATCATCCAGCGTCGTATCGTAACCGGTGCGAATGTACCCGCCTTCGCTTAAATCGTTCGGCAATTCTTCGTTCAGTGCCGATTTAAGCAAAAACTTTAAATCCTCAAATAAACAAATATCGTCCGACAACGATCGAATTTCAGGCGTATCCAGCGGCTTCAGAACCGTTTGAACGAGCGGTAATTGCTCTAAGGTGATTAAAACCGCGCCCAATTCCCGTGGCGACCGCATACGGTTGTGCAGACGCGACAAAATGCGCGATAAATCCCGTGTTTTCGACAAAACATTTTGCAGCGAACGCGCTGTCGACGGTTCGTCGTAAAACGCCTGAATGCCGTTTTGTCGGTATTTGATTTGTGCCAAATCAACCGGCGGACTGATGAGAAACTGCTGAATAAGGCGGCTTCCGGCGGCGGTTGTGGCGACATCCAGAAACGCCCACAGCGATCCTTCCTTCGTTCCGCGCTGCGTTTGAAAAATTTCCAAGTGTTGCAACGTCGACGCGTCCATCAACAGACTGCGTTTCAGGTGATGACGGGAAATTTTCTTTAAATTCTTCGGCGAATGACGCAGATTTTCGGTTACGTAAAACACCAGCGCATCGGCACACCCCAACGCCGGCTCGTCATTTGTAATGCCGAAGCCGTCCAAATGTTGCACGCCGAACAGCTGTTCCAGATGGGTGCGTGCCCGTGCGTTATCGAACAAAAAAGACGGCACTTCCGAAACCGCGCGGTTTTGCAACAGTCGCAACAGCGACGTGCGTTGTTCTGTCGGAAAATCCTCCGAAAGCACGATTTCCTTCGGATCGAGCGCGATGAGAAACGACAGCAGACTTTCGGCATCGCTCTCGGACGCAATTTTAAACTCCCCAGTCGATACATCGATCCACGCCGCGCACAACATACCGCCTTGGAACGAAACACACGCCAGGCAATGGTTGGATTTCGGCTCGACCTGCGCCTCCTCCAACACCGTTCCCGGCGTCAAAATGCGCGTCAACGCCCGCTCAACCAATTTCCCGGGTCGCGGTTCTTCCATCTGGTCGCAAACCGCAACCTTTTTCCCCACCTGCAACAATTTTCCGATGTATGTTTCCGATGCATGATACGGGATGCCCGCCATCGGAAACCCGTTGCGTTGTGTTAACGTCAACCCGAGGATGCGCGAACAGTTTTCCGCATCCTCGAAAAACATTTCGTAAAAGTCTCCCAAACGGAAAAACAAAACCGTATCTTTCGGCAATTTTTCATGCACCGATCGGTACTGTTGCATCAGCGGCGTCAGCGGCTTCGCTTCGGACATACACCGCTATGGAAGGCGTTTTTTCGTTGTTTCTCAATGTTAATTTGGGGGCAGGAAGGGTGTTAGAAGGATGGAAATGACAAGGTTTCCCAGGATTTATTGCCGTACCCTGAAGAGCGCTCCCTTCGGAACACAAGTAGAAACATGTGTGAAGTTATGCTCATACAACCAATAAACGTACATGCAATCTCAATTTTCCCCGTCGACACCATCCCTCAAACGGATACAATATGAGTATGCAACGCTTATGTGCCTATTGGCGGTACGAATATATCGAGGCGCCGAAAAAGAATAACGATACGCTTTTCGAAGACTTACCGAAGGGTAATGACGAGGAGAATTACATTCTGCATCGCACGAAATTTTGCTATTTGGTGCTTAATTCTTTTCCTTACAATGCCGGGCATTTATTGGCGGTTCCATATCGCGCGGTTCGTCGTTTGAACGAACTGACGGATGAAGAGCGCGCAGATCTTTTCAATTTAACGGCGTTTGCGGAGGATTTATTAACGAAGGCACTTAATCCCGAAGGTTTCAATATCGGTATGAATTTAGGGTCGATTGCCGGTGCGGGCATTCCGAATCACCTGCATGTTCACATTGTGCCGCGCTGGGGCGGGGATACTAATTTCATGCCGGTGATCGGCGAAACGTGCGTGTTGCCGTCGGCGTTAAAAGAGATGTGGAAGCGTCTGCGGCAGTTCATTTAGCCAACATTGATGGGTCTATTCGGACATAAAAAGGAACAGAAAGTCGTTCCCGCCGAAACGCAACCGACGGTTGCGCATCAACGTCGGATGCCGTTTTTTTGCAAAACGCTCGTGTATGTTGCGTTTTTTATCGCGCTTTTTTTCGCATCCTTTTGGGAAAACAATACCCTTGAAGTGCCGTTGTATTTCAACCGACCTTCCGGAACACGCATTGCGGCGTCAATCGACTTCGAATATATCAGCGACCTTAAAACCAAAGAACGCAAGGAACAACAGCGGCGGCGGGTTGTTCCGGTGTACAAAATCGATTTGTCGAATTTTCGAAATTTTTCGCAAAAAATCGAACAACTGAAGAACGCACTCGCCGAATGCGATCAGGCGGCGGGTACGCAAAGGAATGAAAAAATAACAGCCTTGATCGAAGCGTTCGACGCTCTCGGATTAAAGCTCGAACGCAACGACGTTGAACGATTATTGCGCTTCAAAAATCTGCAACGCAATCGTCTTTTGGACGAAAGTCTGTTCATCCTTCAGGAAATGCTCCAAAAAGGCGTTTGGGATGATGATCCGCTCTACGGAACGCTTTACTTCCAAACGTTCGATCCGATATCGGATCCGCAGCAGCAGCGATTAACCGTCGGTAACGCGCTTCGGTTGTTGCGAACCCGCATTTTTGCAACCGTTTCGCAGTATGACGTCGCCAACGCGCTTATTCATATCATGCGGTATGGATTGAAGCCGAATTTCGTCTGCGACCAGGAACGAACGCAGGAAAAAATTCGGCAAGTCGTCGAACAAACTCCGAATGTTACCGTTCAAATTGCCGCGGGGGATGTGGTCGTCGAATTCGGGCAAATCGTAACGGCGGAAGTTCTCGAACGTTGGCAGGCGTACAAAAATGCCGTTGCGCACCAAACCGATTACAAAACGGCGCAAATGCATGCTTTGTTGAAGGGCGGCTCTGTTTTTATGCTTCTTTTGGCACTCGCAATGCTGCTGTTGTTTCTTTCGCCAACCCGTCTGTGTTCGTCGGTACGCCTTCAATCAACAACCGCCGGTTTGATATTTCTTCAAGTCTTGTTCATCCGAACCGTTGCGTGGTTTTGCAACGTCTCCGCCGTCGGTTCGCCGTTCGGCTTATCCGCGTTTGTCCCGTTTTTGGTGCCGACGTTTTTATGCCCCGTTCTCATCACGACATTGGTCGACGCCTTTGCGGGAACCATCATTACACTGCTGACGGTTGGTCTTAAAATGCTTCTTTTGCGCAGTTCGTTCGAATTGTTTTTGTGCGATTTAACGGTCGGGTGGTCTTTGATCATCCTATGTCGACGCATCCAATTTAAAAAGGATGTTTTCAAGGCGATTGCGTGCGGATTTTTGCTCTACGCGGTACTCATTGCTCTGCACGGTTGTTTGTATCAACCGATCGATTTCGCAACGGGGTTGCAACGTACGGCGGCGATTGCGGTTAACGGTTTATTTACGTTTCTTTTTGTTTTCCTCTTTACGCCACTGTTGGAAAAACTGTTTCACCACAGCACCAATATGACCTTCCTGCGCCTGACCGATTTCAATCATCCGCTGTTGCGAAAATTGCAGGAGGTTGCTCCCGGAACATACCATCACAGTCTGATGGTGGCGGCATTGGCGGAAAAGGCGGCTTCCGAAATCGGCGCAAACGCACTTCTTTGCCGTTGTTGCGCGCTGTATCACGACGTCGGGAAAATGAAGAATCCGAATTATTTTACCGAAAATCAACAGGGCGACAATCCGCACCGCGATCAGCCGCCTTCCGTAAGCGTAATGATTTTAAAAAGTCACATCTCGGAAGGGCTGCTTTTGGCGAAACGCTATCATTTGCCGCGCGTTATACGGGACATGATGCGCCAACACCACGGAACATTTCTCATGCAGTATTTTTATAAAAAAGCCCTCCTGTTGAAGACCGAAAACGAAACCGTCGATGAAGCGGCTTTTCGCTACGACGGTCCAAAACCGCAAACCAAAGAATCCGCGGTTCTTTTTCTGTCCGACGCCGTCGAAGCAAGCAGTCGCAGTTTGGAAAATCCGACCGAAACCTCGATTGAGGCACTGGTAAAATCGATTGTGAAAGATCGTGAAGAGGACGGTCAACTTAACGACAGTGCTTTGACGCTCAAGGATCTCGAACAGATCCGAACGTCCTTTCGAGATTCGTTGGTCACTATGATGCACCGACGTATCAGCTACAACAAAATCGACGTCGGCAATGCATCCGCTTCGACGCAAACGGTAACGCTTCCGAAAGAAAGTTTTATCAAAAGGACATAAAATGCCGTAAATGTCCGTTATTTGTAACGTAAACGGTCTTTCGATGTCGCCGAACAAAACACACGGAGTACCATGGATTAAAGCGATTGCCAAACCAGATGGAAAAGATAAGGTTGCGAAGGGTATCTGTTGAAGACATTTGAATATGAAGACGGATTTAATCAGCGAAGACCGAAAAGTTTATAACCGCGGTTTTCTCAAACAAGCCGTTAAGCTTGCCGAAACGGGGCAATGTTCGAGCGTTCTTTTTTTTCGGGATACATTCGCCGATTCAAACACATCGTTCGATATTAAAACAAGCCTCAAACTCATCACGGTTACGCAACATGCTTCGGAATCCTCACGGGACGGATTGCGTTGTACCTTATCGGTGCGTTTATTTTCCGAAGGACGCCTGACGCAGCTGCGAAGCGCACTGTTGCTGGGGCTCATTCACGGTTACATCGGAACGGACGAAAAAATTTGCTGCATCGGCGGATTACCGACAAGCGACCGTTTGGATACCGTCATTTTATTGGAAGTTCAACGGGAAATTCAGCCGATTTTTGCCCAAAACAACGATCTTTTGCCGTCGGATGTACACCCGGAAGTTTTTGAGCGCGTTTTATCTCTGGCGACCGAATTGGCAACCGAAGGGCGCGAAGGACATGCGGTCGGCTGTTTATTTGTCCTCGGAAACGTCGATTGCCTGTCGCCGTACGTTCATCCGCTGATTTTAAACCCCTTCTTCGGTTATGCCGCCGCCGATCGCAATGTTTTAACGGCTTCCGTTGACGAAACCGTCAAGGAATATGCTCTCCTCGACGGTGCTTTTATCATCAACGGCGACGGCGTCATTGAAAGCGCCGGCAGTCTTATTCAAACCGACGAGTACGTGCATTTGCCGAGCGGTCTCGGAACGCGGCACGCCGCCGCGGTGGCGATTTCCAAAGCGGTGGATTGCATTGCAGTCACAGTCTCCTCCAGTACACGTCAGGTGTGCCTCTTCCGCAAAGGCATCATGTTACCGCTTTTCACCAAAGGCTTCGGTTACGGGAATGCGACGTAAAAAAAGGGCTTTCATCGATTTTGCGCATTCGCATGGACGTTCATCCGCTTTTAACGATCGAGAATCGGCAACAATTTCGGCGGTGGTTGGAGCAACATCACGTTGATGAAACATGTTGTTGGATTTCGGTGAAACGCGGAAAGCCGAAGGACGACGGTGCATTTTATTATCTGGATGCGGTCGAAGAAGCCTTGTGCTTCGGTTGGATCGACAGTACGCAGAAAAAAATGCCGAACGGAACGACGGTACAGCGTTTTTCGCCACGTCGTCACAACAGTGTCTGGTCGGAATTGAATAAAGCGCGCGTACGTCGGTTGGAACATTTGGGACACATGACGGATGCCGGGCGTGCGGGTTTGCCCGACACGAATCCGAACAATTTTACAATCGATCCGATCATTTTAAGGGAACTGCAAAGCGATACGGTCGTTTGGAAGAACTTTCAAAACTTTCCGCCGCTCTATCAACGCATTCGCATCGATACACTGCAGCGGCGCAAAAAATATGATGCGATTTTTCATAACGGCTTAAAAAAACTGATTGAAAACACGCGCAACGGTGTTATGTACGGCGATTGGAACGATGGCGGTCGGTTGTCGGGAGAATAAAAATTCATCAGCTACCTCTCCCTTATGAACAGCGCGCAGGAAAACGGTTCCAAAGAAAGCATCTGAGGCAAAAAGCGTGTTTTGTCGGTAAAAAATTGATTTGTATCGGCAATTTGATGAAAATTTTGCGTATCCAAATTATTACAATCGAAATTTACCTTAAACGGATGCGGATTGACGGTAAGCAGTACCCGTTGTTTCCCTTTCGAACCGTCGGCATTGAATAAGATACCGATCGCGGAACCTTTGTCGGCCCGGAATAAACGCTTATATGTTTGCGTTGGTCGTTCGGACTTGAATAATTTCCCGATGTCGGATGCGCGCAGTTTCAGCAAGTTTTTAACATACCGATGCGTTGCTTCGTTCTTTTTCAAAACTTTCCAATCCAGTAAATTCAAACCGCCGCGATTGTAAGTATT
>DEWA01000035.1 GCA_002363035.1 Verrucomicrobia bacterium UBA3222
TCAAACCGCCGCGATTGTAAGTATTCCGTGCATGATGCTTGGAACGCAGAAAATCCTGCCCCTCCGCGATCATCGGAACCCCCGACGACAGCATTAAAATCATAAACATCATATGTGTTTTTCGACGCACCGTCTCGACATCGCCGCTTAAACGATCCGCCCAGGTGTAATCATCATGCGATTCCGTGTAATTAACCGATTGAAACGCGTTTTCGAACGGATCGGGAACGCAACCGCTCATGACGTACGCCAATTCTTCTGCGGGAACGTTCCCTTCGACATAATGATATACGCTTTCGCGAAAGCGGTCGTTCCAGCACGCCCAGGTTGTGTCTCTCAGTTGATTCGCGATATGTCCGCGAAAACTCCACGGTTCTGCAATTAAAATAACGTCTTTTTTGTACGCCCGCACCTGTGCCTCAATTTTCCGCAAAACATCGACATTCAGCAATTCCGCCAAATCGAACCGAAAGCCGTCGACGCGGTAAAATTTCAAAAAATGCAGCAAACTGTCGATGATAAGTTTTTGGACAAACGGATGTTCGGTGCGCAAATCGTTATCGCAACCGCTGCAATTTGTTCGTTTCCCGTCGGTATCGTAGCGAAAATACGCTTTCGCATCCCACCGAAGCAGATCGTTCATTTTCCCCGCATGGTTATAAACAACATCCAAAATGACCGCTAAACCGCGCGCGTGCAACGTCTGAACCAAGGTTTGAAATTCCTGCGGCGTTCCGTACGTATGGGATAACGCAAAATAATGCGCCGGCATATAACCCCAGGCGTACATATTCGGCGAAACAGCATCAAACTCCGTCAGCGGCATGAATTCAACGGCATTGATACCCAAATCTTCAATCGGGTTTGGTTGCGAAAAAAAGCTCTTTAATTGCGAGAAGACGGATTGATTTTTCGGTATCGACGTCCATCCGACCAAATCGCGCGCATGCACCTCCATGACGGTAAGATCCGTCGGTGAAGGCGCTTGAAAACCGTCATCCGCAGGCGGTTTTAAATCCGTAATAATCCCCGGCCCCGTCGGCGTTATCAGCTGAAATGCGTACGGATCGACAAGCTCTTTAAGTTCGGGTGCCCAAATGCGGAAAAGATACGCATAACCCGTAAAATCCTTCCCGACGGTCGTTTGCCAGAAACCGCCTTCCGCGAAATTTAAGGGAAAAATAAAATTTTTCTCCCCCTTAAAAACACGCACCTCCACACGTTCGACATTCGGCGCATAACAGGCGAATGAAGTTGTATCCGACTGCTGCGTTACGCCCAATGTCGGTACGGTCGGATTGCCAAGCCCAACGAAATGCATGTTCTAATTTTTTTGAAAAACAGCAAAAACCTTCGGAACGTTACCCTGCTCCAATTCAAGTAAATACATCTTCCAAACCGTTACCAGACCGATGAATTGCTCAAACGTGCGTTCAAAAAGCTCCTTTGTGAGGTTCAAAAGCGGCAAACGGTATTCCAAAATCACCTCCGACGAACCGTTTCCCTTCGCCAATGCCGCGCCTTTCGTCAATGCCCATTCGCTGTTGGACTTCAGTAAATAATTGCAACAACGCTTTTCGCTTTCCGAAACCTGCCCGACGGACGCAAAAAAATCCAACACTTCCTGCGCCTCATTGTACGTCACCTGTACATTTTTATCCTCATCCACGCACAAAATGCAGGTTTTATCCTTATTAAGCCGTACGTCCGACAAATTGATCGACTTTCCGAACTCCTCCAAAATTTGATTGACTGTTTCTTCCGCCACCATTCTTTCAATGCCCCGAAGTTGTATTTATTATAGGGATTTTTTGGAGGGTTTTGCAATGTGGTTTAAGGGTTCACGGAATGCCTTCGCTGTTTAAAAACAATACGTTACCAAAAACAAAACAAAGCATTCGCAGGTAGCAGTCTCCGGGGAAATTTGCGTCCAAAAATCCCGAAAATCACGCGTACCAATACCCGTCAAACACCATTTGATGCCGAAACCACGTCAGTTGTTTTTTCACCAATCCGTATGTATCGTTAACGATTTCCCGTTCAAGAACGTCCAAAGGCGTCGGTTGTTGCAGAAATTTCAATGTTTCGCGGTAACCGATTGCCGCGGAAGCGGGTGTATTCGGCAATAACTTCCCTTCTTCTTTTAATCGTCGCACTTCATCGATGAGACCGTTTTGCAGCATTTTGTGTACCCGCAGGCGAATGCGCAGTTTGAGAATTTCCAACGGTCGACAAAGGCAGATGGTAACTTTCGGTAACGAAGCGTAAGGCATCGGTTGTTGTTGAAAGTTTCGCAGTACCTCCGCAAACGATAACCCCGTTGTTAAACAACGTTCCAATGCTTTTCGCACGTTACGCGAATTTTTAAACTCTACATACTTTGATGCCTGCGGATCACATTTTAACAACCGTTCCCGAAGGACTTCGATGCCACCGTTCGCTTCCAGCATTGCAATTTCCCCCCGAACGGCTTTACTTGGATGTATATCATCCGTCACGGGCGACAAAAAACTTTTCAAATACAACCCCGAACCGCCGACCGCCAGGACGTTTTTGCCGCGTTTTGTAATATCCGAAACACACTTTTGCGCGTAAGCAACAAAATCCTTAATCGAAAACGGTTCGTTCGGTTCCGCAATATCAATGCCCCAATGGCACACCGTTCGTTGCTCCTCCGACGTCGGTTTGGCGGTTCCGATATCCATTCCGCGGTAAAATGCCGACGCATCGCAGGAAAGGATTTCGCAGTTTTTTTTCTGCGCAAAATGCAATGCCAGCTCGGTTTTCCCGGATGCCGTTGCTCCCGCCAGAATAAACAAAATCGGCATGTATTTATTTTGAAACGCCAACAAACGCACGCAACCGTAAAGCACTAAGAGATTTCGCGGTAATTGAAAACTTCGTCGTCGCGAAAACCCGAAAAAGGTTGACCGAATGTAATTTCTCTTTTTCCATGGGGACGCGTGGCTGGATAGCTCAGTCGGTAGAGCAGAGGCCTGAAAAGCCTTGTGTCGTTGGTTCGATTCCAACTCTAGCCACCAGTTGTTTTTGGGCTTTGTTGCGTACCGCACGGTTGTTTGAGGAATTTCGAAGCGTCGGCGACAGGTTTTGTTTTTTCGCTTTCATATGTTTTTCGCGCCTCTTTGCCGGCAGGATTTTTACTTTCGCCAAAAACGATAAACGCTTAAAATAGGAGCGTGCTGTATTATTTGCATCAGCTGGAACACTTTTTCGGTCCGTTGCGACTGTTTCGCTATGTCACGTTCCGCGGAAGCATGGCACTCGTGACCGCACTGCTGTGGGGCATTTTTGTCGGTCCGAAAATCTTCGCCGCCCTGCAACGCCTGAAAATAAAAGATGTCGTTCGGGATGCTTCCGTCATTAGAGATTTGGCGGCTTTGCACGAACAAAAAAAACAAATTCCCACCATGGGCGGATTGGCAATTTTGTCGGGCGTGTGCATCTCCTGCCTGCTGTGGCTGAAACCCAATGTCTACGGTTGTTGCGCGCTTTTAACGGGATTATTTCTCGGTTTAGTTGGCGCAATCGACGACGGGCTCAAATTAAAATACAAAAATACGCGCGGCTTATCGGGTCGGCGGAAACTGGCGGCTCAAGCCATCGCAACGGTTTGCGTTCTATGGATATTGCTTCATGCAACGGGCATTGAGGAGCACATTCGGCAATTATATGTTCCATTTTTAAAAAATCCGCTCTGGACAAACATACCGTTCGTCGCTTTGGCAATTTTCTGGTTTTTGGTCATTGCGGGAACGAGCAATGCGCTTAATTTGACAGACGGACTGGACGGTTTAGCCGTCGGTTGCACCCTGCCGGTTTTGCTCACCTATACGGTTTTTGCCTACGTTACGGGTCATATACACCTGGCGCGTTACCTAAACCTGCCCTATTTGAACGGCGTTGAAGAACTGAGTATTCTGTGTTTGGCGATTCTCGGTGCCGGAATTGCCTTCCTGTGGTTCAACGCTTACCCGGCAACAATTTTCATGGGCGACACCGGATCGCTCGCCGTCGGCGGCTGGATCGGTTGCATCGCTCTGATGACGCACCAGGCGTTCACGCTCATCCTCGTCGGGCTGGTTTTTGTCGCGGAAGCACTTTCGGTTATTTTGCAGGTCTTTTCGTATAAAACGTTTCACAAACGTTGCTTCAAAATGAGCCCTATTCATCATCATTTCGAGCTCTCGAGCATTGCCGAACCGAAGATTGTTATCCGCTTCTGGATTGTGTCGCTCCTGTGCGCGCTTTTGGGACTGATGACGCTGAAGTTGCGGTAAAAAAAATATAGAACCTCCATGGACACCTTCTTCCGTCCTCTTCTCACTTCAACCCCCCTCATCGGTATCTTCGGGAACGGCTTATCGGGGAAAGGTGCCGCGCATCTCTGTGAAAAGTTGCATCTGCCGTATGAAATTATCGATGAACGGCAACAATCTCAAACGCCGCACTTCGAACGGTACGGTCTGTGTGTTTTCAGCCCGGGATTTTCACCCAACCATCCGTGGAGACAACGGGCGGAAGCGGCAAATGTTTTTTGCGTTACGGAATTGGATTTTGCCGCAAGTTGCTTCGATAATCCCGTTATCGCTGTCACGGGAACCAACGGCAAAACATCCGTCACGGAGATTTTAACCCGACTTTTGCGTGCCTGCGGAAAAGAAGTGCTCTCGGTCGGAAATAACGGAACGGCGTTATCTGATGTTGTTGCAAACGAAAAAATTTCACCGCAAGGTATCTATGTTTGCGAAGTGAGTTCATTTCAGGCGCAATGTTTAAAGTTTCTGCATCCGACCTATACACTTTGGACGAATTTCGCGCCCGACCACCTCAACTGGCACGGAAATTTGAAAGATTACTTTTTTGCCAAATACAACTTGTTAAAACGGACGAAAAAAACGTGTTTTTGCGGCAATTCTTTGGGAAAAGCCTTTCAAAGCTTTGAAATTCCATCCCCTGCTCCGTCGGTTGTGTTTGCGCCGCCCGCCAAGGAGTTGAACGATTGGTTGGCGCAATTTCCGCTCTGCTTCTCGCAAGGACAAAGGGAAAACTTCGCATTGATACGCACCTTCGCCCGACAGTTGAACATTGACGAAGCAACGTTGAGACGTACATTGTCGGAATTTCAACAACCGCCGCATCGGTTGCATTGTTGCCGTCGCATCGGGGAGACTACCTTTTGGAACGATTCCAAAGGTACCAATCTGCACGCCGTTCAAGCTGCTTTGGAAAGTTTGAAAAATTTGCCGAATTTGTGGTGGATTTTGGGCGGCGGCGGTAAAGGCGAGGATTTGAACGGATTTATTCAAACTCTCAATCGTTATCCCGTTCAAACTGTCTGTCTCATCGGTGAAACGGGACGGGAATTGATGCAAAAAGCGTCGGAATTTAAGGCAAAGGTTATCCTTGCCGAAACACTTCCGAATGTCTTTAAACATTTACCGACAAATCAAACCTTTACCTTGGTTCTCAGCCCCGGATTTACAAGTTGGGATCAATTCAAGTCCTTCGAAGAACGCGGCGAACTATTCGAAGCACTGGTGCGGGACTACGTGCCGTCTTCCGAAGGTTAAGGAAAGCAAAGCAACTGTTCGAAAGTAGGAATTTCGTCGGTTTGGCAGAAAGCTTTGCACAGAGCGATTGTTCTCTAATTCCTGTGTTTTTTATATCCAAAATTCACTTCCCTTCATTACGTAAAAAAACGCTTTCTCATTGTTCTTCAATATATTTACACCGATTTTTTCAAAAGAATTCCCATTTTTATCAAAAAACCACTTGACAAAAAAAAAAAAAAACGGTCTATATGGCAGTGTTATGAATATGCATCATATTATTACAAAATCACTGTTCGTCGGTGCGGCGATTGCCGGCATCGGGATGTCATCGGGGAGGGCGGAGATTGTCATCGGCAATGACGTTCGTCAGCAATTACGGGACGTTACACGAGAAATGCTTCGAAGCCACCGATTGGAAGTCAATGAGTTTCATGAGGAACACGAAACGCATGGATCCTTCAATTATTCCGATGAAATGATTGATGAGGACGTAAAACGTATTTGCGATGCACTCTACGAGCGCAATTCCGGCATATCCGTATTCAGCAATGTATTTGACAAAAACGGCAATAGGCATACCGATACTCGCGAAAGTTATGTCCAATTGCTGAATGCAGCTTTAAATTCCGATTCCAATAAAACAATTGACTGGTTCTTCCGAGAGGATGCGCTCGGGGTATTTTTACGGTACCACATGTTCGACGTTTGCCCTCGTTCACGTGAAAATTTCAGAGAAGAATGGGATGCGTTTTATTTCGGAGCAGGCGGTTTGGGCAAATATAGTATCGTAAGTGAACGGGAATATTTCACACATATTGCGATGCCGTTTACGTGTCGGGATCTCATGAGAAAGTTTATTTTGAACTACCAACCGATCGCATCCAAGACACCGGGACTGTGGTGGTACAAAAGATGGTCGGATTTTTGCAAAGAACATAAGGGATTGAAGTATTTCAGTGAAAAGTGGCTAGGGCTATGTGACTGGCAGTTTCGTAGTTATGTAAACGATGCCACTCTTGATGATCATCTTGCAGAAGTAATCTTCTCGAAGGAATATGTAGCCAAGATAAAAGAGATTCTTTACGGTGAGATTTTTCGGGGATTAAAGAAAGACAGAAATCTGCAGATGCGCTTTCTTAAAAGAATGTGCAATACAGACAGCGAGAAAAGAATTTGTCGTTTAGTTGCCGCATGCTTTCACCAATATAAAAAAATAAAGAAGGCAATAGATACAAGTAGTGTAACCCTCGACACCGAGAATAGGTATGAGCGCTTTCTGGATGTGGAATGCAGATTAAGAAGTAGGTGTGACAATAAAAATGCTCCGCTCGTTCGGTGTAACGCTACCAAATTTTCAGAGTTGATCGGCAATCCTGTTTTTCTTTACATGTACGAGTTTTTGGAATCCATGAAAGCTGATATAGCCAATGTGCCGGAGCTCGTAAAATTATTATTTACCGATCCCGTTTATTGGGCTCCCGCTCCCGTCAGCGATGAAGAAGGTGCCGACATCCTGAAGGAATTGAACGACACGGAAAAGGAAAAGGATACTCCGAACGCGTTTCTTGAAGAAATTGACTGAAAAACAACAAGAACAAAAACATTAAACGGATTAGCACCGAGCCGCCGAAAGGCGGCTCACTTATTTTTAAACAACCGCATGTTACATCAGAGTTAGCCCCCGAATGTTCTTCAAGTCAGACACAACAACTTTGATTTTACCAAACAAATTACAACACTTTTATATCCGTTCTTCTTCTTGAAAAACCGCCAAAACACACAGCTTCCCGGTTTTTTACCGAAAAACCTTATCGCTGAAAATCCGCCCTTGCCGCTTCCGTTAAATGCGCCAGAGTTTGTTCGCAAAGCTCCCGAGTATCCCCTTCAACCAGAAACCGCAATTTGTTTTCCGTTCCCGAGTAACGGATGCGGATGCGATCGCAGGTTTTCTCCAGGCGTTCTTTCATCGCATTCAAATGCGACAGTTGATCCAAAGGGCGTTTGTCGGCAACCGTTAAGGAAGCGGTGCACTTCGGACACAGCGTAATTGCCTGTGAACGTTCATGTAACGGCTTTTGTTGCGCCAATTTCAATAGTTCCAACAGCACCCGCAACCCGTCGCCCGTCGGCGCTTCGTCTTTAAAAATCACATGTCCGCTGTTTTCGCCGCCGAGAATCGCACCTTCTTCTTCAAGTTTGTAGAAAACATTGCGATCGCCCACGTCGCAGGTCACAACGCGAATGCCGAACGGTTGCAACGACTTCGCCAATCCCGAATTACTTTCCTCCGTCACAACCAGGCAATTGTTTCTCAAGCGTCCGTGTTTGTGAAAATCTAATGCCAACAATCCCAACAGTTGATCGCCGTCCAAACGATACCCATGCTCATCAATGACTACAATACGGTCGCCGTCGCCGTCGTGTGCAAATCCCAACCAAGCACCGTTTTGTTTTACAACAGCTTCCAGCCGATCCGCATGCTCGCTTCCGCAGTCGCGATTGATATTTTCGCCGTTCGGTTGCGATCCGAATGTAATTAAATCCGCACCGAGATACCGCAACAGCGGCAGGGTCGTAAAAACCGTCGCACCGTTCGCCGTATCCAAAACGATCTTCCGACCTTTCAAGGCATCCTTCGGCAGTTTTTGCTTCCAAGTATTGAGATAATAATCGCTCCCGGAGACGGTTTGTATCGACGGATTTCCGAAATCTTCCGCCGATGTTTCCTCCGAACATAAAGCTTCAATTTCGGCTTCCTCTTCACGGCGCAACTTCGAACCGTTTGACTTAAATAATTTCAAGCCGTTATCGGTGTAAGGATTGTGTGACGCCGTTATCGAAACGCCCAAGGATACTTGTTCGCGTTGTGTGTAAAAAGAAATCGCCGGGGTCGGCGTGACACCCAAAAAAATTATTTCCACTCCCGAACCAAGCCCTTCGGCGAACCCCCGCGCCAAAGCACTACCGGATTGACGTGTATCCCAACCGACGGCAACCGTTAATGGCAAATTTTGCCGTTGCAACCACAATCGGCAAGCACGACCGACAACCTTGAAACCTTCTTCGTTAATCGGAAACATTCCGACCTTACCGCGAATACCGTCCGTTCCGAAAGCAATCGGCTTCATATTTCCTCAAACACGCCCATGCGCCTGAATTTTTCGTAACGCTGTTGCAGTAACGTTTCGATCGGCAACTGCATCAAAATCGGAATTTTCTCCTCCAACAGGTTTTTGACGGTCTTAATGCACGCCTTCGGATCGGTGTGCGCACCGCCCAACGGCTCTTTGAGAACACCGTCAATCACGCCGAGTTGCTTCAAATCGGCGGCGGACATCTTCAAAACTCCCGCGGCATCGGGTGCCTTCGTCGCATCTTTCCACAAAATTGCCGCGCAACCTTCCGGGGAAATCACGGAATAATAAGCGTTTTCAAACACAAACACGCGATCGGCAACCCCAATCCCCAGCGCCCCGCCCGAACCGCCTTCGCCAATCACGACCGCAATCACAGGTGTTTTTAAAACGCTCATTTCGCGCAAATTCACCGCAATCGCTTCCGCAATATGACGTTCCTCGGAACCGATACCGGGATACGCACCAGGCGTATCGATAAAAGAAATCACGGGCAACGAAAACTGCTCCGCCAATTGCATTAAACGCAGAGCCTTGCGGTAACCCTCCGGGTTCGGACAGCCGAAATTGCGCCGCACATTTTCCTTCAAATCGCGCCCCTTTTGCTGTCCCAACACCATTACCGGCTGTTGTTGCAGGTACGCAATACCACCGATGAGCGCCTGATCATCACCGAACCGCCGATCGCCGTGCAGTTCCTGAAAATTCTCAAAAATCCCCTGAATATAATCCAAGGCATACGGTCGCCGAGGGTGCCGCGCCAGTTTGACCTTCTGCCACGGCGTCAAATGTGCATAAATTTCACGCTTCGTCTTTTTAATTTTGAGCTTGATGGCTTCCAGTTCCTCCGTCACGGGAACTTTATTCTCCTCCGAAAGCTTCTTTAAACGCTCCAGCTCTTCCTGAAGCGCCGCCAACGGCTTCTCAAAATCCAGAAGATACGTTACGGATCCCGACATGATTTTACAGTGGAGGTGTTGAGAGGAAAATTCAATCGTTTTTGAGGCTCAAAGAAGTCGACGGATTTTTTGCGCGATCGTTAACTAGGAAATGTAACGAAGGCGATTTTCGTTACGCTTGGACGAAGAAATTTAAGAGAAAATTAAATTCATAGCACCCTTATCTGAACGTTTGATCCCAATCCTCCTCTACCCTTCCCCGCCAATCAACGGCTTCAGCAGTGGTCGATACAAATCCTCTTTCGGATCGATGCAAAGCTCCTCGGCATTATGATTTTTATCATCAAAAACCACGTGCGGTGCCTCGGTTATCAATGCCAATGGCGTGCATTCGGAACTTTCGCCCATCGAAAACACCGCACTGACCGCCAAAGCATCCGCGGCGTTGATTTTGGTCACCCGCAACGGCTGACCAAATAAGTCGGGCTTCCCGATATAACTTGCCGTCGGTTCGAACCCCTGCCACGCCAGTGCGACGCCGGTCACACCCCAACGCAACGGCGTGGTTCGGCTGTCGGTCATCAGAACACCGACGTCCTTTAAATCGTGTTTTTGACGTAAATGTTCCCAAATCTTCCGTACCGATTGAAACGGTTCTTTCGGATATAAAATGTACTGCCCGTTTCCGTTTGATTCGTCGATACCCGCCGATGGTATCAAGAGGTGATTTTTGTACGTCAAAATAATGCGATCATCGGTCGCCTCCGGGTTCGGAATGATAACATCCGCCTCTTGTTTTACCAGTTCCTCCTTGGATACGGAAGATTTCGAAACTGTACGCCCTTCACAGATGCTCACGACTTTGGACGTAATCGCCACAATCGTTTTCTCTTTCAACAGCGGTAAAAATTTATCGATAAACGCACACAAATCCTGCGGTTGATCCAAACGTTCGGTTTTAACGGCTCGAATGTACATAACAAAACGAATGCTAACTATATGACAAAACGGCTCAATCAATTTTTAAAATCAAAAAAACAATCCACTCCCGATTTTTCGACAACATCGGACGTTCAACGTACATCACTCCCAATCTTCATAACAACTTTCCACCCACTGTTGCGCCGCAAAGGCACGTTGATGTTTGGCGACGTTATGAACGCGGAAGTAATCGACTTTGTTTTTTAGAAGCAACGAAATCGCAACGGTTTCCAAATCTCTCTCCTGCGGTTCATACGTACCCAAGGCGTTGTAACAGGATTTTCGCGAGTGCCCGAGAAGTACCTCACAACCCCACTGTTTCATCCGAGTAATCGTCTTAAACAACAACCCCGCTTGATACGGCGTGTTTCCGAAACCGATACCCGGATCCAGAATAATGTCCTTCAATGTGAAACCGAAGCGTGTAAGACGTTCGACCTGTTGTTGACACCAAAGATACATTGTTTGTTCCAACGGCGGATCGATGACTTCATCCTTTCGCGGCGGAACGGACAGGCTGTGCATCGTGCAAATTTTGCAACCTTTTTCGGCGATAAAATGAAGTGTTTTTTCCGATAACCGCCCCGAAACGTCGTTGACCCAAGCAATTCTGTACCGCGACAACAGCTTTTCGATGACTTCTTCGCGGTACGTATCAATGGAGACCGGGATTTGCGTCAAATCCAACCGATCCAACACCGGTTGCAACCGCTCCCATTCATCCTCCGCCGTTCTTAACTGCGCCGAATGCGGTCGCGTTGATTGCGCGCCGATGTCCAAAATGCTTGCACCGTCCGAAAGCAGTTGCCGGCAATGCGTAATCGCGGCATCGGGAGCAAGGTATTTGCCGCCGTCGGAAAACGAATCGGGCGTTACGTTCACAATTCCCATGAAACGCGGATACAGCACCATCGTTCGCGTCCACGGTTTTTCTTTCTTTAAAGCTTCATGCGCCAATGCACCAAACGTTTCGTCGGTTGCAGGAAATTTCAACTCGGGATTCAGCATCGCGAGTAAATGCAGAAAAAAACCGCGATTTTTGAGCTCCGCATGCGGAATGGTTAAGCACTCGCTTTGCAGGCAAATGTCATCATATAGTAATAAATCTAAATCAATCTCTCGCGGGCTCCAGCGCGGCGCGTTCAAATCGCGACCGCATTTTTCCTCAACCGACTTTAATGCTGACAGTAAAGACTCGGGTTGCAGGGAAGTTTTCGCGCGCACCACCATATTCAGGTAGGGCTTATCCCATTCCTGCGGGGCATTCGGAAGCAACAGCGCGGGTGTTTCCAAAATTACGGAAGCCTCGATTTGCGTCAGCGCGCGCCCGTCCAGAGCCTCAAACGCCCGTTGCAGATACCCCAATCGATGCCCGAGATTGGAACCGAAGGAAATATAAACCGTATGCATGAAATTTTTTTATCTCTCTTACAACCGCGCGTTTCGCATATCGCCCGTTTTTTCGTACGCGTCATAAAATGCAAACGCCGCCGTCAAATCATGCCGAATGTGACCGCTTTTCGCACGTCGTAAATAAGCATAAAGCAACGGTTTATAATCGGGATGTGCGCAATTTTCAATCACGCACAATGCGCGTTGCTCGGGAGATTTTCCGCGCAAATCCGCCAATCCCTGCTCGGTCACGATCACATCGACATCGTGTTCCGTCAGGTCAATGTGTGAACAAAACGGCACGATCGACGAAATTTTCCCGTCCTTTGCCGTTGAAGGAAGCATGAAAATCGACAGTCCCGCATTGCGCGCAAAATCTCCGGCGCCGCCGATACCGTTCATTACCGATGTCCCCATCACGTGCGTACTGTTCACATTCCCGAAAATATCCGTTTCCAATGCGGCGTTCAGTGCTACAAGGTTCAGTCGTTGAATCACCTCGGGGTGATTGGTCATTTCCGACGGGCGCAACAAAAGACGTTCTTTGTAAAAATCCTCACGCTCGTAAATTTTCTGCAACCACGGATCGGTCACCGTCAGACTGCTCCCGACGGCAAATTCGATGCGCCCCTGTGTTAATAATTCCAAAATACCGTCCTGCAATACTTCGCCGTGAACCGAAAACTTCGGCATCTCTTCACAGGTACCGATGTGCTTTAAAACCGCGTTCGTGATATTCCCCGTTCCCAACTCTATCGCCAAAGGCGTTACGGGAAGCACACCGCGCCGAATTTCTCTCAAAAGAAAATCGACCACATGCCCTGCGATGGCTTCGTGTACCGACGTACAGGGTTTGAACGCTTCAATGCCGTCCGGGAGATGCGTTTCGACCACACCGAGAATTTTTTTCGGATCCACACGCAAAGTTTTCGTACCAATGCGATCCGACAGTGATCTTAACGGAATGGGCACATGGTTCAGTTCAACATCGTACAGATCATGAAAGCCGGCAATTTTTTCGTGGTACGTATTGCGTTCCAACAGAATATATTTGGCATTCCGACAAAACACGGGCGCGGAACCGACCGCGGTTGTCAGCGTCAATTCGCCATCATCCGTGCAGTGTGAAACTTCGATAACGGCAACATCGATGTCGCCGAAAAAGCCCTGCCGCAACAGGTGCGCATAGCGAGATAAATGACCATCGACATAATCAACGTCACCGTCGTTGATAAATTTTCGCAAATCCCTATCCGCCTGATACGGCGCGCGAAACGCAATTGCCCGCGCCCGACCGAGCTCACCGTCAACCGCATCATTGGTTGAAGCACCCGTTAAGAGCTTTATTCGAAACGGCTTTCTGTCGGCGTGAAAACGTTCCGCGCGCTTTGCCAATGCCAAAGGGATGACTTTTGGACAACCCGCCGCCGTAAATCCGCCGCATACCAAAAGCGCATCGTTCGAAATGTACTCCGCGGCTTCTTCCGCCGTCAGTTTCGGAAAGGCACTCATTATTGAAATTCTGAAGGGAAAGCGTATTTTTTCAATTTAAATATCAAACACCGCACAAAGTTGGCACGATTTAAGCTGTGTAAAAAAGTACCCATGAGCGTTTCGAACATCAACAGCAATGACGTACCGAGCGTTAATCAGGCAGACGGAGCCAAGAATGAAGATCAGCTCAAGCAATATCAGGATCAGTATCAGCAATTACTTTCACAATACGGAGACGCTTCCGCCGCCTGGAGCAATACCGCGTCCGACATAAAAACAGACGCCGGCACATCGATTTGTACCGCTATCGGCAATCAACTGAACGAAACGAAGAAAAAGCTGGACGCTTTTCAAGCTGCCGTCAACGCATCGGAATCATCGGAAGAGACCTTGAAAACAATGGCCGAAGCATGTAAAGCATCCGTAAGCAATGTAACCGCTTATATTGCGATGGTACCGATGACGGTGGCCGACGCCGCGGATATCTCGGCATTAAGAAAAATTTGGGAAGGGCTGTCGGACGCCGACAAAACACTGCTCGGATCGGGATTTACACAGGCGACTGAGGCACAATTTTCCGCTTTCAATGCAAAAATCGTCGCTTCGCAAAAAGCGATTGCAGACGGCGCGGACGCATCGGTCATTGAAAAACTGCAAAGCGAAATTACCGAACTCAAAACACAACTGAGTGCGCTTATTAACGGCACAACGGACGGTTCGATCATGTCGATAACGGATCGCATCGCCTGCTTGAAATTGCTGGAAGAAGCAAAAGGACACAAACACCTCGGGGATGAAGTGTACGCAACGTTTAAGCAACAATTGTTATCAACGGACGCTTCGAAGCAAATTTCCGCGGAGGATTTTCAGGCACAACTGAACGAAATTATCATCCCATCCATTCAAAAGGCGGCCCAAAAAGATGTTGAAGAAACGAAGTCGGCTTCACAACGCGCAGCCGCCATGAACAAACTTCTCAAAAACAACGTCGCGCTGAAAGTCATGCTGGAGAAAAACAATTTTCTTGAATTTGAACTCGATACGAAAACGGAACAGGCATTTCAGGAAAAAGCCGAATTTAATCCGCAGGTAAAACAACTGCGCGACGAAGGACGCTGGCAAACGCCGGAAATGACGCGTCAACGGGAAGTTACGCAAATGCAAAACGAAGACGAACGTCGTCGTGAAAAAATTGCACAAATGAGGTAAATTTATGATTGACTTCTCAAGCTACATTACGAATTACGGGCGCGAGGTCGGACTGCCGAACCTGAAACTCAACGAAAACGGCGTCTGTTCACTCAATTTCGACGGCAAAATCAACGTCGACATTGTGTATAACAAGGACAACGACCAGTGCTTTTTTGCCTCACCGATTGGTACCGTTCCCGCCGACGGTCGCGAAGAATTTTACAGACAGTTGTTGGTTTCCAACGCGTTCGGCATCGAAAACGGCGGCGCCGTGCTCGGTATCGAAGAGGAGGAGGAGCGCGTGGTGCTCAGCTACACCTTTATCGCCAGCACGTTTTCGTTCGAACTGTTCAAAACCGTCCTCGGAAATTTTGTCACGATGGTGGAAAATTGGATGGGCAAGTATGAAAACCTTTGTCGCGCTTCCGCATCATCGGGAGGGAGTGAAGAGGGGACAGCTCCTATGCCGAATGCATTTGCTTACACGAGGATTTGAGGGGGGAAAAAACGGAAAAACTAAGCATAATAGGATACCAAACGGTAACCGCACCTTTATTTATAAGTCGCAACGGAATGGCTTTAAAACCGATACATCACCCCCACCTCCGCGGCATGTATCAAATTTTGTTTTGGTCTAAACCATTCTGCTTCTGCACTATCGTTCCGTTCGACAACCGGAGAGCCAGACAAATACCTTAAGCGGTAACCGACATTCAACGATAAACTGTCATTTAACCGCACACCGACCCCCGTGAAGCCCTGCCCCAAGAAACACCACTTTTGTGCTCCAATCGCATATCCCTCGTTGTCACCAGGACTCCAAAAACCCGTCGCGGCAACCCGCGCCATGCCCGCACCTGCGCCACCGTACAGAAAACACCGTTCACCCAAGTGATATCGTAATGTTCCATTGCACGCACCGAAAAAATTTCCCAACTCAAAGGAAGCACGTCCGTTGATATCTGCGAGAATATCAAATCTCTCCTTCCCTTCCGTCTTTCCGGTAAAATATCCCAATTCCAAGCCGACGGAAATTTTCTCATCCCATCGTGCTATTCCGAATTCGCATGAACCCGACCATGCATGTTTGAGATTTTCTTTTATGCTCCGACGTCTACCATTTGCACCATCCCAATCAATATCGTTTTTCATTTTCCCGAACAACCACCCGCTTCTCAACGTCACATACGGGTTCCACTCCCGTTCGTAATCGATCTCCGCTCCGTCCGTCGCACCCGACGCAACACCCGACAGCATCCCGACCATGCCTGCCGTAAAGAACAATTTATTTTTCATAGCTTGATGGTTTCATGGTAGGCAGGTAGGTAGGTAGGTAGGTAGGTAGGTAGGTAGGTAGGTAGCAAGGATTTTTTTGGGGGAAGACGGTTGGAAAATTAAGAAAAACTTAAAAAAACGAAAAAGACTTCTTTTGACCGTCTTTGAGAGAATGTAAAGCGTGCCGTGTGAAGAAAAAAACAAAAAGACGGCAGGGAATACTTATCTGTTTAATCCGTCCCCGTTTTTTCACGACAGTGAATTCCAATTCGGCTCCCGAAAAGATTTTTTCCTTTATCCAGCCGTTCGTTTTCATTCATTTTCCGCGCCCGCTTTGCCACCGCTTTCCATAGGATAAAGCCCCCTTTCTATTCAAGCATTCGTACTTTTTCGCAGCACATTTTCGCAAGCAATCTGTAAAAACAAATGAATATGCATTTTTCTTAAAAAACCGCCTTTCTTTTCCTCATTACTTTCCCGTTTACAACCTAACCTTACCACACAGCACATTCTCGAAACGCTTTCAAAAATTCACGCAAACGCCTCGAATTTTCCATTCTCCTTCTCATCCGCACCCTCAAAACAACCTTGAAACCTCCGCCCCGCCTGTTTCACTTGAATTATGAGATACCTCGCTTGCTTTTTGCTGTTTTTCGCCGTTGCAACCCGTACGTACGCGGATGAAACGAACGAAGCACATACGGAAAAAATTCCTCTTTCTCAGGCGGTTACGTTGGGTATTATTCAGGGAATTACGGAATTTTTGCCTGTTTCCTCGACGGGGCACATGATTATTGCCAACGAATGTTTTTTTCATGCCTCGCGGCAAAGCAAATCCCTGCAGACCGCCCTGAATAACTACATGGTATGCATCAATTTCGGAACACTCCTGGTGCTGCTGCTGTTTTTTCGAAAGGATATTCGGCGCATTTTGAACGGTCTCTGCGGAAAAGATACAAAGGGCTTTAAGTTGGCATTCAACCTCGGGATTGCGTTTGTTCCCGCGGGTATTTTGGGACTGCTGACCGACAAAACCCTCGAACGTTTTTATACGCCGACCTGCGTCGCAACGGGGCTTATGCTCGGAAGTGTTGGTATCTTTCTAATTGAGAACTTTCGCAAAACGCACCAACCCTGTTGCGATGATCTTTACGATTTATCCGTCGCGAAAGCTCTGTTTATCGGGCTGTTGCAAACCGTCGCGCTGTGGCCGGGGTTCAGCCGTCTTCTTTCAACCGTCATCGGCGGCATTTGGGTCGGGCTGACGCTGACGCAGGCGCTGCGGTTCAGCTTTTTACTGGGCTTACTCACGACCGCGCTCGCCACAAGCTACAAATTCCTGAAGCACGGCGATGTCTTACTGCAGGCAACGGCCGGAAGCACCGTCATCATCGGTATCGCGGTCGCATTTATCGTCGGCATGGCGGTGATTTCGCTTTTGTTCCGATTTCTAAAAAACAACGGACTGCGTATCTTCGGATGGTACCGCCTCGCTTTGGGAGTGCTTATTTTTTGCCTGTAAAGAATAAAATTGACATTCATATTGAAAAGCCTGTACTGAGGCAGTGGCATCGCTTCGAGGTTTATACCTCATGTCGTTTGTTTGTAACTTTTGCGTATGACAAAGAAAAAAATCTTATCCTTTCCCGACCAACCGTCCTTTACGGATTTTATTACCCGAAAAGCCCGCGGTGAAGAATTGTCCGAGGGTGACATGCGAACTCTCGTCGGTCTCATCGCCGACGGGCATGTTTTGCCGGAACAGCTGGCGGCATGGGTGATGGCGGTCTGTTTTAAGGGCTTGAATGCGCAGGAAACGGCTGTTTTGACCGATGAAACCGTCTTGTCGGGCGAAGTGTTGGATTTAACGGACATCGGCGTTGCGAAGGTCGGTTTTCGAGGCATCGGCGGTCTCGGCGATCCGTGCGCGTTGGTAGTGACGCCGCTCGTTGCCGCCTGTGGCGTCGTGGTTCCGACCATGACGGATGCGACGGAATCGCTCGTGTGCAACGATTTGTTCAAACTGCAAGCCATTCCGGGATTTCAAACGGATTTGCCAATTAAAAGTTGCATTCAACAGTTGAAGAAAATCCGCTGTTGCTTCTGCTCGCAACCGAAACAAACGGTACCGGTCGATCAAATTTTAAGCAGTATACGAAAGAATACCGCAACCGAAGCAATTATTCCGTTGCTGGCGAGCAGTATTCTGAGCCGACTGCTGTCGGTCGGTTCAGAAAATGTCGTACTGGACATTAAAAACAAGGGTCGGCTGTTTAAAGACGACGACGCGGCACAATCCTTGGCAAACATGGTCGTGCGCACGATGCGTTCGCTCAAACACCGCTGTGTCGTATTGTCTTCCAACATCCGTCAACCGATCGGGAATGCGGTCGGTGCCGTTTTGGAAATTAAAAATGTTATTGAGCTGTTACACGGTCGTGGCGACCCGGTTTTGCTGGATCTCATCATCAAGCTCGGTATGGAGATGGTGCGTTTGTCGGGGGTTTGCGGTTCGACGCTGTCGGCGAAGAAAACCGTCACGGAGCACTTAAACAACGGTTCGGCATTTGAAACATTCAAAGCCATGGTTAAGGCGCAGGGCGGCGATGTTTCGTATTTGGAACATCCGGAAAAGTTCCCGAAAGCCAAGCACATGTATAAATTGCAAATCGCAAAACGCGGATATGTACATTCGGTGGATGTCGCGCTGTTGGAGAAGGGACTCGAGCTTCTGATGCAGTCGGACGGTTCCGATAAAGCGGATCCCGCGGTCGGCATTTGCAACGTCATGACAGCCGGCACGCCGACTGTTTCGGGCGATACGCTGCTGGAAATTCACTATAACGACGGCTCGAATTTGGATGCGGCATTGGAATGCTTCCGTTCCGCTTTCTGCCTGACGCCGAAACGTCCCGTCATCGCCGAATTGGAAATTGAACGTTTCGCCTAGGAAGCCGTGGTTTTTACGAAAAAGCAATCGTCTGCGGGATTGAAGTTTTCACGCGAAAACCTGCGTCTGATTGCCGCCTTTCGCGGTGTACCGACAAGCGGTTTCGAACGTCCTTTACTACCGCCGAAGCCGTTTGCGCAGGTTTTAAACCAAACCGTTCAACGTACGGCAAAGCTGTACTCGCCGACGTTCCAAATCCTACAAACACACTGGAACGATTGGTTTCGCGGCACGGAATTCCAATCCGTCATTCCCGAACGCCTGGATCGCTGGAGTGCTCTGTGGCTCAAAGCTCCCGACGCGATTGTGCGCCAGAAATTACAATTCAAATCGGAACAGTTATTGAAAACCCTCAATGCGCTGGTGGATGGAAAAATTGAGAGCGTGCGGTGGGAAATCTAGCAAAATAGCGAACAGGTACTTTTTAAAGATATTAAAAATAGTGTCAATATAAAACATCAATAGCAATATGTGACACACCAAATATAATTTTTATATATTTCCGGTAGATAAACTGATTGTGTATTTCTCGTCGTAACTCTCCTTGCTAGTATTTTCCGAAGAAAAATCTTAAGCACCATTGCAGAATATAAATAGATTACTTTCACGAACAAAAAAGCCTGTCACAAACATATATCTTTCGATATAAGAAACGTACTTTTGAACATAACACAAGTTTTCATCTATGTAAGATATAAAGTATTGTAACCGACATTTTTTTAAAAAAACTGGTTACCTCACGGAACACATTATTGCCACAATTTTTATGTCTAGAGTACCCGTAATTTTTGTTTTCAAAAAAACTTGAAATAATTTTTTCTCCTTTATACTCTGAAAGTAGATTATGTTTTTCAGTTATCGGTCTTTTTTGAAAACCTTTTTCATTCTCGTTTCTCTTGCTCTGGTAATAATCGTTTTTTCCGTGACGGGTAAGATAAGAAACGATGGGATTATCGCAATAGCCAGGAATGTCAAAATGTCTCTTATCCAGATGAGGATCAAAATACTGGAAAAAACCGGTCTTGCCTTTGACCTGATGACGTGCAAAGCGTTTAATGTCAGGACGGCGGTGATACAAATGAGTGGTGGTTTGGCAGATCAGATCGGTTGGTACGGTTATGGTTTGCTGCTTCATGAGAGGTTTCATGTATCAGTGGAATATGAATATGGGCAACAAGTAGCTGGTTCTGGCGCCATTCCTCATCTTCCACGGACGTTTCAACTGAAAGACGCGTTCCCATCGATTGAATTCCGGGAGCATGACAGTCGATTGAAGGATCCGTATGCCAGGATCTTTCGGCACCGCAATTTAGTCGCTCGTGAAGCTTGTAAATATGGCTTCAGTGTTCTAAAAAATAAGTTCTGCCCAATTGATGTCGACACCTGCAAAGATTTATTAAACGATATCAACGCTCACAAATCCTGCGCAGTACACGTGCGGCGCGACGACTACGCGCGCGGTGCGGGTGGTACACATCCGACACAAGCGGAGTTTTTCATCCTTGCCGTACGAAAAATTCATTCCCTCGATCCGAATGTGAAATTTTTCTTTTTCTCGGACGATTGCGGTTGGGTACGGGAAAGGATTTTGCCCGCATTGGATGGAGATATCGCTTGCCGCGTCTGCGACCAAAACGACGGTTCGAAGGGGTATTTGGATTTGTACTGCATCTCCCGATGTGACCATGTGATTTGCTCTCTCGGCGGTTTCGGTTACGCAGGACGGTTGTTTTCGTATAAGGAAGGCTGGTATTTGCAGGGGGTTGCGTCGGATGAATATCACTTTTCCTGGTCGTTGAAAATGTATGACGGCGAGAAAATAGGAGAGGAAATTGAGTATGGAAGAAGGATAGATGTCAGAGAGTTGGGAAAGACGGCGAAAACAGCGAAAAATTAAGATTTAAGGATATTTCGCGCTACACAAAGAATTTCTTCTGAAAACGCAACAACGGCGGTGTGAGGATTGCCGTAAGGACGGCGGATACCAAAAACGACCCGAGGTAAAATTGCAAATACCATACAGAGGTATGCGTAACGGCAAAAGCGCAAAGTAAATAAGTCCCCTGCAGGAACCATTGCGCGCAAACGGAAAGAATCCGCGCGTGTGCTTCCAACACCACGCGCCAACTTTGTCTGTGGCAGGCAAAGGTTAAGGCGGACAATAACAGTGCCGACAGACCGAACAAACACTCCGTTTGCAACGCATCCGTCCAAAAGCCTGAAACGATTGCCGCGATGACCGCTTCCGTCCGTTCTGAACCGCACACCGCCGCCATGAAATACAAACCGTAAAGATCGATACTCACTAAAAACATTTGCCCGAGCATTTGCGACAGAAACGCAATCGGGAGGTAAATAAGGGAAAAAATTACCAAACGCCGAAAACTTCTCATAAACTCCCGAAAGCTCCTGACTGCCTCATTCGCTCCATTTCGATCGTATCCGAACAATTCGAACGATTATTTTTTTGTTTCGTGGACAATCGAAGTATGAGAACCGTCCGGAAGATAAGGCAATCGATTAAACACCGAAAACTTCTCATAAGTTCAGCGACGGAATTAACAC
>DEWA01000002.1 GCA_002363035.1 Verrucomicrobia bacterium UBA3222
TCCTTTACGCACGTCGTAAGCTCTTGTGGAACGCCTCTTTCCCCTTGCCTTTCCCCTCCATTCCTTCACTATAGTCCCGTATGTCATCCGTTGCATCGCACCAATCTTCCCCCTTAACCCCGTCCGATGATTTGCATCGTTTGCGACATTCGACGGCACATGTGTTGGCGGCGGCGGTGTTGAGGTTGTTCCCGGAGGCAAGATATGACATCGGACCTGCGATTGAAAACGGTTTTTATTACGATTTTGATTTACCGCGAACGCTGACGTCGAAAGATTTGGAGGCGATTGAAGCGGAAATGAAGCGCATTGTCGCGGAAGATGTGCCGTTTGAACGCCTGGAGGTATCGCGCGAAGAAGCACGAAAACAACTGGAAGCTCTGCATCAGCCGTACAAACTGGAACGCTTGGCGGATATTCCCGAAGGTGAGGTTGTTTCGCTGTACCGCAGCGGCGATTTCCTGGATTTGTGTCGCGGTCCGCACATCGAACGCACCGGGTACATCAAAGCGTTCAAGTTGCTGTCGATTGCCGGCTGTTATTACCGCGGCAACGAACACAACCAACAACTGCAACGCATTTACGGAACCGCTTTTTTCTCCCAAGCGGAGCTCGATGCCCATTTACAGCGTTTAGAGCAGGCAAAGGCACGCGATCACCGCAAACTCGGGGAACGGTTGAATTTATTCGTTATTGACGATTTGGTTGGGCAGGGGCTGGTGTTGTGGACGCCGAAAGGCACCATTTTACGCAAGCAACTGCAAGCGTTTCTGGAGGAGGAGCTTATTAAGCAGGATTACGTACAGGTGACGACACCGCACATCGGGAAACTGGATTTATTCAAGATCTCCGGGCACTATCCCTATTACAAGGAATCGCAGTTTGCGCCGATTTGGGAGCGCGACGCATGGAACGAAGCGTTGGAAACATCGCATTCCTGCGAAGAATTGCGGCAGCGTTTGGAGGAGAAAGTGGATGTTGACGGCTTCCTGTTGAAGCCGATGAACTGCCCGATGCACGTGCGTTTATACGCGTCGCAACCGCGCTCGTACCGCGATTTGCCGATTCGCATGGCGGAATTCGGAACGGTGTATCGGTGGGAACAGTCGGGAGAACTGAGCGGATTGACGCGCGTGCGCGGTTTTACGCAGGACGACGCGCACATTTTCTGCCGCGAAGATCAGCTGGAGGCGGAATTGTCCGGCTGTCTGAAGCTCATTAATACCATCTTTACGACGCTCGGTATGAGCGATTACCGCGTACGGATTTCGTTGCGCGACCCGAAATCCGACAAATACATCGGCGATGATGCGTTGTGGGAAAAAGCCGAAAACGGATTGCGAAAGGCGGCACAACAGTTGTCGCAACCGGCAACGGAAGCACTCGGCGAAGCGGCGTTTTACGGACCGAAGCTGGACTTTATCGTGCGCGACGTCATCGGGCGCGAATGGCAACTCGGTACCATCCAAATCGATTACAACCTGCCGCACCGCTTTAACATTCGCTACGTCGGTTCCGACAATCAGCCGCACGTGCCGATCATGATCCACCGCGCGCCGTTCGGTTCGATGGAACGCTTTTGCGGTCTGCTGATCGAGCATTTCGGCGGTGATTTCCCGCTTTGGCTGGCACCCGAACAGGTACGTATTTTGCCGATTAAGGACGATTTAATTCCTTATGCGGACGAAATTCATGCCTGCCTCAAGGTGGCGCACATCCGCTGTTCCGTTGATGACCGCTCCGAAACGCTCAATGCCAAAATCCGCGCGGCGGAAAGTGATAAGGTGCCCTATAGCTTTGTCGTCGGCGCAAAAGAAAAAGAGATGCATTCCGTTTCGGTGCGCTCCCGTTGCCAACCGCACAACAACGGCACGCATGCCTTGGAGAAAATTATCGCGATTTTACGGGAGGAAATTCAACAACGCAAGTTGCCTGAGGCAATGCAGAGATAAAAAAGATATCTTGTACAAAGATACATTCAACCTCGTTACAGTCAATCTATGCAACTCTACCTGGATCTCCTAAAGCACGTTCTTGCTCACGGCGAAGATCGTAAAGACCGCACCGGTGTCGGCACCGTCAGCATTTTCGGGGCACAGATGAAAATCGATATTTCCAAAAGCTTCCCACTGTTGACGACCAAGAAGGTACACTTTAAATCGATTGCCTACGAACTGCTGTGGTTTCTCAAAGGCGAAACCAACATTCGGTTTTTGCAGGAAAATAATGTCCGCATTTGGAACGAATGGGCAGATAAAGACGGAAATCTCGGTCCGGTGTACGGTGCCCAATGGCGGCATTGGAAAGGTGCCGACGGGCAAACGACGGATCAAATAAAGACCCTCATCGAAGGCATCAAGAAGGAACCGTTCGGTCGGCGACACATTGTTTCGGCGTGGAACGTCGGTGAATTAAAATACATGGCGTTGCCGCCGTGTCATGCGTTTTTTCAGTTTTACGTCCATACCGACGGTCGGCTCGATTGCCAGCTGTACCAACGCAGCGGCGATTTATTCCTGGGCGTTCCGTTCAACATCGCCTCCTACTCGCTGCTGACGTACATGATCGCGCAGGTGTGCGGTTTAAAACCCGGTACCTTCGTTCATACGTTGGGCGATGCGCACATTTACAAAAACCACTTCGAAGCCGTTCAAACGCAACTGTCGCGTACACCAAAAGAACTCCCGACACTGACGTTGGATCCGGAGGTGACGGATATCGACAACTTTACGTACGAATCGTTTCGATTGGAAAATTACGACCCGTACCCGACGATTAAAGCGGAGGTCGCCGTTTAATGGTGACGTTTAAAGCCATCGCCGCCATGGCATCCAACCGCGTCATCGGTCGGAATAATCGGTTGCCGTGGCATCTGCCGGAAGAATTGCAACATTTCCGTCAAACAACGTTGCATCAAACATTATTGATGGGGCGCAAAACTTTCGAATCAATGGGATCGCGTCCGTTGCCGCAACGCACCACGTACGTTTTGACACATCATACCTTTTCTGCGGAAGGAATTCGCGTGATTACCGACATTGCGCAAATCCCCGCAACCGTCAAAACCGTATGGGTCTGCGGCGGGGCTTCGGTTTATGCGCAACTGTTGCCGATCTGTGATGAACTGCTTCTGTCGGTCATTTTCCAAACGTACGACGGCGATGCGTTTTTTCCGCCGTTCGAACACCTTTTTAAAAAAGAGGAAATTTTGAAAAAAACCGATACCTTCGAAATTCAACGATGGATTGCGATTAAAAAAGCAACCGTCTAAATGGTTTTTTTACACAAAAAAGTTGTCATTAAACGCACATCGGTTATCATAGAAGGTGTCTATGCGTTTCTTTCTTTTCCTTCAAAGACACTTCGGGCGCGTTTTTCTATCGGTGGCGTGCTTGCTGTTGCAGGGGTGCAATTTATGGCAGAAATCTTCGCCCGAGATTGTCACAAACGAAAATTCGACCGTTGTCGGAAGCGGAAAAGTACAAAATGCCCCCTCTCCCGATGAGCCGACGCAGGAGCAACCGCGACCCGTTCGTGCAACGCCGCGCCGTCCGATTGTGGTCGAAGAGCCCGTTTTTGAACCGATACCCGTAGAGGAGCCGACATTTTCGCCGATTGTACCGGACGGGATCACGACCTATGTGGTGCGCAAAGGCGATACGCTGACAAAAATTGCACATCGTTTTCACGTTTCGGTGTTGCAGTTAATGCAGGAAAATCAGCTTAAAAACAAAAACAAGCTCCGCATTGGGCAGGTGCTTTCCATTCCGCAAGGCGGCTCGTCCGCCGATTCTTCTCTTTCGGGAGAAGTTGAGCCGTACCGCGTCGTAAAAGGCGATACGCTTTCGAAGATCGCCAAGTGCTTTCAAATTTCTCTGTTCGAACTGCAACAAATGAACGGCTTTGACCGTAACGCAACGCTGTCGGTCGGACAGATGATTTTGGTGCCGAAAAGTGCCGTAGCGCATTCTCCGACAGGAGGAGACGGGACTTATACGGTTCAAAAAGGCGATACGCTCGGTAAAATTGCCAAAAAATTCGGGACAACCGTTGCCAAACTGCGCGAACAAAATCGGCTCAAGTCGGATATGATTTACGTCGGTCAAAAGTTATATCTTTCCGGCACAGCTCCCATGAGCGAAAAATCCCGCAATGCGTCTTCAAAATCCGATGCGGCTCCCATCGAAGGCGACACCTACACGGTACAAGCGGGCGATAATTTATGGCTCATCGCCAAACGTTGCCGTCGGTCGGTGGCGGAATTGACGCGGCTGAATGATTTAAAAAATCCGGAACAGTTGCAGGTCGGTCAGGTGTTGCGGCTGAAGGAGCGGTCTCGAACAACGGAAAGAAAATCTTCCCATTCCGGGAAATCCTTCGAAAAGCCTGTTCGCACGCGGTCTTTTTCGGAACCGCGATACGAAGAAATGCCCGTCGAAAGACATCGCGAGGCGGAACCCTATGCTTCCAAAGCCGAAGTTTCCGACGCGCCCAAGCCCTCTTCGACGTTCGAGGAAGATGATTTCAAAGATTTGTTCGAAGAAAACAAAGACATGCCGGTGGTTCCGCTGGATGTACAATGAAATATGACCTGAGAGGTGCCCGCAACGGACTTCTTTTTTGCAGCCTTGTTTTACTGACTTACGGATTGTTGATGTTGTGCAGTGCGACGCAGCCGTTGGTGCGCGGCTATACGTACTTTATAAAACAATGCGCCTGGTGCGGTGTCGCGGGTGTTTGTTTTTTGGCTTTCACCTTTTTCCCGCTTCGAAAATTGGAACGTTTCGGACCGTGGATCGGGTTGCTGACGATCGGATTACTGGTATCGGTATTTATCCCGGGGCTCGGTCGTTGCATTAAGGGTTCGCGCCGTTGGATTGGCAGCGGCAGTCTGCGTTTTCAGCCGTCCGAACCGGCAAAAGTCGGTTTTATTCTCTTTTTTTCTTACTTCCTAACAAATCACATGCATGAAAAGAGCTTTTTCAAAGGCTTTGTGCGACCGATCGCATGCGTTGGTGTTTTTTGTGCGTCGCTGATGCTCGAACCCGATTTCGGAACCACAGCACTTTTCGGAACGGTCGCCGCGTTGTTGCTGTTCGTACGCGGCATTCGTTGGATCTATATTATACCTGCCGCGGTCGGCGCATTATTGTTGTTCGGCGTTGCGATTTATCAAAATCCCGTCCGTCTCAATCGCGTTCTGGCGTTTTTGGATCTCGAAGCCAATCGCACCAAAAGCGGTTATCAGCTGTGGCAAAGCCTGCTGGCGTTTTCATCGGGAGGTTGGTTCGGTTGTGGTCTCGGTCAGGGACGACAACAGTTTTTCTTTCTTCCCGAAGCGCATAACGACTTTATCGGTGCCGTTTTGGCGGAAGAGCTCGGGATTGTCCATATGATGCTTGTTCTGCTGTGCTTCGGCGGCATCGCCTATTGCGGTCTAAAAATTACTCGCGCCCACACCGAACTGTTTTTGTTTTACATCGGTTTGGGCACCGTCTGCTTTCTGACAACACAGGTGTTTCTCAATTTGGGCGTTATTACGGGATTGTTGCCGACCAAAGGGCTCGCCCTGCCGTTTTTGAGCTACGGCGGCTCAAATTTGGTCACCAATGCCTGCTTTATCGGTCTGCTGACGAATTTATCGCGCGATTGTTATTCGCCGCTGCGGCGGTTAAAATATAAGATGTGCTAACGTTCGCCCGTTCATCGAACGTCAGGACGAACCGTCAGAATACGGTAAAGCATGCAAGCGTGAGCGATTTCGTACCTGCGATATCGGCATCGATACGCTTGGAACTTTCGAAGGTACGTGCGACAAAGCAGAACGCAATAAATAGCATTACTATATATGTCCAAGAACACATACTTTGGTTCGTTAAACGCGATTATTTTCGGGAATGTTTTCCAAATGCCCGAAGTTGTTTCGCATGTTTCTTTTCTGCAAAGAGCGGGTTAATGGTTTTCGGTTATGCAACAACACCGATATTCGGGACATCCCTGCTTGAAACCTTCATAGCGGGTGTCAGAATAATTCTGACGTGATGCAATCAAAGCACTTCCTCATCGCCTGCGGCGGAACGGGCGGACACCTGTCGCCCGGGATCGCCGTTGCGCAGGAATTGACGGCGCGCGGGCATGTATGTGAACTTTTAATTTCCGAAAAGCGCGTCGACCAAACACTCTGCCGCGCCTATCCCGAGTTGACGTTTATTCCCCTGTCGGGCATCGGCTTTTCAAAAAAGCTTTCCAATCTGCCGCGGTGTCTTTGGGCAACTTTTAAAAACATCCTCCAATCGTTCCGTTTGTTGCGACAAACAAAGGCGGATGCGGTGATCGGCTTCGGCGGCTTCACCAACGTCGGCATTATTTTGGCGGCAAAATTACTGCGCAAACCCTGTTTTTTACACGAAGCCAACCGCATCCCAGGGCGCGCCGTTCGAATCCTGGGACGTTGGGCGACAACGGTGTACGTCCCCGAGATTTTTCAAAAACAACACCTTCGCATGAAAGTCTGCGGTTTTCCGATACGGCGGGAATTTCAAAAAGTCGACAAAGCCGTCGCCAAGCAACGGTTGGGCTTTGACCCGAAAAAACTGCTTCTGGTCGTGGTCGGCGGCAGTCAGGGCGCGCGGGTGTTGACGCAGTGGGCGCGGGAACACAGCGAGGATTTTAAGCAACATGATATTCAACTGTTGTGCCTGACGGGAGTAAGGAATAGCGGCGAAAATACGGAGGTAACAGCGAGTTTTGCTTCCGATCTTTCCTTCCGTTTCATCCCCTTTT
>DEWA01000029.1 GCA_002363035.1 Verrucomicrobia bacterium UBA3222
TTGCTGGAATGATGCAAAATTTCGCCGACGTCCATCGTTTGATCGAACGTCTTCCAATCTTTCGGCAACGGCAATTCTTTCCCGCGATAAAGTGCTTTCGACAATCCGCAGTTGAAGATATCAGTTGTTTTAACGGCACCGCAATCGAGTGCCGCGGCAACGGTGACGGCTTTAAAAACCGACCCGGGTTCATAGACATTCGAAAGCGCAACGTTGGTCAATGCTTCCGTTCTATATCGTCGATAGTGATTGGAATCGAAAAAGGGAACCGTCACGCACGCCAGGACTTCGCCCGTCGCGGGATGCGTCACCAACGCCTGAATAGATTGCGCATGAAGGCGTTCCCGCGCTTCCGATAAAATTGCTTCGACCGACTGCTGAATTCGGTCGTCCAACGTCAGTTCAACGGTATAACCGTCCGTCGGCTCGAGAGTATGTTTGCGGTATTGTCGCATTTCGTCGCCTTTCCCGTTCACTTCGTACGCCACCCAACCGTCCTGTCCTTTGAGAAAAAACTGCATCAAGTTTTCGATGCCGCAAACGGGTTGCCCTTCGGTATTGATGAAACCGACGATGTAACTCATGCTCGGCGCATGCAGGTAACGCCGTTGAAATTTACGATTACCGTACACGCCCTTAATGCGCAGGGCTTTAATCTTTTCGTAAGACGCTTCAGAGACCTCTTTCGCCAGAGATTTCCATCGAATTTGCGACGGCTTCCAAAGATCTTCCAAATCGGACGGCGAAAGCTTCAAAATATCCGCCAATAACGGCAATTTTTCGCGATCTTTCTCCAAAATTTGCGTTAAATCGACGCCGACGTCATAGACGGACTGTTGCAATGTTAAGGGATGCCCTTTGCAATCGATGACGGTTCCGCGCGAAGCGGGAATGATGCGGGTACGTTGGCGTGCGCTTTTTAGAAATCCGTCAAACCGATGTCCGTAATATCCCAGGTAAAGAAAACGCGAAGCAATGACCGCAAATCCAGTCGCAAACAGTGCGACGACGGCATAACAGCGTTTTGAAAACAACGGTGACATCAGCGGTTATAAGCCAAAGAAATTTTCACCGGAAGGCGGTTATCGTTGTTAATCCAAAGCATACGCCGTGCCGAATGTTTTGCGTAAAGAATTCCCTGTTGATGTTGCCAATGCGCCAGGTAAAGATCCATGCGCCGATCGAGCGTCCGTAACTTTTGCAGTTCCCTTTCCAGATTTTTTATCTGCAAGGCCTGCTTGGAAGCGGCATAGCGCATGCCGAACAGACTGAACGCACCCGTTGTCGCCAGGCAAAAAAAGGCGACAATCCCGTATTTATACTTTAGGAGTTTCATATTCATAACTTTTTTAAAATTCTCAGTTTCGCCGAACGTGCTCTCGGATTGGATGCAACCTCAGCCTCCGTCGCCGTTATCGGTTTGCGTGTCACCAATGTCGCCCGCACCGTTTTTAACTGTCGCGGTTGCGCATCGTCCCGCGTCAGACTGCGACCGCACCAATCGTAGAAATGCCGCTTCACGATACGATCTTCCAGCGAATGGAACGTAATCACCGCTAATAAACCGTCGGAGTTTAGGCATTCAAAAGCCGCCTTTAATCCGCGCTCCAGATGGTTCAGTTCGTCATTGACCGCAATACGCAACCCCTGGAACACGCGCGTCGCCGCATGTAGGTGAGGCTTTTTGGATTTGGCAATCGACGTATGCCGTTCCAGGAAAGCAACAAAATCCGTCGTTGTTTCCCAGTTTTCGTTTTCCCGATGTTCCAAAATCGCCCGCACGACCGATCGCCACTGCGGCTCCTCGCCGTATTCGCGAATAGCTTGTGTCAATGCTTCGGGAGAGGCTTTTTTCAAAAAATCGCGCGCCGACAAACCGATAGTCGGGTTCATCCGCATGTCGAGCGGACCTTCATTGCGAAACGAAAACCCGCGCCTTGGTGTTTCAAGTTGGAACGAAGAAACTCCCAAATCCAACAGGACGCCTTCAAAGGTTCGATGCAGGTCGGCGATTTCAGAAAAGTTGATTTGAAAAAACTCAAAGCGCGTCGGAAATTCTTTTTTCAGATATTCCGAACGTCCAGACGCTTCCGGATCGGTATCGGTCGCAACAATATATAAAGAAGGGTTTTGTTTCAACAGAGCTTCGGAATGTCCGCCACCGCCGAACGTTCCGTCCCACACCGTTCCGCAAACGTCCTTAAACGCCTGCAGGATTTCTGTTTTTAAAACCGGTGTGTGCCCTTCCATTCTACAATCCCAACTGTTGCAACAAGTTGCTCATTTCGTTCTCCTCGTCTTCGAACGAAACCTCACTGTACATGCGATAACGCTCCGGTTCCCAAATGTTGAAAGTCGCGTAACTGCCGACCAACAATGCGTTTTTCTCCAAATGTGCATGTCGGATGAGCTTTTCGGACAGCGTAATGCGTCCTTGTTTATCGCAACCGAACGTATCGGCTTGAGAAAATAACTTTGCGAGTACCTTTTGTCCTTTCGTATCTCCCAGACTGACCGCCGACACTTTTTCTTCCAAACGCGCCACCATCTTCGGCGGATAAATCGTAATACAACCGATAGGGTTCGGAAGCGCCAGGTATGCATCGGTTTCATCGCCGACAAATCGCCATTTTGACGGGATACACAGGCGGTTTTTCGCATCCAACTGGTGCGAAAATTCACCGACAAAAATGTTTCCCAAAATTCCCATGCAGGTATCGACGCCTTATAAGTTCACCACTTTGTTACATTGTCCCCCACAATCTCCCACCTGTCAACAATATCGACCCGATTTTTTTAAAAAACAAACATCAAAAATTTTTCGGGTACTTCGGAAGCGGAAAAGTAAAAATTTAAAGCACCGTATTAGTGAAAAAAACGGGTGTGGGTGCCGTGCTTTGTATTCGCAAAAGCTATGTTTTATTCGGCAAAAAAATTTGCCGAATTTATCGAAAATTGCTTATAGACGCCTTTGTAAAAACAAATACACTCGGTTTTGAAAAAAATCTTGCGAACGCGGGTAACGCTGGAAGTATAATAAAGGCATGCAGGAATATCTCTATTACATTATTTTGCCGCTTGTTCTGGGGTTATGGGCGCAGTTTCAGGTACATTCCAAATACTCGAAATGGTCGCAGGTACGTTCCAAAAGCGGTGTTCGAGGGAAGGATGCGGCGGCGGCGGTGATGGAGCAAGCCGGCATTCACGATGTGGCAATTGTCCGTATCGAAGGAAAATTAACCGATCACTACGATCCAATCCATCGGCGGTTGGCGCTCAGTGAAGATAATTACAACGGCACGTCCTTGGCGGCGCTGGGTGTTGCGGCGCATGAAGCCGGGCATGCCGTTCAGCATAAAGAAGCTTATGCGCCATTACAGTGGCGTTCGGCGTTGATTCCCGTAACAAATTTTTCCTGTCAGCTGTTGCCGTTTGTGATTCTCGGCGGAGTTTTTCTCAATTTCCTCGGATTGATTAAAATTGCGGTGTATATTTATCTCATTTTGGCGATTTTCCAGCTTGTGACGCTTCCGGTGGAATTTGACGCCAGTCGCCGCGCCAAAAAAGCTTTGGCGGGATTATCGATTATCGACGAGGAAGAGCAAGTCGGCGTCGGCGAGACCTTAAATGCGGCGGCATTCACGTACGTTGCGGCGTTCATTGCTTCCCTCGGAACGTTGCTGTATTACTTGTCGATGTTATCCCGAAGACGCGATGACTGAGAAAAAACCTTCATGGACATGGGATAAGAAGCGTCCCGAACCGTGGGTTGTGGATGCCGAAACAACGAAGGGTTCGTACTTTTTCGGCAATTTGTACACCTGCCGCGCGCATAATTCCAAGAGCTCGGTTGATTTCGATGTCATCGACGGCAAGGATGTCGTTATCTGCCTTGCGATTACTTCGAAAAACGAACTGGTGCTTGTCAGCCAATTTCGTCCCGGGTGTAAAGACTTATCGTTGGAACTTCCGGGTGGCGGTATCGAAAAAGGTGAAGATCCAATACATGCCCTGCACCGCGAATTGCGCGAGGAAAGCGGTTATACGGGAGAAAATCCGATCTTACTTTACGCTTGTTATTTCAATCCGGCTTGTTTTAATTCGCACATTTATTTTTATCTCCTGCAAAATTGCGAAAAAACGTGCGATACGGATTTCGACCCGACGGAAGATTGCGCCACCTATCTTTTGCCACTCGAACATTTGGAGGATGCCATGGATCGGCAGATTTTTCAAAACGCCGTCACGGTGACGGCTTTGGGGTTGTTGCGATGTTGGTTGGTGAAACAAGGGGAAAAAACGTCATCGAGTATTTAACATCTGATGGGGAACGGTACATTTAGCGGATTTTTTCACCAAAAAGCGTAATTTACCGTTTTAGACAATACCTGCGTGGTACACGTTTGTTGTATATATGTATCCCTGCGCGTACGACTGTTTTTAAAATATCTGCTTAAAAATCCAAAATCCAACGATTATCCGCGTCGGTATTGCAAAAAAATAACCTTTTTAAACAATAACTAAAAACACTTCCGAACAATAAAAAAACCTACGAAAAGTATTGACAATTTTATAAAATTTTGTTAAACTTATCGCATCTTGTTTTTACATTTGCAACCAACTACATTCGATTGCGCATTTCCCAAAATCCCACTCCGAAGGATATTTGGCTTCGAAAGTTATCTTACCAAAGATAAAAGAAACCTTCTCTGCATGTAGATAAAGCCGTTCTGCTTTTAAACGTTTATTCCATGCAAAGTCGCCGTACGTTCTGTCGCCCAAAATCGGGAAACCGCGGGCGGCACATTGCACGCGCAGTTGGTGTGTACGCCCCGTGAGCGGTTGAAGTTCGATTAAACTCATGGTTTCGTTTTTAAAACGTATGGTTTTTAAAAGGCAGACTTTGGTTTTTGCCCACATACCGCGATCCTTGGTACAGCGTGTTCGAACGTAAGCCCCTTTGTGTTGAACATCCAGGCAATCGCGCCAAACAAGCGGCTTTTCGGGGAAAAATCCTTTAACGATCGCATGATAAATTTTTTGCACGCGATGTATTTTAAAAAGTGCGCGCACCTGTTGCGTTGCTTCAAAATCCGTGCTCAACAACATCAACCCCGATGTCGGGCTGTCCAAGCGATTGAGGAGGTAAATGTAATTTTCGCCGATTTTGTAGGCTTCTTTTTCCAAATCGTACGGTGCTTCCAGCAACGCCTGCTGACAAATTTCGTTATCATTAGGATGCGACCGAACACCGCATGGTTTATAAACGGCGAGTACGGATGAAATGGATTTGACAACAAAAACACCCGCATGCCACGGAAGATTGACATTAATCTGTTCCGAAGAACTTTGTTGCCCAACCGCCTCCATCCTCAATCATTGTAAATGCGTCTGTGTCAAAACTTCAAACATCGATGCAAAAATCTTTTCCGAACAACCTCTGTTTTTTTATGAAATTTTGTTTTTTCGTTAAACGACATACGCGATTTCTAAACGGAGCATTTTTGGCAACAATGTTCCCCACCCTGCTTTAAATATCTGCTATTACACTGTTCCCGACGATAATTATCATCGCAGCACCCGATAAACCACAAAGCACAGCACGTAGGCAAAGCCGTTCATGAAGATAAACTGCAACAACGGCAAACGCCACGTTTGAGCTTCCGCCTTGACCAACATCAACGTCCCGATGCATTGCAGGGAAAACATGAAAAACAAAATCAACGATACGCAGGTTGCAAACGAATAAATCGGCTTCCCTTCGGCGTCCTTTGCCTGTTGCAGATATTCGCGCAAACAACCCGGTTCCTTTGCATCCGCATTATACAGGACGCCCAAGGTGGAAATAAAATTCTCGCGCGCATCGAAGGAGCTCAGCAACGCAATGCCCAGGTTGCCGTCGAAACCGATCGGACGCAAAACTTTTTCCAATTTTTCGCCGACCCAATGCACACAGTCGACTGTTTCTCCGGAACGCGTTATCTTCGTGTGTAGGCAAAGCCAGAGTATAATACTGCACGCCAACACCACCGTGCCCGCTTTCCGTAGAAAAAAGAGTGTTTGCGACTTCATCAGCTTTAAAATGTACGTCCATTGCGGGCTGAGAAGCGGCGGTACTTCGGCAACGGACACCGAACCGCGGGTTTTGAAGAAAAAAGTACGTATTGCCGCCGCCAACAACAACGCCGCCGCCAAACCCGTCATGTAAATGGCAATTACCAGCAACGTTTTGCCACACGGCGTCATGTCTTTAAACAAAAGTGAAATCAGCAACAAGTAGATAGGGACGCGACTGGCGCAATTCACCCAGGGTGCCACAAAGAGCGTTGTTAAGCGCTCCTGGCGATTGGAAACGCAACGCGTCTGCATGATGCCCGGAACGGTGCAGGCGTAGCAGGAAACGAGTGCCACGAACGACGATCCCGAAAGACCGATTTTTTTCATCCATCGATCCAGCAAAAACATGACGCGCGCCAGATAACCTGTGTTTTCCAAAATTCCGAGGCAGGCAATCACCAGAACAAATTGCGGCAAAAACAGCAAAACATTCCCCGAACCGCCCAAAACGCCTTCCGTCAGCAACGAACGCCACCACGTATCGGGCAACCACGCTTTGAGTCCGCTTTGAAGCGATTCGATCCCCCATTCGCACAGCCGCATCGGATATTCCGAAAGCGTAAAAACCGTCAAGAGCATCGAAAACGCAATCATTCCCATTGTCGCCAACCCCCAAAACGGATGCAGAAACACCCGATCCCAATCAAAAGACGAAGGTTGTCCTGAAACGTGCCGAATGCATTGCGCGACCACATTCTCAATCCATCGGTAACGCGCGGTCGTTGCCTGTGTTTTCCAATTCGTAACGGTTTGATTTAAAGCTTCCTCCGTTTGAACGAAACGCTCCTCGTGCTCCGTCGTGAACGCCTTTCGTTGCGCACGATCCTGCAACAGCAACAAACCGCACCATCCGCTTGACAGATTTATTTTTTCCGCCAATTTATCCCGTAATACTTCGCCTTCATTCGGAAATGAAATATGAAAGTCATTCGTTTTTTTAAACAAATCGCGCGTTACGACATCGCGCAACTGCCGACGACGTACCGCTGTCCGTGAGGACAAATAAATCACGGGTGCCGGCAACGCACGTTCCAGGGAGGCTTTGTCGAGCATATGCCCCTGTTTTTGCAGGCGAAACGAGAAATGAACGGCAAAACAAATCGGCAAGCCCAATTCCAAAAGCTGTGTTCCCAGAAACAGACTGCGCTCCAAAGACCGCGCGTCCAGAACGCACAAAAGTCGCGTTTGTTCATCAGTATGACGGAGTAAGTCGAAAATTTCCCGATCTTCCGATGTTCCGACCGACAGCCCGTAGGCACCCGGCAAATCGTACACTGTCGTTTTTTGCCCGAAATTATCCAAAAAACTTCCGTTCTGAATGCCGTGAGTGACCCCGACGTAATTGGCAACCCGCTCGTGCGCCCCCGTTAAATCGTTGAACAGGGTCGTTTTCCCGCAGTTCGGATTGCCTATGATGATGATTCGACGGTTACTCACCTTACCTTGATGCTTTTTCTTTAAACCTGTCAGAAAACCTAAAACCCGCTAAAGTAGCCACACTAATGTCATCCTTTTTTTGCGCAACAAACAAGATTTTTCGCTGCCTGCTGTTTATAAATTGCCTGCGTTATGTCGCTTAACTAATATAAATGATGTGAACAACTGTGCCTTTTGTCTTAAGATCATATCTCTTTTTGCAACAAAACCGCTGTATAATAATGTGAGAGTGGAAAGCTTGAAGTTTTTTCTCTGAAACATATCCGAAAGACACATAGCATGCTTCGTTTCTGTTTTTCGATTGTTTTAACTCTGTTGAATACCCTGTGGATAGCTTTATTCGCGTATCAACGGTTCGGCGACACTTCATCTTCTCCCGAAATCCGTACGCTTGATTTTCAACGTCATCTGTTGGATTTACAGTCCGTTGATATTAAATTTCGCGACGGTACATCGATGTGTTTCGGAAAAACAGCTTCCGAATGGCGCATGACGGCTCCCGCGGATGCAAAAGCACATCTCTTGGTTATGGATCGGTTTTTGCAAGTACTTTTGACATTAAAACCGAAGTTTGTCCTTAAATCCGATTCGGCGATAGGTTTATCGCAATATGGTCTCGATCCGCCGCTCGGCACGCTTACGTTGCGGACGTCGGATGAAACATATCAACTGACGGTCTGTAAAGCGACGGGTGATGGCAAAAATATATACCTGTTTATTCCCGAAACGCGCGAGATTTTCTCCGTCAACGGAGAGTTTTTGAACCTTCTTAAAATGCCGCCAGTACGTTGGTGTTTCCCTTATTTATTGGATTTGGCGACTTTGAAAACCATCGCGCTGGAAACGACGCAACAAAAGGTGCTTTTGGATCGAACGGGAGCAACATGGTCGTTGAAATTACCGCTTCCCGTCCCGATTGATACGCAAAAGGCGGATGCGCTTTCGCAACAGTTGCGATATTTAAAAATCGAACGTTTTTTGGCAGACGAAGAGGCGCAACCCTATCGGAGTGCTTTTTCGGATGCCGAGCGAACGCTTCGATTGATATTGAGCAACGGAAAAACGACCGAAACTCTTAAACTGTTGCCGAAAGAAAGCAAACCACACACTTATATTGCTCAACGCAACGGTGATGCATCGTTGTTTTTAGTCAAAACCGAAGCCGTCGAACGCTTGTTACATGCGTCCAAAATGCTGTGCGAGCGGATGATTTTCGACTTGGAATTTTCACAAATCCGCCAAATTGTCTGTCGCCGGCAAGGCACACGAACCATCCTTCGCCCATTGGATAAAAACGAATGGGAGCGGTCAATTCACGTTGAGACAAGCGATACCTCCGTTCAAACGCAAAAAGTTCCCGCGGTACGCCTGCAATCACTCATGGATACGTTGAATATGTTGTGTGTGAAGGATTTTTTGCCAAATGCGCCGAATATCGCGAACAAAACGCGCTTGGATTTTGAAATTACAACTTTGAACGATACTCTTTCGGCGACCGTTTATTACGATGAAAACGCCGCTTATGTTAAGCTGTCAAACCAACCGCTATGGATGCAACCGACCTCCTTCGATCCCGAATTTTTTCAAACGTACTTTGAATTTTCGGAAGATAAAACCGTTTGGAAGTTCAATTCGGACGAACGCGTTGTCCGGGTGAAACTAAAATCACCCTTCAAGGAAGTCGTTGAAACGCTAAGTTCTGCCGATTATGAAGGCGTACCGTTGGCACTTTTGGAAGCCGGCCGATGGCTTGAGGATAAAGATTTGCCGACATTTTCGACCGATACCTACACGCTTTTTATCACAACGGAAAACGACGCGCACATCCCGAAAACCTATGAATTAACCTTTTCGGAACGCATCGGCGGTCGTTTGCAAATCGGCGGTTATGCGGAGAGAAAATTCACCTTTACGCCCGAATGGACGGATTTTTTATTTCGTATCACGCATCAAAAAGAACAGGATAATGCGCTTCGAACTTTCCTTAATCCATGAAACGCTTCCTTTGTATCCAGCTGTTTTTGCTATTCGTCGGCATCGGTTGGCTGACGTACGTGTTTTTTAATTCCTCCCTGCTTATCCCTGTCGATCCGATTTGTTGTCTTTTAAAGCTTCCCTTCCGTACGTCCAAAGCCGTTTTATCGCGACAACGATTAACATTGTACGATGTTGAAGGTCAATTTCAGGAAATGCCTTTCGGGGCATCCCGCATTGATTTCTCGCCTTTAAAAAGTGAAAAGCTTCTCGAACGATGGCAGTGCGAAATTCAAAACGGCATTTTGGCAACATCTTTCGGGAAATTCGATGCGCTGGATGGTCTTATTCGAAAAAACGGCAATGATTATTGCGCATTACTGTCGGCGCGACATGAAACTTTTGGTTTGCTGCGAGGAAACTTCCATTCGCTCCGCGCGTTGCAACGATACAGAAAGATGCTTGAACATCTGCCATCTGCTGGTGTAAAGCCGGAGGCGTTTTCTTTAAAAAATTTGCAACTGCATACAGGAGGAGATGATGAGAAACTTTCGCTGATGTTTAAAACCAATGAAGCAACTTTCGGAGATATTCGGATGACGGATGTTTCCGGGCAAATGCGTTTCGATGAAAGAAGCGCGTCCGCTTTTTTACGGGCACAACAAATCGATACACCGAAGTTTTTCTCAATTTATCATGTTCTGGCGGACGGCACATATACCTTCGAAAATGCTCGTTCATCGGTAGAACTCCAAGGTCATACGGACATTTTTCCGCAACCTCCAAATTTTCACGGATGTTTAAAGGATTTCCAACCCGATACCGAAAATACGGTGCAATTTTCCGTCGACGGTAACGGATTGGAAGGAAAAGGAAAATTTTTATTTCATCTGCCTCGAAAACAATGGTTGCTGTCGAAGGGTTCGTTCATCGCCAGTCCGAACTTTTGCAGTCAAGCGGCGAGTGTGCCGAAAAATCCGTATCACATTTTATTCAACGCGCCGCTTGTTGCGCAAATTCAAGGTAATTTGCAACAAGCGACGGTGCGGCTGAATGCTTCCGATTTTACCGTCAACGATCAGCCGTTTAAGCAAGCCGAGGCAAAACTTTCCAAAGATGCCGATGTTTTTTCCTGGGATGCAACCTTCAAACTGACGAATGAGTTTGTGTCGGATGTTGAAAAACATAAAGCCGATCTTCGAACGTACGGCACCTGCGATTTTTCGGAACAAAAAGGGCAGCTTTTTTGCAACGGAACCGTCGCGCCCGCTTTGGTAAATGCCTTGGAACCGTATTCGCCGCCGTGGTGGGATGCGTTTTCGAATAATTTTCGTTTTTTCGACAAAAATCCCTGTGCCGATGTGGCGTTTCAATGGGATACCAAACAACACCTCAATCGTCTTTTTGGTTATGCGGAAGCGCAAAACGGGC
>DEWA01000021.1 GCA_002363035.1 Verrucomicrobia bacterium UBA3222
TCGTCAGGCTCATAACCTGAAGGTCCTTGGTTCAAATCCAAGCCCCGCACCCAGGTGCCGGCTTTTTGGAATTTACTCCTGCGAAAGGCGGTTTTTTAATCATCCTCTTTCTCCGATCAAGGCGAAGTAATTTAAGTTTTTTCTTGACGTCGTTATATCAACATAATAGAAGGAATCTGATTATGAATACACTGCATAAACTACTAAAAATAACCGGCACGCTTTGTCTGTCGTGCGTTTGTTTGACCTCAAAGGCAGAGCCGAAAAACCTGACGTTGGAGGAACTAAGGGCGTTTCTTGAAAAAGAAATTAACCCCTTTTTGCCCGATTTAAAATCTCGGGTTACTGAGAGGGCTTCTTTAGAAGGATATACTGAGGAATTAAAGGAAGCGATTCTAGAGGAGATAGACGTAAAGAATGAAGCGTACAAAGCATTTCAAGGGGACATTGAGACAGTCGAGTACAAAACAAACAACGAGCCTGCCGTTATTCAAATTTTAGGTTCCGACCTGGAACCGCTTCACAGCACTCTCGGGAAGATCGATACAGCGCGTGAAGCGCGTCTTGAACATGAGTATGAAAAAGGTCTCGGAGTGAAGGACGATATTTCAAGACAAGTTTCAAAGAAAACATTGGAACAATACGGAGTAACGGACGAAAAACTCAGTTTATTGGGAAATGGTTCGGTCTACGAGATCACACTTGATTCAATCCTGTCAAGTCGTTGGTTCAACAAAGAAATGCAAAAAAAGGGTAAGGACTTTTTTGACGACTTGAATTTCCTGAAGACAGTCCGTACATATACGGACAATGTCACGATTCTGAAAGAAATTCCAGTTGTCGTGAAAGAGCAACGTTATCTTCTTAAGTATGAAAAAGAGGAAGACAGGGTGCAGGAAACCTGGAATTACCAAGACAGCTCAACAAAAATCGTATACAAACTTTCAGGCTCCCCGTTAAAAGAAATGCAGGAACAACTTGCCGGACAGTTGAAAGCTAGCCAGAAAGACTATAAAAAACGGGCAGCCGTCATTTTATTTTTGCTTTTTGATGAAATGACGCCTTCGGATTATCGTGTACAATGGGTTCAAAATCGATCTACTTTTTATGAGCCGAGTACGAATCGAATAAGCCTGGAAAATGTAATGAAGGGAATTGAAGAGTATCTTCAAACACGCCTCGGCTTGAACAAAAGCTTTGAAGGTTATCAAGAGGAGTTTGAAAAAGTGTTTCTGGATGCAACGGAAAATAACAACAGCAGTAAAGAGGAGCTGTACCCTGTAGATCCACGCTTCTGCTTTGTACTGAGAAAACCTCAGGAGTTGGTGACGTTGGAACAACTGAATGAATTTATTACGAAACACCTGGAAGAAAATATTAAAAAAAATGAATCCGAAGAATTTGAAGAATACGAAGAGGAGTACGGGTATATCAAAACCGTTACTTACGATACGGACGGATTTGGAAACACCGTACCGACCGTTATTGAATATAAACCGGGAGATCATATGAATTTCCTCCGCGATCATCTTGATGATTTAGAAACAAATCCGCTCCGTAGAAATCAGGATACGAATGTTCTTAAAGAACTTTCCAGGGAAGTTACAACGGAAGAATTGAAAAAATACGAAATAACAGACGAAGAACTCAAATTATTGGGTGGGAAAGACTCTATTCGTAAAATTACTCTCGAATCGATTTTAAGAAGCAACCTTTTCAATAGCGAGCAAAGCCTAAGGGGTTGCGATATTTATCTCAACCTGTCTAATGAGATTGAAGTGTATGTAGGTAAAGCTGTCTTTGTCAATAGCATTCCCGTTATTCTCAGAAATATTACGGATAACACTAAAAAAACGATATCGTTCACGTATAAAGTGTCCGGCAAAGCATTGGAGAAAACACGCGAGTACCTCAGGGAGGCATTGGTACACGAAGTCTGTTCTGATAAGCTTGCTTTACTGTTGTTGTTGGACGAAATAACACCGCCTGAATATCGTGTGTTATGGAGATTTACTGATACCGAGGGCTCTTGTTACCAACCTTATTACAATATGATTTATGTTAAAAAAAATAATTTGGGGAGCATATCGCACGAGATTGGTCATCATCTTCAAAAGCATCTCAATTTACCCAAAGAATTTGAGGGTTTTAAAAACACGTTTGCAAAGAAATTATTGTTGTTGGAATCCAAATGGGGAGAAAGCGACAAAACCGTTTCTCTACCGAAACCGTTATCGGATATATTTGAAGACAACAACTGGGGAGTACCTAATGTTTTCACCGAAAACGATCTGTTCATGCGTTGGCAACTGTTTTCCCGATGGACCACACCAGATGAACTATCGAATATACTTGGTCTTTATTTCGATCAAGACGGAAAAACGGTATACGTCAATATGTTGTCGGACGCCGACACTGTGAGGTCTAGGAAGTACGGACATACAATCAAAAATTTGGAATATGATGACTACAAAGAGAAAGACGAGAATAAATTTAAAATCCCGAAAGAACAATCCGTCTTTGAAGAAATTGTTAAGGAAGCAGCCGAGTTAAAACCGGATTTAACACTTTGGAATATTGTAATCAAATTACACGAGCACTATTGGAGAGATGATTATGTCAAGAATACATTCGATAAAAAGTAATAAACAGTCCTAAATCGCAACGGTACGTTTTAAATTATCCGCATAAAAAGGGCAGGCAGTGTAACCTGCCCTTTTTGAACCGGGATATGCAGTTCAAAAAATTCTTATAACCAATATAAAAAACAATCCCGCTCAAAAGCCTCAGAGAAGATTACAAAAAAAATGCGTTATTTCCTGCGTCCGTTTTTCTATCAAATGCATCCGTTTTTGCAAAAATGCCACGCCTTATCCGAGATACAACCCTACCAACACTCCCTCGAGCGCTCCTTTGGAGCCCCAACAACGGATTCAAAAAAACGAAACGTACAATCTTTGCCAAACAGCCAGCCAACCGGCAAACTGCCCTACTTTTTCGCAAAGAAACGCTTTTCGCGAACCTGAGACGCTGCCTTACCGATACGCTTGCGGATATAGTACATCTTCGCGCGATCCAACACGACGCTCTCTTTGGTGACTTTAATGGCGGCGATATTGGGCGAATGCAATGGGAACACGCGTTCGACGCCGTAACCGTCCGCCACGCGACGTACGGTAAAAGATTCCGAAATCCCGATACCGCGACGCGAAATCACAATTCCCGTGAATTTCTGGATACGACTTTTATCGCCTTCTTTGATGTGAAGCGCAACTTCTATCTCATCTCCGACCTTAAACGGCGTAATGTCCTTTTTTAGCTGCTCCGCACTAATCTCTCTCAAAATCGCGTCATTCATGGTTATTCTCAGTTAAATTTTTGCTTTTTTAGTTAAAAATCAAATCGGGTCTGCGACGAATGGTCCGCTTCATTTGTTGCTCCAAACGCCATCTGGCAATCGCTTCATGGTTCCCGGATAAGAGAACCTCCGGCACTTTCTCTCCCCGAAACGTTTCGGGACGCGTGTATTGCGGAAACGACAGCAAACCTTCACGGAAACTGTCCTGTTGCAACGACTGCTCGTCACCCAATGTCCCCGGAAGCGTACGAACCACCGCGTCAATCAAAACCGCCGCCGGAAGCGTACCGTTCGTCAAAACGTAATCGCCGATGGAAATTTCCTCATCCACGCATTGAGACCGAAAACGCTCGTCCACGCTTTCGTAATGCCCCGAAACCAACAATAAGTGCTCTTTCTCCGCCAACTCGCGCACCTTCGGCATCGTCAGCGGAAATCCGTCGGGGCACAAATACACCACATGCGTATGTTCTCTCTTTAAAGCTCCAACGGCTTCCGCAAGCGGTTCCGCCTGCAAAATCATCCCGGCACCACCGCCGAACGGGCGATCGTCCACCGTCCGACGCTCATCTTTCGCCCAATCTCGCAAATTGTAAATCTGCAACGAAAACAGTTGTTCGCGAAGCGCGCGCCCCACAATACTTTCGGAAACAAACCCATCCAGCATCTTCGGGAAAAGCGTCAAAACATCGATCTTCATTGCAATTTTGTCTAAAGGTTAAAAACCCAACCGCTCCCGAAAATTCTCAGGAAGCCTTACGCGAAACCTTCATCAGATGACGCACGGTATCCGTCGGCTGCGCACCCTTCGAGACCCAATAATCCGCGCGCTCCACATCCATTTTCACCTTCGAGGATTTATCCTTCGCAATCGGATTGTAAGAACCCAAAATCTCAACAAAACGACCATCGCGCCGCATTGCCGCTTCCGCAACAACCACACGATACGCAGGACGATTTTTACATCCGAAACGCTGCAAACGTATTTTTAATGCCATGGCTTCTCGTTAAAAACTCGATATCAGCCTCATTGCGCGAATTTTTACGGAGAATGTCAAATGTTTTTTGGGGAAATAATCCGATAAAAAATCACGTATCCATCTGTTGTTTATCGAAGCACATACTTTAAAATGCTCTACATCATCCCTCGGTGTCTCAGCAACTGCCATAACGGTTCCAAACAAGATATTTTGTCGGCGTAAAATTCCGATTGCCGAATACGGAAAAATTCCCAGCCGCACCGTTCCAACTGCCGCTGCCGTTCTATATCCGCTTCATATTGTTCCGCACCGTGCCAATAATCGCCGTCGCATTCGATTGCCAATCGTTGATTGCCGCTTTCAACAACGAGATCAATGCGTTTAAAGCCGACTTTATATTGTGAAAAAACATGCAATCGCTTCCTTAATAATTCCAAAGCGACATCCGCCTCAAACCAACTGTCGAACGGTTGCGGAGGCTTTTGTAGCGACCGATCGTCGCGCAAAACGTGATATTCCAAATCCGATTGTGTGAGATTTGAAATTTCCGCTTCAAGTTTTTCTTCAAAAAATGCGATTAAACGGTACCGCAAATCGTTTGGACTGCAATCTTCCAAACGAAGCGAATGAAACAAAATCATTTGGTCGCATGCACGACTGGCGGCAACATTGAAACGACGTTGATCCGTATCTTTACTCAGAACTCCGTTACGTTCGTTCGGAGCCGCCACCATTGACAGTAAAATCACATCCCGCTCATCTCCTTGGAAATGATACGGATTGCCGCAAACAATCTTTCGTTCCTCAAGAATTTTCGCCGAAAGACGATTTAACAGCAATTGGTAAATAAGATCCGCCTGCGCGCTCCCCTGTAAAATCACCACGCCGATGCTTTTTCCGAGATATGCGGGATTGTGACATATTTCGTCAATTTTATCGCAAACCGCTTCGGCTTCGGGACGATTGACAACGCGTTGACCATCGCCTTCGCGAAATCCGTCTTCCACAAACACCGATTGTAACGGCGGCAGGCGGTTTTGGTCGAATTGACGCAACGGAATCAGCGGCGTATCACTGTAGCATAAGTCATTGCTGAAACGAATAATTTCCGGCATGCAGCGAAAATGTTCGCGCAATGTGATCCCGCTCCCGAAACGAATTTTTGCGTGGTCAAATAAACTGCTGTCGGGATGAAAAGAGGTGGAAAACTCATAATCAAACAGATACTCTTTTTGCAATCGTTCAACACTGTCTTCTTTGATCCCGACGTTTTCAGGACTGATTTGCTTATCGTCACCGATAACAATCATTTTATCGGCAAATCCGAACAGCGGGATACCCTCGATACCGCATTGCGAAGCTTCATCCACAATAACAACATCAAACTTCACACCTTCTTCAGTATCAAATGTGACGGTATCAAATACACGATCCATCGGCATAATCCATGCCGGCACTACTTTTTTACATTCTTCCAGATGCCGGCGCGCATCCGCTTTCCATTTTTGAGCCTTCTTACCCGTTCCTTTCCCGATTTTTTGCACCGCCATCGCGTAAGCGTTCATATGTTGGCAATGTTCTTCCGTCAGTCGTTTGAAAAATGCGTCTTTGGCATAATTTTTTCCCAAGTTTTTTAAACATTCCAATTTTTCTTCTTCGATTTGGCGCAACCGTGCCTGCAACGACTTTAAATCTTCTTTGTTCAAATAAGTTTGAAGCCAATGGTCCGCTTGTTTCCATTCGAAAGCTCTTTGAAAATTTTCAATCCGCTCGGAACATAAATTGCTGTCGCAATTTTTTTCGACCCATTCGAGCGTTTTGGGAATATATGCCTGCAACGTTTCGCGACGTTTTCGAAAAGGGGTCAAACGTTCTTTTTCGAGCTTCAGTTTTTTGTTAAAAAGGTGTCGTATCATCTCTAGCTTATGCAGTTTTTCATAACAAGCCTTATAACGTTCAATATCTCCCTCATGAAACGCATCCGTTAAATCTTTGCCGATCGTACTTCCTTTTTTCAAGGTTTCGACAAAAGCATTCAAAGGCGATTGGACTTTGTTTTTTAAATTCACCGCTGCCGAATTTTCCCGATTTTCCCATGCTTCAAAATCTCTAAAAGAATACGTCAACAAATCCGACAATAATTTTTTATCAAAAAAACCAATTTGTATATTATCCGAAAGGTTCAATTTCAAAACCAACTTCAGAAGTTCCCGAATATGCTTCAATGTTTTCAATTGTTCACTACATGTTCCGTCGGTTTTTTGCTTGAAATCTTCCAATGATTTACGGATGTTTTTCTTTAATTCCAACAAAGTACGGAATTTTCGAAAATCTTCCGCCTCTTCCAACCTTCGATCGTTAATCGTAACGGATTGCAACAAGTAAAGCCTCCTCTTTACAATTCTCGGTCGAAACCAACCAAAACCCAATTTGCCGCCGTTGCTTATATGGCGTTCCAAACAAACCGCATCTTCCAAAAGAATTTCAAGACTTGCTTCCTCCGGGAAATGCAGACTTTCCAAAAATGGAAAATGTTCTTCAAACAATGGAAGACACTTTTCCAAGGCTTTATACAACATCTCCGAATCATTCGACACCCCCGTTCTTAACCCATCCGATATTTCCGCCAACCAAGTCGCATCGGTCGGTAACATTTTTTGCAAAACAACTTTTACGATTGGCAACACTGCTTCTTCGTTTCGACGGTACTTAGAGCTGCAATAACGATCAAAATCCACCCATGTAACGAAAGTTTCCGGGGACGGAAGAGCGCAAAATGTACTTTCCGAAGCGGAACAATATGAACAATTTTCGATATCGGAAATTCTCTCTTTTGTAAAATATTCGCAATCCCTCAAATGTTCCGATAAACTCCGTTTAAAAGCATCAAAATCTTCAATCTTCAACGATAAATCTCCATCTTCCAACCATCCGTATTGCTCGCGATCCTTTTGCATCGCCCGAATAATGTCCGTCGGGGTTCCGAAATAATGTTCGTTGATGTAATGTTTCTTTGTTTCCGCTTCCCTTCCGTCCTGAAGTTTTCGGGATAAAACCGCCTCTTCTTCACGCAAATTGCGAAGTTTCGAAGTCATTTTCTCGATCGTATTTCGAACTCGCTTCGAACTAAAAGTTTCGGCTTCTTCAATCAAAGCCCTTACGTTTGCCGCCAACGCATCCGAGGCTTCCCGATCGTTGCCGATGATACTGAGGGATAATTGACGAAATTCCTCGGGCAGTAAATTTTGAAGCACTTTCAAAGCACGTTCCGTTTTCGCGGTGATCAAAATGCGTTTCTCTTTTGCCAATAAGTGGCAAATCAAATTGGCGATGGTATGCGATTTACCGGTTCCGGGAGGTCCCTGCACCACTACGCAATCCGAAACTTCCAATTTTCGAACAATCTTCTTCTGTTCCTCGTTGGAAGGTTTCGGAAAATAAATTTCGACATCCCGACATTGGAGGTTACCGTTGCTCTCGTCCGATGTTCTTTTCTCTCCTCCGTCGGGAATTTCAGAAAATTTTTTCAGAAACTTTGGAACCTTTCCCGTTGTTTCAACGGAGTCTTCAATTTCGTTCATGCATCGGAAGAAACCCGAAGAGGAACGCTTCCGCAAAAACAATCCGGGCGTGAAGGAAATGCGCGGTGTTTCGGTGTACGTCCGTTGAAACGTATTATCGACATCATAAACGCCGTCGGCACTTAAACTGTGTACAAATTTCGTCAAAAATTGTCCGATTGTCTCCCGAGCACATATATCGGTCCCAATGGTTTCGATACAATCCTTATGTTCCGACAGCTTGCAGAGCGATCGAACGTTTTCGTCCAGCATATCGATTTCAACCGCAACCGACACGGCACGTTCGCTCGGAATAAGCGTGAATTCACGAGCTTCCGCATCAAATTGGAATTCAACTTCCAACGTGACAACGGGACGACAAATTTTTCCCCACTGCAACAGACCGACCCCGCACACCAATTCAAGCTGTTCTTTTTCCTGTTCCCATTTTTGGTACAGCAAAAACAAGTCGTTATACACCTGCTTGGCACAAAACCACTCGGCGTAAGCTTTTTTATAGACTTCCAATTGCTTTAAAAATTCCTCAAATGCCGGCGGAATGTCCGGGAATTTTTCCAAAAATAACGTTTCGCCGTTTTCATCCGTAATTGCCGTTTTTAAAATCGGATCTTCACCGCCTTTATCCAACCAACGATCGAGATCGTCGGAGGGCTTCGGCTCTATCGGTTCTTCGGGAAGGGTAAAACGAAACAAAAAATCCTCTTTGGAAACATCTCCCAAGAGGGGCGCTTCCATTCCCCCTACCCGCAAATGCTCTATCCAAAGCGTTTTTTCGTATCGTTCGTACGATTTAACGCCTGTGAACTTTAATTCGGACAGGGCTTTGATGTACCGAAGCAATCGCAAAGTTTTATCGAGGCAAATATCATCCATGGACGGGGCTCATTGTGGCTTTGCCTATACAAAACACAAGATTTAACGGTACCCCGTCACCTCACTACATGCAAACACTCGCAAATCACCACCGCCGCACCGACCCACCAACAGATGCAATACGAAATCGTGATGCGTTCGCCGCTTGTTTTGAGTAAGCGATACGGTCCGAAAACGGTAAAAACGGTGCAAATCACGCCGACGATTGCGAAGATGGCGACGAAGGCGTTTGGGCACAGGAAATTAATGACGGTCGGGACAAAACAAATCACGATGCGCGCCGCCGATTTCGGCATATGCGTTCCGAGCGCATGCATCATGCCGACGGCGACACCGATGGCGGAGGTCGTAATTCCAAACACGGTTAAAAATTTCAGAAGCGTTTCAATCAAATCTGAACCCGACGCTTTACAAAGGAATTTTGTCAGTTCGCCGACGGACACCTGATGTACCTGCATTTGTTGAAAGAATTCGGGACTGCTTTCAAAAATTTTCGTTAATACGCACACCGTCCATGAAAGATACACGGTCACAATAAGCAACAATCCGATAAAAATCGCGAAGCGTACCTTACCAACATCATGTTCCAGATAGGCATACACGTGCGGACAGATCATTTGCATCACGAAAGAGCAGAAGATAACCGGCAGAAACGTCGGAATTTCGTTCCATTGCGGACTTGCAAGCAATAATTCCGACGGTACGTTGGAAAAACCGATGGTAAAAACGGAAGCCGAAATAATACCGACCAGCAACAGTACAAAAACGGAATTTAAGTTGGCAAAGACGGTCTCTTTTAAACAGAGGCACAAAAATAGACCGATCCCGCAGGCAATCACAACGCCGTTGTAGTTTAAAGACCAATTTTTGCTGACAGTATCGGCAAGTCCCGAGAAATAGGCGGTTAAAACTGCGAATGATAAGCCATAAAAGCTTGCCGAAAGCATTCCGAAAGTCAGCTTGTCACCGTGTTTTTTTGCAATGTCCACCACCGAAGCGGGCGTTTGATAAATTTCATTCAATCGAACAACCATCATGGAGGTATGGTAGCTGACGAACAGCATCAACAAAATCGTGACCGTCAACAATCCGATACCGATGTTAACCGAGGTCATCGGCAACGCCAACAGCCCGGCTCCGATGGACGTTCCGGCAACGAGTAATGACGAATGTAACATTTTTTTCATAGTATTTCCTTTTGCTTAAAAAAATAAAAAGATGTGGTTGGAAGGTTCTTCTGCGCTTAGCGCAAAACCAAAACCAAAGAAGAAATAATAATGCCTCCTTCGGAGACAATACGATCCCACTCGCCCGGTAATAACGGCGACCGATTGGAGAAATTCGCTATATTCTCTGTCTCCATGAGATCGACAACCTTGATGCTACACAAAAAAAGAACGAATGCAAGCTTTTTTCAACAAATTTTCGAACAAAAGCTGAAAATCCTTCCAAAAATCGCCACGGAAACAGCAATCACGCGGAATCAACCTCCGTACAAAACGGGCGGAAAGAAATTTACAAAAACGCCTGTCCCAACTCGCAGGCGACAATAATGATGCCAAAAACACAACAAATCAAACCGCCGAAAGAACCTTTCCCCGTCTGCTTTTTGATGAGATAATACGGTACAAAAATCATAAAAACCGTTGCAATCGCTCCCGAAAACGCAAAAACGCGGACAAACATATCCTGCGAAATAAAGTTTAGAACGGCAGGCACAAGACAGACGACAAAACGCGCCGCCGTTTTTGGCAACAAGACCTGCAACGACTGCAACAGACCGATAGCAAAACCGATGGCGGATGTCATGATGGATAACAGCGTCAGAATCTTTAAGAGGGTACCGATAAACGGATACGGCGACGTATCGCAGAGGAAGCCGATCAATTCCCCAACGGAGATTTCATGCGCACGCAGGCGCTGCAAAAATTCCGTATCGTGAGCCGTAATGTTTTTCAGAACACACACAACCCACAGCATATAAATAATTCCCGGAACGGAAATTCCGAGGATCAAAGCGCGACTGATTTTTTTCCGATCGCCCGCCAAATCACCATAGATACGCGGACAAATTGTTTGCATAATAAAGGACGTAAAAATGATGGGCAAAAATCCCGGAAGTTCACGCCAACGGGTTTCGGTTTGAATTCTCACCTGCGGATATGCCGCTCCGACGTAGATAATTGCCATTAAAATCGCCGCAAGCAAAACGCATACGAACGAAGAATTTAAGTCGGCGAACCGCTTGGCGTTCAAACTTAAAATACCGAACAGACCACAGGCGCTCAGGCAGACGATTGTTTCATAACGGAACGAACAAAAACGACTGAACGTATCGGAAAAGCACGAAAAGTATCCCGTCAGAAGGCTGAAAGACAGCAAATAAATGCTGGTTAACGTAAGGACAAAAAGCCGTTTTCCCGTGTAACTGCGACAAATAACGTCCATCGACGCCGGTGATTTATACAGTTCATTTAATTCCACCGCCATCATGGAGGAACGATAAGCAATGAAAACGCACAATGCCGCCAATGTAAGCAACAACCTGAAGTCCAAATTACACCCCGAGAGCGGCAACGCCAAAAAACCCGCTCCGATGGATGTTCCGACAATCAGCAATGTTGCGTGGATAAAACGCCTCACACCGCCAAGGTAACGGGGCACCCGATGATAAGGCAAACATTTATTCCCGCGGACAACAATAGCGTTCGACGCCTTTTGCTTCAATACATCACTTCCATTCGTACAAAATTTCGCAAATCACAACCGTCAGACCGAACAGGAAGCAAAACAATCCGCTTAAAGAGTGCTGTTTCATATGGCGCACCGTCAGATAATACGGTACGAAAATCGTAAAAACTGCCGAAATCATCCCGATAAACGTTAAAATGTGGATAAACAGGTTTGGCGCAAAAAGATTGATAACGGCAGGGAGGAAGCAGATAAAGAAACGCGCCAACGGTTTCGGTAACAAATTTTGCAACGATTGCAACAAACCGATACCGTAACCGATGGCGGACGTTACAACCCCGAGTGCGGTAACCGTTTTTAAAACCGCACCGACGGAAGCGTACGGCAACCTGTCGCACAGGAAGGCAATCAGTTCGCCGACGGAAACCGCATGCGCCCGCAAGCGTTGCCAAAAAATCGGGTCTTCGGAAGCCGTTTTCAGTACGCAAATCATCCACAACGCGTAAATCATCCCCGGAATCAAACACCCGAGAAACAACGCGCGACGGACGGTTTTTTTCTGACCGTTTAAATTCTTATAAATATAAGGGCAGACGGTTTGCATGGTGAAGGAGGCGAACAAAATCGGCAAAAAACACGGCAATTCCCGAAGGTTTGTTTGTGTTTCGATCGTTCCCGACGAACAGGAAATGGAAATCTGCAAAAGAATGAGCAAAATTGCCGCCAGAAACGCAAATACGAACAAAGAATTTAAATTCGAAAAAAGGCGCGTTCGGAGGCTTAAAATAAGAAACAATCCGCAGGCACTCGCGATAATGCCGATTGGACGATTGACGGGCAAAAACGCACAAAGCATATCGGAAAAACAGGCAAAGTAACCCGTCAGGAAGCTCAGCGAAAGCAAATATAAACTTGTTAAGGCGACGACAAAAATCCAACGCCCGACATGCACGCGACACAATTCATCCAACGATGCCGACGATTGATAAAATTCGTTTAAATCGACCGCCATGACGGAAGAACGGTACGTGACAAATATGCAGATGAGCGTTGCCGAAACAATCAGCGGCACATTCAAATGCGCACCCGACAACGGCAGTGCCAAAAATCCCGCACCGATGGCGGTTCCAATCACCAAAGCCGTCGCGTGGATAAAAGATTTCACGATGCTACCGTAGAAAATCGGGCTTTGTAAAGCAAGGACGAACAAGTATATTCACCATATACGCTGTAAAACCGACATCGCAACTTTGTCAAAATCGTCTTCCGAACACGACGGGGCTGGATTGAAACTTTTAAAATTCATTTCCGGCATTTGCGGCAACGCTCTTTGAGGAACGGAGTGGCGGAAGTGGTCAGCATAAACCTTGGAGTAACGGCACTCTTTCAACCGAGGCGGCGGTTACCAATGCCTTGTCGTAAGTCGCAAGCATTGCCTGCTTATCCATTGCCAGCCGTAAATAGGATGCATCGTAAAATGTTAAATGGTGCTTTTGCGCCAAACCATAAACATCCGACCATTGGCAGGCTTCGATTGCAATCGACCCGAGCAGGATTTGAACCGAAGCCTTCAATGTTTCGGTCAGCGTGCCCTTCTTCTCTTTCCACAGAAGCACATTTCCGACTTCGTACGGCAACAGCGACGGTGCCGACATTTCGAGCACACGGTCGAAAAAAGCATCATCCGAACGCTCAATCGCTTCGATGAGATATGAAGCGTCAATCACCGCTTGCATAATCCCGACCTTTGCGGATCATGGCAACAATCTCTTCGCGCGTCATTTTTTCTTTGTTGTTTTTTATCAATGCCAAACGTACCGCATCCATCGCTGGTACAACGGAATACTTTTGCCCTTTGTAAGTGAAAAAAATCGGCTTTTCGTCAACGTGTTTCAGCAAGTCATAGAGGTCTTTTCTGAGTGCCGTTGCAGTCATCATCTTCATGTTATCAGTATCCGTAAAAACGTACGTTTTCGCAAGCTGAAAAAGATGCTATTCCGCAATATACCTGAGGGTTTTCTGTTTTTCCCCGTATGCGATGCCGAACAGGGAATTAACAACTTTTCCCGGGAACAGGTAATTGTTGAACTCCTGCCATGCCACGTTCCCACTGAAAACCGAAGAAACTTTGGAGACGGTTTCGTTCCAAAGAGGAAAAGTACATTTCCCGTACTTTGCCCCTATCAACCATTTAACACAACACCGACCATAATTCGCAGATTACGACCACCAGACCGCCGACAAAGCACAACCGATGCGGAAGCGTTTTTTGCACCCCCATCGGCTTCAACAGTTTATAGGGAACCAAAATCGCCAAAATCGCCAGCATCATACCGCCGAAGGATAAGACCTTCAAAAACGCCTCGGCGACGGTCAGATTGATGAGGACGGGAACGAAACAAAGGACACACTGTGCGACGGTTTTCGGCAAAAATGCCTGCAACGGTTGAAGCAATCCCGCCGCAACACCGATGGTGGATGTCAGAACCGCAAACAGTGTAAGCAACTTCAAAAACACGCCCATGGTCGGAAGGCTCGAAGATTCGCAAAGGAACCGTATCAATTCGCCGACGGGTACTTTATGTGCCTGTAACCGTTGATAAAAAGCACCGTCGCACGCCGCGGCGGTTTTCAGGCAACACAACGTCCACAGAAGGTAAATCACCGCCGGGATCAATAACCCGATGCAAAACGAAAGCTTCAAGCGCTTTAAATCATTGCGCAGATAAAAACAAAAGTACGCGCAGGAGCCTTGAATACCGAAAGACGTAAAAAGAATAGGTACCGCTTTGAGCCATTCGTCTGTCCGAAAAGGCACATCCTCCGCAACGGTTTCGGGCATATGTCGGATAGAAACGACGGCAACGGCAATCACCGCCAGCAGGATAACGACGAAAACGGAATTTAAGTCCGAGAATAAGCGCGTTTTCAGGTTTAAAAACAAAAATAAACCGCAACCGCACAGTATAATCGAGGGCGTTTTTCCAAGGCGCGAACAGGTCGTCATCGTATCCGCCATGCAGGAAAAGTAGACCGTCAGCAATCCGAAAAAAAGCAGGTAAAAACTGCTTAACGTCACCGCGAACAACATTTTTCCACCGTATTGTCGGCTCAATTCCACAATCGACGCCGGCGTTTTGTGAGCGATGTTCAGTTGGGTAGTCATACAGGATGATTGGTATGCCAGCCACACCATGATCGCAATCATGATGCCGAACGACACCATACCGAGGTTCACAACGGTCATCGGAAGCGCAATCAACCCCGCACCGATGGAGGTTCCGGTCACCAAAAAAATCGCATGAATTAACTTTTGCATCCTCGTACTCTCATAAGTCGGTCAAAAAACGCATCCGATTGCTTTCAAAACAATTGTTTCAATTCACACAGCACCACGACGATGCCAAACAGGAAGCAAACATGTTCACCGACAGTTAGTTTTTGTCCCTGTTTTTTTAGTAAATAATACGGCATGAAAAATACAAAAACCGTCGCCACCATACCGCCGAAGGAGAGAATTTTCAAAAAAACGTCGGAAATCGTCAAATTGATCACAACCGGAACGATACAAACCAAAAGACGCGCCAACTTATCCGACAGCAACTCCTTCATGGATTGAAGCAAGCCGATTGCAATTCCGACGGCGGAGGTTATGACCGCAAGCAGAGTAAGTGTTTTCAAGAAAAATCCCAACGATTTATAATGCGAACAATCACACAGAAAGGCAATCAGTTCCCCGACGGACACTTCATGCGCCTGCAAACGTTGATAAAAAACCGCATCGTTTGACGCAATCGTATTTAACACGCACGCAATCCACGCAATATAAACGACGGCAGGAAGCAGAATGCCGATGAAAAACGCCAAACGGATTTTTCGTTTATCTCCGTCGAGGTATCCGTAAATCGTATGGCAGACGTTTTGCACGCCGAAAGAGGTAAAAATGACCGGTAAGAACGCGAGCAGGTCATTAAACTTCACGGAACCGCCGGAAATCATACCGTGCCCGTCGGTGCGCGTCTGAAAAATCGCAATCGCAATCACGACTATCAGAAGACCGACAAAGATCGTGTTTAATTGCGAAAAGACACGTGTTTTTAAGCTCAGAAGTCCCAATAAACCGAGACCGCAAACCAAAACGCCCGTTGTTTGCCCGAAATGACAAAAAGTCTTAATGGTATCCGAAACGCAGGAAAAATAGACCGTCAACAGACTGAACGAAAGCAGATAAAAACTCGCCATCGTGATTCCGAACGCTTTTTTCCCCGAATAAACCTCGCTGAGTTGTACAATCGACGACGGCGTCCGATGCAGCGCATTCAAATCAACGGTCATCATCGACGATCGCCAGGCAATGTACACCATAGCGGCAATAATAATCGCCGAGAGCGATATTCCCAAGTGCACCGCCAGCATCGGCAACGCAACCAATCCGGCACCGACACAGGTACCGAAGATGAGACATACGGAGTGAATGAGTTTTTTCATAAGACTTTAAAAAAATTGCTTCAATTCGCACAGAACAATCGCAACGCCGAACGCCAAACAGATGCTGTCGCTCGCTCGGTGTTTCTTTTCTTTCCACAGCAGGTAATACGGTACGAAGATGGCGAAAATCGCCAGCATCATGCCCCCGAAAGACAAGACCTTCATGAAGGCATCGCGAATGGTCAAATTGATGAGCACCGGAATGAAACAAAGAACGATCTTCGAGACATTTTTCGACAAAAACGACTGCAACGGTTGCAACAATCCGACGGCAATCCCGATGGTCGAAGTGATGACGGCAAACAGCGTAAGAACTTTCAAAAACACACCCAATGCCGGATGATGCGAAGACGTACAAAGAAATTGGATCAATTCTCCGACGGACACCTGATGCGCCTGCAGACGTTGATAAAATTCGGCATCGTGCGTCGCAACGTTTTTCAGTACGCAGAAAATCCACAACGTATAAATCACCGCCGGGATGATGACACCCAAAACAGCCGCTTTGGAAATTTTCTTTCGGTCATTATCCAAGTACGAACAGACATAAGAACACAGCACCTGCATGCCGAACGAAGTGAAAATCGTCGGCAGGAACACGGACAATTCGGTTAATTGCAGGTGCGTTTCCGTTTTTGACGATACACCGTTCGGATTACCGCACACATGCACGACGGCGATACCGATAAAGAGGAGCAAAATCGAAACACAGACCGAATTGATTTTCGAAAAAATGTTATTCCGCAAGTTCACCAATGCCAATAATCCGATTCCGCAGAGCACAATGACCGTACGCGAAGGAACGTTGCAAAACGTACCGATCGTATCCGCCAGGCACGAAAAATAAGCTGTCAGCAACCCGAATAACAGCAAACAATAGCTGCTCAGAGTAATGAAGAATGTCGCGCGCCCGGCATGTTCGCGGCTCATTTCAACAATCGATAAAAAAGACCGATACCGTATATTCACGTCCACCGGCATCATAAATGACCGATATCCGATAAACAGCATTAAAGCCACCAGTCCCGTTACAAGCGGTAATCCCAAATTTACCGCAACCATCGGCAACGCAACGATACCGACCCCGATCGACGTACCTGCTATCAGCAAGGTAATATGTATTATTTTTTTCATTATTTTTTTATTGTTTATCCTTTGACCTGCTCGAACCGAAACCGCTCCGAGACAATTCAAAAAGAAAGATTTACAAGGGAAATTCAACGGTACGGCTTAACGCCACCCGTAGAAATAATATGAGGTCGCCGCAAAAAATCGCGACGCTTTCGTAAATCGAATAAAATTAAACGACCTCACACTCCTTATTGAAGCGAGAAAATATCTTTTGTCAACGGTTTTTGTAAAAAATTAAAAAGTTTCTGCAATGTCACCGAAAGTAACCGACAAAATTGGATGGAAATATAATTTTTTCAAAAAAACAATTGATGATAATAATGGAAATTTTCTCAGTGGCGGAGGTGGGTGTGGGGCATTGCGTGACAAGACAATCCGATAGTTCGTGAGACTCTTGTCTTGGTTCAAATCCAGATCCTGCAGGCAAAAGGAGAATTCAAGAGCTTCAGATAGCTATTTGAACAATTTATTTTTGATGCTCGCACAACAGAAGCATTTTGTTCTCTAAAAGAGCTCCTTGCCTACAAGAAATTTTTCGCTCCGGAGCATCAATCCCGCCACCGGTTAATGTTCTATTCCGAACGCGATATTTACTGGCAAACGCTTGGTCCGTTCGCAGAAGCTTTTCTGCAATCCGATCCGCAGGCAATCTGCAGTTGTTATATCATATTTACATCGTTTTCCCCCTCCCTACCTCACATTCGCGGCGGTATTCGAGTGCGCTTCGTGCGCCCGTGACCTGAATGTCGAGCAAATCGAGTCAAAACTGTCGATTTTCGAGCGATCCACTTGTATATCCGTATTGATCGTATCGATGGCGGTATTGATAAACTTTGTTTTGGTTGAAAAAGCATCCGTCCAGGAACTGACGACTTCGGTTTTTATCCGATCTTTAACTTGGAAATACCCATATTCCTTCACGCTGTTGGGGATAACGTTGGCACAATCAATGCGGGTCGGCGGTTTATCAAAGGTGTTTTCGAAAGCTTTCGCGGTATCATTATGGCGCGGAGTACCGGAGGCTGCCGTCGAATTGTGATACTTTGTCGGCTTTGCATCAAACTCCACCTCGGTCTTGTACATATAGTACACGCCTTTGTCGCCGTCCCACGAGCAGCCGGTGGCATAACAGTTCCCTCTCTGATCGTTGATATTTCCGTTATCGCCAAGCAGATAATTCATACCGGCATCATCCGCCGATACAAGCAGGTATTTTCCGGGAGAAGTGCAGTCTTCAATCACAAGACACTTCGTTCCGTCATCGGCTTCGAACAAATTATACATATTCCCGCCGCACAGATACGTCAAAGCAATCATCGCGCCGTCGGGAAGGCGGTGCGTTGTTTCCTTCCCGTCGGCACCCGATTGGCTTGAATTCAGGATATTCAAACCGCGATTAATGAATTCCAGGTAAGTATTGAGTGCGGAAATGCTCTTCGATTGGATGCTCAAATTCTCGCGCAAAGCCTGTACTTTGATCTCGAAAAACGACGAAACGGCATTGATCGGTCCGTCGCGATCGGTCAAATAGCCGACGTAGAACATTTCCATCGCACCAAGGTGTTTGGTGGCTTCGGTATCTTTTTTGCTTTCAATATCGGGCAGACACGGGAAGCCGGTTTCGGGGTCGTCGGGGAATCTGGTGTAGTCCGTACAACCGCCGGCGATGAGTCTGTAATAGTAGTAAATAAACTTCATCCGATCGATGAGCGATAACGATCCGAAAACCATAATGGGAGCCGGTATCGTTTTGTCGGAATCTTTGTAAGCGATCTTCGTCGTACGCAAAGCTTCAAGCGTTTTGTAATCGGTTATCCCCTTTAATTGCGAACGCGTATCGCCAACCTCGTACAACATATCTGTTTTATCACCGATAATGTCCCACTGCTTGGTATCGTTGTTGTATTGGTAACGCTTCGTCAATGCGTCAACCGTTTCGTCGGCAAATCTTTTACAAACGGACAATTTGTCGATATGCTCGCGTGCCAATTGCAGCTTTTCGTCTTTACCGATGTCCGGCATATTGATAACTTTCTGCAACTTCTCCAGAGCCGTTCGGGCTTCGTCAATGTACGCATGCAACATCTGCAGATAATCCACAATCGACTTAACGTAAAATCGCAATGCCATGTATCCTTCGCGACATAGCCCGTCAACGGTCGTGCCAGGGGCAAGCGTTCGCGAATCATTATAAATTTCGGAAAGTTTGCTGAAATCATCGCCGTATTTATCCGTCTTTTCATCTGTTGTATTTTGGAAAATGATATGCCCGAGACGATAAAGCGCACCCTTCAGCAGGTCGGGGTAAGAAGTACCCGTCGGATATTTACCCGTTGCATCGATAAAAAGCTTTTTATATTCCGCATAAATCTCCGGAAGCGATTTATCCGATACATCCGCCACAGACGGTTGCGCACCGACGGCACGAACATTTTCAATCGGCGCAAACGGTTGATTGGACGAAACATTTAAAATACCGTGGGACATAACAATTACTTTTTAAGGTTGGACGCAACTTTCATGTAGGCGGTGTGGGTGCGATTACGGAAAGTGCTGCTCATGGTATTCAAGGTGTCGACCTTGTTTCGAAAAACTTTAATGTCGGTATTCACGGTATCGATTGTCGTCTGAATAAAAGAAATTTTATCCTGAAACGCCTTTTGCCAGGATGGCAATATGTCGGATTTATCAATGGAAGCGGTATCGTAAAAGTATTTGTATTTTCGAACGGTATTCGGAAGAATTTTTTCACACTCGATTGGAGACGACGGTACAAAGTCTTTCCCGAAATTTTTTTTCACATCATTGTGATGAGCGGTTCCAGAAGCCTCCGTTGAGTGATGATATTGTGTCGGGACGGCGGAAAATGAAAAATCTTTGATAAAATACAATTGTCGAGCTTCATCCCAATACAGAGGTGAGTAACAGTTCCCCCGATAGCCGTCCGCATCCGCCTTGTCGCCGATCAAACAATTCATACCGGCATCGTCGGCAGAAATCAGCAGATACTGTCCGTGACTTACATAACCTTCGAGAACCAAACACTTTGTTCCGTCGGATGCTTCCGCCAACGGATACATGTTGCAGCCGCACAGATACATCAACGCGATCGCCGCTCCATCCGGAATGCGATGTCGCTGCTCCGACGGAATTTCTCCTTTATCATCCGGCGAACACCCGGACTGACTGGCATTTAAAATATCCAAGGCACGCTGAATAAATTTCAAATAGACATTGAGTGCTTTTATTTTTTCCGATTCCAATCGAATTTTCTCAACCAATGCGGCGGATTTAACCTCCAGATACGACGAAACGGCGTTCACGGGACCGTCGCGGTCAATGAGGTAACCCATGAAAAAATGTTCGATTGCGGCAATAACGTCCGTTTTCGAGGCTTCCTTAACGGTCGGAATACCGCTGACTTTATCATTCGGGAAAAGCGCATCGGTTTTACCGCTGTCAATGTCGTAATACAATTTGATGTATTTTAAGCGATCGAGAAGATTAAGTTCGTTAAAAACCTCGATGGTTTTTTGCGTAAAAACAGGCTCCTTTTGATATTCCTGCTTTTCATAAGCCTGCACCTCCATGGCACGCAATTTATCGTAGGGCTTGTAGGCATCGTCCTTGTCGTTAAACTGCGTATGAGTGGCATCAGCATAATCGTCCTCGTACAACTTCCAAATGTCCTCGTTTTTATCATAGATATAACGGAAACCGAAGGTGTCGTTCATCTCCTTTGAAAAACCATCCAAAATATCCAGTTGATCGATAAGCCATTGCTGGGAATCCCCCGTTGCCTGCTCCAAAAGCGCGCGCGCTTTGAGAATATAATCCCCGAGCTGATTGATTTGCTCGATGATTTGACGACCGTAGAACTTATAGGCATCGTTCGCTTGGTCGGAATCGACACAAACATCTTTGATAAAATCCGTAAAATTCACATGGCGATTGCCGTCCATGGGAATGGTTTTTCCGAAAATGTCGTTCAGTTGTTTTAACAGATTATCCTGAACTTTTGCGTGATTGTTGAAAATCTCCGTATAGTGCGCTTTAATGTCTTCCGTCGCGGTTACGGAACCGACGGGCGCCACGCGCAGATTTTTGCGTTCAACCGCCGACAACGCTCCGCCGCCGACCCGCGGATACGTTACTGGCGAAGTGTTTAAATCGGAAACGGAATATGCCACGGTTTTGCCTTTATTCAAATATCGGATATCGGTCGAAAATTTTTATAAAAATTTCCTCTAAATCATCCGCCCCGGCATCAGACGCCCTTTGATTTTCGCGGTACAGGCATTGTGAGAAATCTCTTTCAAAGGTATATTTATTCGTTTGGCAGCCGTTTTTTTCTCAATCGTCGCATTGCTTTGTTTTGACAGCGGCAACAACATCTTCAACGCCTGTATCATGGCTTTTTCGGACGGATTGATTTTCTCCAACAGCCGAATGGTTTCCTCGATATTCTTCGGCGTCAACAAACTGCCTTCCGCCGTCGCGGATTTACTTTCGCGGAAAAACTTCTGTAATTGCGCCAGACGTTTATCCAACTCCGCCAATTCCTTCAACATCGCCTCGGGATCGCTTTTCTTTGCCATTCAATAACGATACACAGCAGGTTTTGTGCCAAATGCAGCCGAAGAGAGAAAAGAGAAAGCTCAACCAATGGATAAAAGAACGATTTTTGGGAAGCCCGCGTTGCGGTTTAGGGATAAATATGTCTTCCCCGTTACCATCAAAGGCGTTTTGCGGTTTTTCCCCTCCGACCCCGTTCGTGTTTAAAAAAGCGTATTTTAAAAAAAGAAATTGCTCTTCTAATACAGTACATGGCATGGAAATGATACACGCAGAGATGGATTTGAGACATTTAAAATCGCTGATTTTTTAACCGAGGAGGTTGTTGTTAAAAAAACACTGTAATGAAACTTCTCGGAGCACGTTAAATAGGATAAACAGAGTGCGGCGGATAAAAAACACAGGCGGTCGACGGTTAAAATACTGCGGAAGATAGTATTCGACATGCGATGTATCAGGTACGTACCATCGCGACATTTTGAGGGGAAACTCCCGTCTCCCGCCTGTCCTATCACACCAAAAACTCCATAGCCTAATCTCTCGGAGTACGTTGCGAGCCCTGCAGACTTCAAAGGGCGGCAACAATTTCATGCCCCTTCTTTTCCATTGCCTTTGACGGCAAAAAATTCACAATAATCTCGTGGCAGAGAATGTAAAAAAAGCAATTACGGACGCCAACGAGGCGGTGGCATCGGTGGCGTACGCGTACAGCGAGGTGGTTTCGATTTATCCGATTACGCCTTCCTCGCCCATGGCGGATTTCTGCGACCAGTGGTCGGCAAACGGCAAAACGAACCTTTGGGGCAATGTACCCGAAATCATTGAAATGGAATCGGAAGCGGGCGTGGCGGGACTGGCGCACGGAACCGCTCAAAACGGCGTTTTGACGACAACCTTTACCGCTTCGCAGGGGCTGTTGCTGATGATCCCGAATTTGTACAAGCTTGCGGGGGAATTGACGCCCTTTTGCATGCACGTCACCGCGCGCGCTTTATCCACACACGCCTTGTCGATTTACGGCGATCAGTCGGACGTTATGGCAACGCGCCAAACGGGCGTTGTTTTACTGGCGTCGCATTCGGTTCAAGCCGCGCAGGACTTGGCGGCAATCGCCCATGTGTGTACGTTGAAAGCCAAAATTCCGTTTTTGCATTTCTTTGACGGTTTCCGTACCTCACACGAAATCAACACTTACATACCGTTGGAGGAAACGCACCTGAAAGCCCTTCTGGATGAGGAAGATTTGATTGCATTTCGCAAACGCGGTCTGAATCCCGACGCACCGATGATGTGCGGAACGGCACAAATGTCGGATGTATATTTTCAGGGTGCCGAACGCTCCAATCCGTTTTACAATGCCGTTCCCGAAATCATCGAAGCCAAAATGCGGCAACTGGAAGCGTTAACGGGAAGAAGTTATCGGCTTTTCGAATACACGGGGTCGCCCGACGCCGAACGGGTTTTCGTTGCGATGGGTTCGGGTGCGGAAACTTTAAAACAGACGGTACGTTACCTGATGCAAAAGGGCGAAAAAGTCGGTGTCGTCAATGTTCATTTGTACCGCCCGTTCTCGGCGAAACACTTTATTCAAGCTCTGCCGACATCGGTTAAAGAAGTGATTATTCTCGATCGCACAAAGGAACCGGGATCCGTTGCGGAACCGCTCTGCCTGGATGTAACGGCGGCATTACAACAAGCGGTCGATGCGAGAGAATTTCCGCATTTGCCAAAGATCCTCGGCGGACGTTACGGCGTCGGCATGAAGGAATTCACGCCGACGATGGCGAATGCCGTTCATGAAGCCGCCAAAACGCAAGCATTGAAGCCCTCCTTTACGGTCGGCATCAACGACGATATTACGCATTTGTCGGTTCCGATTAAAGAAACGCTGGATTTGGAAGGCAAAGACGGCTTTCGCGCGCTTTTCTTCGGCTTGGCTTCCGACGGAACGGTCGGTGCCAACAAGAATACAATTAAAATCATCGGTCGCGAAACGGAAAAGTTCGCCCAGGCGTACTTCGAATACGATTCCAAAAAATCGGGCGGCATGACGGTTTCGCATCTGCGTTTCGGCGACAAACCGATCGAAGCACCGTATTTAATCCAAACATCACACTTTGTCGGCTGCCACCAATTCCAATTTTTACGTACGTATCCCGTATTGGAGAAATTGCAAAACGGCGGCGTATTCCTTCTCAATGCGCCGTTCAAACCCGACGAGCTGTGGGAACAGCTGCCGCTGGACATTCAGCAAACGCTGGTGGAGAAGCAAATTCGTTTTTATGCCATCGATGCCTACGCCATTGCGCAAAAAACCGGCATGGGCAATCGCATCAATACAATTATGCAGACATGCTTTTTCGCGATTTCCGGCATTTTACCGCAACAAACCGCCATTGAAGCCGTCAAGCACGCCATTCAAAAAACGTACGGTAAAAAGGGCGATGCCGTGGTTGCCGCCAACTGTGCCGCCGTGGATGCGACTTTGGCGAATTTACATCAAATTTCGCTCAAAGAGATTTCCGCAACTGAAGAAAAAGCCGCTTCCTTCAACTTATCGGGCGCATCGGAATTCATTCAAACCGTCACCAGGCGTCTGTTGGAGCACAAAGGCGAAGCATTACCCGTCAGCGCGTTGCCAATCGGCGGTCGTTGGCCGACAGGCACGGCGTGCTTCGAAAAACGCAACATGGCGCAGTTTATTCCCCAATGGGATCCCGAGTTGTGCGGTCAATGCACCCGTTGCGTAACAGTGTGCCCGCATGCGGCGTTGCGGTCGAAACATTTCGATAAGGAGTTACTGAAAGATGCTCCCGAAGGTTTCAAATCCCTGCCCTACCGCTCCAAGGAACCGACAAACGACGTTTTTACTCTGCAGGTCGCACCCGAACACTGCACCGGGTGCGGCTTATGCAGTGAAAGCTGTCTGTCGCGAAGCCGTACGGATGCGTCGAAAAAAGCGCTGATGATGGTCAAAAAATCGGAAGTATTCGAAGACGCAAAGCGAAATTGGGAATTTTTCGAAACTCTCCCCTATTCCACCCCTGCAAGTGCACCGTCGGATGCCAAACAGGCGCAGTTCCGACAACCGTTGTTCGAATTTTCGGGAGCATGCGTCGGATGCGGCGAAACGCCTTATATTAAATTGCTCACGCAACTGTTCGGCGATCGACTTTTAATTGCCAACGCAACGGGATGCTCCTCCATCTACGGCGGGCACTTACCGACAACCCCGTACACGAAAAATGCCGAGGGTCGCGGTCCGGCGTGGGCATCATCGCTGTTCGAAGACAACGCCGAATTCGGGCTCGGTATGCGTGTTTCGGCGGATAAGAAGACTTACCTTGCGCGCCAACTTCTGCGGGAACTGCAACCGCAATTATCGACGAATTTTTCCGCTTTGTTGCAAAAGCCAACCGACGATCTGCAACGGAAGCAACATCGGGGGGTGATTGTCGCGCTGAAACAACAGTTAAAAGAGCTTTCGTCCGAAAAAGCGCGTTTGTTGTTGCCGATTGCGGATTTTTTGGTCGATCGCTCCGTTTGGACGATCGGCGGAGACGGTTGGGCGTACGACATCGGCTACGGCGGATTGGATCACGTATTGGCAAGCGGACGGAAGGTGAAAATTTTGGTATTGGATACGGAAGTTTATTCCAACACGGGCGGTCAGCAGTCGAAATCCACACCGTTGGGTGCCGTCGCAAAATTCGCCGCCTCCGGCAAAGAACGCTCCAAGAAAGATCTCGGTCTGTTGGCAATGAGCTACAAGAGTGTTTATGTCGCTCAAATCGCCGTTCAAACGAACCCGAACCAAGCCGTTAAAGCCTTTCTCGAAGCCGAAAGTTACGAAGGTCCGGCGTTGATTATTGCCTATTCAAACTGCATCGAGCACGGTTATGATTTGCGTTACGGTGTTGAACAGCAGCGTTTGGCGGTTGCAAGCGGTTACTGGTCGCTGTACCGTTACGATCCGCGCCTGATGGAGCGCAACCCGCTACAACTCGATGCCGTCGACAACCGCGTTCCGCTGTCGGAGTACCTGAAACGCGAAAACCGTTTCCAAATTCTGACAAAAACCCAACCGCAACGTGCGGAGCAGTTACTGCGACAGGCGCAGGAAGCGGTTAATCAACGGGTGGCGTTTTATAAGAAGTTGGCGGAGTAAAGAGGAAGTATCAACATTTATTCTTATGCCCGCACTTTAAATCCCCAGCAATGGCAATGTACCGAAAAAACACCGGCGTCATCTCGGACGGCATATTTGCGAACAATTTCTACATATCCGACGGATTAGATTCTAATCCGTCAACATCGCCCAACATCCAACAATCCTTGACCAAAAATTTTCCAACCCTCTCCGTGAACCTCTCATACATCTTTCCGTAGTCCTCTGATTTCTAAAGGCTTCCTTTCTTAAGCCCAAACCTAAACGAATCGGAACGCTTAAGTCTTGGTTTAATATCCTCTTGAATCGTGTTTTGTTGAATCGTATTTGTTGTATCGCTATCCGCCGGAAAACCGTTGTTTAGCATTTTCGTATCAACCGCTTTGTCTTCGAATTTAAATTCTCCGACGGAATGCGATCTTTCAAAAAGCAACTGATTGTATTCCGTATCGAAATCATTCGTTAAATCCGGCACAATAACACCAAGCTCCTTCATGATCTTATAAAAACCTGTTCGGTACATATTCAACATGAGCGTTTGATAATAGAAAAAACCTTTCAAAAGAGCTTCACATTTATATTTATAAAGAGAATTATAACACACATTGTTCAAATGTTTTGAATACAATTCCGATATCCTTTCGGGAAAATTCCATCCCTTCCCGCCTTTGCTTGGTTTAACAATGACGGCCGCAGGATGTTTGAACCTAAAACAAACCTGCAAATTTTCCTTCGGGGAAACACCGGATTTTTTTTTCAGACACTTCAAAATGTCATCCGTAATATTCTCACATTTTTTAAAAAAACGGGACACAATTCCATGTATTTGCACACTGGGATAATTATAGTTATTGAATCGCAGTTCTTCGGAAACACAAAATTTCTTTCTTTCGGGATCCGTCTCCGGCTCTATCTCTTCATATATTCCATGCTCATCCTGAACCCAAACCACGCATTTTCCTCCACTTGTCTCAAACGGGGAAAAAATTTTCGACAAAACAGTCTCATCGGGCACAAGGTCTGCACTAAAATACTCTTTCGGTATCCATTTCTTTCCGTAGCGTCGTATACAATACCTTGAAAATTCGTACATGCGTCTCAAAAACACCCAATGACATTCCCATTGCAAAAAATCATCATTCTCAAAAAAACATCCCAATTTTTTCCCTTTCGCATCAAGTTCCAAAATCTTTTTCCACAATTGATCGTTAAAATCAAAAACATCCTTTAAGGAATAATCTTTTTTCAAAAAAAACCTCCTCAGTGCTTTCTTGGCATTTTTCGAAAAATCCTTGTACAAACCGACATATCCTTCAAAAGCCTGATTTTTGGTGACATCTTCAATTCCGTGACCCAGAAACACATTTTCCAAATCCGCGTCAAAATCCGCCTTCAAACTTCCCGTACCCACGCCGATGCACACCGCAACCGACAAAACTCCCCTGGAAAACATTTTTCTCATCAGGGTTAATAATGGTGTGTATTTTTCGAAAGTACAAGGAATTTCCGTTTTTTTGAAATACGCGAAAAAACAAACATACAATGCAAACTTTACTCGTTTTTACGTATAAATTTCCTGATTTCAACGCATAAACGGACAAAATCTCGCGAACATCGGAACCCGTCCGAGGTATCGAAATTTTCCCTTGACATTTGGAGTTTTTAATAGAAGTATCGCGATGTATGAAAACAGTATGCAAAGCACTCACAATCGCGGCGGCATGCGCTTTGCCGCTTATCAAACCCCGTGCGTGGCCGGTCATGACGCCGGAGCAGCTCAAGGCCGCTCTGGAAGCCATTCGGACGGAGAGTGCAACCCGCAGTGATTTTCCGTTTAAAATTACGAAAATTGAGTACGCAAACGACGAGATACCGAAATCCCTAAAAGGTACCGGCATAACATCCGAATACATTAATGTTGCACTGACGAAGCACATCGAACCGTTCAGTCTGAACATAAAAAACAAAGCGGATTTGGGGAAAGCGGGCGAGCGGCTTAAGGCGCTCTCGGAAAAATTGTCCATCAAAGATTTAAAAAAAAAGCGCGGCGTTGACACGGATCAATTGGAAGAACTCGGTATTAAGGAAGTACGCGAGATCACATTCGATTCGATCCTGAAAAGTGCATTTTTCAACGATACACAACGGGAAAAAGCCAAAGCATGGTTGGAGAACAAAAAGAAACTTGAGAAGGCGATTGAGGATTATGCGGATAACTATCCGTACGATTTATTCTTCTATAAGTGCAAACTTTACAACCAAGCGGTTGCCGACGAAAAACAACAAACCGTTACGTCTGTCGAACAAGCCAAACCCACTCATGTTTGGGGCACTTATTTCGTACCGAGAACGGAAGGATTGATATACAAAACAGGAGAAGAATTGCGGGAAAAGATCAAGAACTCCCTGAAAAATATGTTGCTTTACAAAAACGGCAAAGAGAAAGTCATTCTGTTGCTTCTTTTGGATGAAGCAACACCGAAAGAGCATCGTCTGAAATGGGGACATAACGACGATCTGCTTTTTGGTTATCAGGCGAATAACCTTATTACTTGTGACTTCAACGGTGAGTGGGTCTTCCTGTCGCATGAAATCGGGCATTATCTGCAAATGCACTTCGGGTTGGTTCAAACATTGAAAGACTACCGAGGATCGCAAACCCAAGAAAATAAATTCGCAAAGGAGTTGCTGTTGCTGGACAACACTTACCTGCAAAATCCGATGCCGATTCCGACGGAAATGCGTGAGTATGCATCGCAAGTTGACGGCTCTCTCTTTTGGCTCTTCGATAAGGATTATTTCAAATGTCCGGATCGGCTTTCTTTGAATGAAATTTTCGCCTACGTACAGCTGTTGAACCGTTGGCAATCGACTGCTGAAATTTCCAATATCCTGGGTGTTTATTTCAACGGCAATACGCTTTATCTGAATGCGCTTTCGGATATTCGGGAACTGCAATGTATTCGTTACACACACGGTCCAAAATCATGGGGCGACAAAATCTTCAAAGATTTGAGTACTTTGCCGGAAGACATTCAAGAGCCTTTACGGGATATTTTTTCGAAGGCGTCTCAGATGTCTTTGCCGAAGGACATGTTGGAACTTTTGTGTCGATTACACGGTCGTCCGTCCGAAGATGCACAAAACGTTGTGTGCGATTTTGACTGCAAAGACGACGAAGAGTGGAAGGCGCAGGTTAAACCCGTGATTTCGGATTTTATCAAAGCCGAGTAGTATATTTTCGAAAGCTTCCTTTTTTAATCAAACGGACAAATTTATGAAAAAAAACATCAGAACCATCGGTATTGTTACGGCGATGTGGACCTTGCCGATCACGGGTTACGGAGTAAAATACATAAACTCCTGTATGACGTTATCCGAGTTAAAGGATTATCTTCAAAACTCCCTGCAAGGTTACGGAGTAAAATGCATAAACTCCTGTATGACGTTATCCGAGTTAAAGGATTATCTTCAAAACTCCCTGCAAGAAGACACGGAAAATATCGAGAAAGTTCGTAAGCAGTTCGGAAAATCACACACCTTTCCAGCCAAACCAAAAAAGACGGTAATGAAAGACGGCAGTACCCTCAACGGGCTTTATTCGGAAGAAGCCGAAAAGGCGGCAGAAACAAATCGGTTGCAAGAAGAATTAAGCGGCATTACAAACGTGCAATTCAACGAAAACGGCGAACCGATTTGTATTGAAACGCTTAACGTTTTCTCACTTTCGCACAAGTACGAGTTTGCAAACCAAAACTTCCTTCTTTGGATTAAAGAGAAACGGCGTTTTGAGGATACCGAAAAACGTTTGAAAGCATTGTCCAAACCGCTGTCAGACGATAAATCGGCAGACGTTGAAGAGGCGAAGAAATACGGTATTTCTTCGGTTTGTGAAATCACGTTTGCTTCCATCTTAAACAGCGAGTTGTTCACCGAAACACAAAGAAAAAAAGCGGAGGAATGGTTAAAGGACAACAACGAGCTTGATGCGGCAATCGATGAGTATGCGGATAATTACCCGTACATCCAAAAAAACGTTGACTGCAAACACGAGAACACGCGTATCGACGTGGTCAGTTCGCAAACACCAAATTACTCCGAGCAAACCGTTAGCGTGACCGTAAGTGAAAGTGCAGGCATTCCCGGAACTCCAAATTCCGTCGAATTATCCTATCTGATCTCCAAAAAAACAAGTGAAGCATCTGAAACGGTAGAAAGAATCAAAACATTGCTAAAAGAAATGCTGCCTTTCCAAAACGGAAAAGAAAAGGTCATTTTACTGCTTCTTCTGGATGAAAACACACCGCAAAAATATCGTTTGAGATGGATAAACAAAAAGGATTGCTTCGGGGGCTACTCCTCTCCTCATAACGCGATTATATTTGATTTTAACAGAGGCACCGAATGTCTGTCGCACGAAATCGGTCATTACCTCCAAACACACCTGGGGTTATACCAAACGTTTGACGATTATCGGACACCGTTTGCAAGGGAATTACTACAGTTGGAAAACAATCAAACGGAAGATCTTATAAGCATTCCGGAATACTTCAGGGAAGATATGGAAGTTTGCGGCAATCCGATCTTGCGACAGCAGACAAACAATCCGTTTAAATGCCCGGGACAACTTTCGGCGAAAAAATTCTTCGAGTATTTTCAGCTGATGGATCGTTGGCATTCTCTCGTGGAAGTTTCCAATATCCTTGGCATTTATTTCAATGGCAATACGCTTTATCTGAATGCGCTTTCAGACATTCGCGAATTGAAACGCATCCGTTATACGCATAATAGTCGACAAAGCGAGAAAAGTATCGAAAACATGAAAAGTACCTTTAAGGAAGAAGCCGATAAAGCATTACTCGGGAAAATTGTTGAAGAAGCTTATCGATACTCCGTGCCGACGAAGATGTTAAGCTTACTGTGTCGACTGCATCAACGCGAAAAACCGGATGAAGATGCGCAAAACGTTACGTGCGATTTTAATCTCGCAAGCAGCGAAGCAGAATGGGATAAGAAGGTGAAGCCTCTGATCTCGAAGTTGCTCAAAGCAAAACCGTAAAAACAGTTGTGTTTAATCGAAACTCTTGAACGGGAAAAAAATTTATGAAAACAATCACAAAAATCATCGGATATATCGGGCTGTCGGCTGCCTTGTGGCATGTGCCGCACGGGCAGGCGATTACGTTGCAGCAAATAAATGCGTTTCAGGAAGCATGCAGAAAGGAAAGTATTCAAAACCTGAAGGCACTTCTTGAACAGGAAAAGAAACGCCTCGACCCGAGTATCAGAGCAACAAACACGGAATATATTCAGAAATTTCTTGAAAATTACAGTAGTAAGAACGTGTATTATGACGGGAATGGAGATTTTGTCATCGAGACCGTTAATCTCAATAGTCCGTCTTTTAAATTGTTTCCCTTTCTGACGTACGAAAAACAAAACTGGAACAATTGGAACAAAGAACAAGAAATCGATCCGTTGGATGCAATTTCCAAAGAGCTTTCCGCGGATGCATTGAAACAGCGTGGCGTGGATATTAATGAGTTAAAGGGAAAGGGTATTAACAAGGTTCGAGAAATTACGTTTGATTCCATTTTAAAAAACCCTTTCTTCACCAAAGAACAACGCAGAAAAGGTGAAGAGTGGTCTCGTGACTTAAACGCTCTGGAAGCTGCCGTTGAAGATTACGCGAAAGGTTGCGTTCCGTTGTATAAAAAAGACGGGAAATTTAAGATCAGTCAGCGAAATACACGGATTTATACGGATAATAAAGGTTGCATACAAAGCACGAAGGAGCAGGATTTGGATCGCTTTGTCGGTGATGCTTTATGGTTGCCGGCATCTGTTATGTTGAAACAAAAAACATGGTTGCCGGCACCTGTTATATTGAAACAAAAAACACAATCCTGCTTGAAACGCATGTTGAATTTTAAAAACGGTAAAGAAAAGGTTATTTTGTTCCTTCTTTTGGATGAAAAGACAACGCCCAAAGTTTCTTGGGTATGGGACGGTCGTAAGGGTGAATCAAGTGCTTTCGACCAAATGAATAATGCCTTCCTGTGCAATCCCGACGACATCGAGTGGTCGTTATCTCATGAAATCGGACATTATCTGCAGACGCATTTGGGCTTAAGGCAAACTTTTAACGATTATCAGAATTCGTTTGCACAAGAATTACTCCTTTTGGAAAACAATCTGTCGAACGATATGATGTTCAAAATTCCAACATGCATACAGGAGAAAGTATCCCAATTTGACGGTACATCCCGGCAAGAAACGCTTTCAGCAAAGGCATGTTTTGAATACTGTCAGCTCATTGCGCGATGGTTATTGGCGGATGAAATTTCCAACATCCTCGGAGTCTATTTCAGAGACGACACGCTTTATATTAACGCTTTATCGGATATTCGTGAATTAAAACGCGTGCGCTACGGAAACAATTCCAAAATCGGCGGCAAAGCAATAACGAAAAGTTGCGCTTTGTTAGAAGATACAAAAATCAGGCAGGCATTTACATCTATTTGCAATGAAGCATTCGGAAGAACCGTACCGACGGAAGCACTCAGGCTATTATGCCAACTGCACGGTCGGGCATCCGAAGATGCTGAAAATGTTGTATGTGAATTTGATTATGATGGGCAGGGGTATGCAGAGAAAGTTGAACCGGCTTTTATGGACTTTATTGAGACGGAACAACCGTAATTTAAAAACGCAAAGGCACTCCAAACGGACGGCTTTGAAACACAAAAAGCGGGCATAAGCCCGCTTTTTGCACGACATGAGATAACAAATTCTTCAATACGCCTGTTTCAACGCCGCCTGTGCACATGCCAAACGCACGATCGGGATGCGTTTCGGAGCACAGCTCACATAATCCAAGCCGACGTTGTGGAAGAATTCGACCGAACGCGGATCGCCGCCGTGTTCACCGCAAACACCCAATTCCATCTTCGGTTTGACGGAACGCGCGCGTTTCACGGCAAATTTGACCAATTCCCCTACCCCGTCGACATCAACGGAAGCAAACGGATTTTGCGTAAAAATCTCACAATCGGTATAAGCTTTGAAAAACTTCCCCATATCGTCACGACTGATGCCCAATGTTAACTGCGTTAAGTCGTTGGTGCCGAAGCTGAAAAAGTCGGCAACTTCGGCAATTTCCGCCGCACGTACCGTCGCACGCGGATTTTCGATCATCGTCCCGAGTTTATAGGGAATTTCCGCTTTGCGTTCGGCACAGACATTTTTATGAATGTTGCGAATGACCTTCGCCTGGTGTTCGAATTCCTTCACGAACCCGACCAGCGGCAACATAATCTCCAAAGATACTTTCATGCCCGATTGCAAAACCTCCGCGGCAGCTTCAAAAATCGCCCGCGCCTGCATTTCCGTGACTTCGGGATACGAAATGCCCAAACGACAACCGCGATGCCCCAACATCGGATTTTGTTCCTTCAACGCATCGGAACGGCGCTTGATTTCTTCCGTCGACAAACCGATCGCCTTGGATAATTCCGCAATCGTTGCTTCATCGTGCGGCAAAAATTCGTGCAACGGCGGATCCAGAAGACGAATAATCACCGGATGCCCCTTCATGGCTTTAAAGATGCCGACGAAGTCTTCCCGTTGCAACGGAAGCAACTTATCCAGAGCTTTGCGACGCGCCGCCTCGTTATCCGCCAAAATCATTTCCCTCATCGCATCAATACGGTGCCCTTTGAAAAACATATGTTCCGTACGACACAAACCGACGCCTTCCGCGCCGAACGAAAACGCCAACGCGGCTTGCTCGGGCGTATCGGCATTGGTGCGAATGCCCAATCGACGATAACCGTCACTCCAATGCATAATCTTGCGGAACATGCGGTAAGTTTCGCTCTTATCCGCGTCCAAAGTACCGTTCAGCACCTGCATCACTTCCGACGGAGCTGTTTTAATCGCACCGCCGAACACTTCGCCCGTCGAACCGTCGATGGAAATAAAATCCCCTTCGTGCAGAACGGTTGCGCCGCAGGTTAAGGTTTTCGCGTCGTAATCAATCCGTACATCGCCGGCACCGCAAACACACACTTTACCCATCTGGCGCGCCACCAAAGCCGCATGAGAACTGACACCGCCGCGGCTCGTCAGAATACCTTCGGCGACCAGCATGCCGCGTAAATCTTCGGGTGAAGTTTCGGCGCGGCACAAAACGACCTTGTCACCTTTCTTGGCAAGTTCTTCCGCACGATCCGCCGTGAAGACGACCTTCCCGCAGGCGGCACCGGGACCGGCCGGCAACCCGAGGGTCATACGGGAAGCTTTTTTCTTTTCGTCCGCATTAAAAATCGGCACCAACAGCGTTGCAATCGATTCTGCGGGAATGCGCAACAGAGCCGTTTTTTGGTCAATGAGCCCTTCCTGCACCATATCCAGGGCGATACGCACCGCCGCCAAGCCCGTCCGTTTGCCGTTTCGGGTTTGCAGAATGAACAAATGCCCGTCTTCGACGGTAAATTCGAAATCCTGCATATCGGTAAAGCGTTTTTCCAAAACGGAACGCACCTCCAGCAGTTCCCGATATGCATTCGGCATTTCCCGCTCCAAATCCGCCATCGGATGCGGCGTCCGAATACCCGCCACCACATCCTCGCCTTGCGCATTGATGAGATATTCGCCGTAAAATTCGTTCGTGCCGTTGGCGGGATTGCGCGTGAACGCCACACCCGTCGCGCTCGTATCGCCGGCATTGCCAAACACCATCGACTGAACGTTCACCGCCGTTCCCCAATCCGACGGTATATTATATTTGTGACGATACAAAACGGCGCGTTCATTGAACCAGGAACCGAAAACCGCCCCAACGGCGCCTTCCAGTTGTTCGAAAACGTCCTGCGGAAATTCGCACCCTTTTTCTTTTTTCACCAACTCCTTAAAGCGGACAATGACGTTCTTCAAATCCTCCGCGTCCAGTTCGGTATCAAATTGCACGCCTTTGTTCTTTTTGACATCCGACAGAATTTCATCAAACGGATCCAGATCGCTTCCGGCACCGATGTTCATTACGACATCGCCGTACATCTGAATAAACCGACGGTAACAATCGTACGCAAAGCGCGGATTATTCATCTTCTTCGCAAAACCTTCCGTTGTCTGGTCGTTTAAGCCCAAATTAAGAACCGTATCCATCATACCGGGCATCGATTCGCGCGCGCCGGAACGTACCGAAAACAACAGCGGATTGGATGGATCGCCGAAGGTTTTGTGCAGCTGTGCTTCGACGTTTTTGATGGCATCTTTTATCGCCGCCTTCAATTCTGGCTTAATTTTTTTTTCGGACTTGTAATAATCCAGACACATTTCGGTGGTAATCGTAAATCCGGGCGGTACCGGCAAACCGATGCGCGACATTTCCGCCAAATTCGCGCCTTTGCCTCCGAGTAACTTTCGCATGCCGGCATCCCCGTCGGTGTGCGCCCCGAATTCATAAATCATCTTACCGTCCATAAGCAGAAATCTTACAAACTTAGTATAAGATTGACCGACGGGGAAGTCAACGGGACACGGTCAATAAAAAACCGCACGAGTGCTTGTGCCCGTACGATAAAAAACGGAAACGTTCCGTCGGTTTTTATCAAACAACCGCCGCCACGCTACCGATTAGTTTGTCCGTTAAAACAATTTCGAACGAATTAGGTGAAAACAGGGCGATTACTTTTCGGACGACATACCGTCGCTTCCGCCCAACTTCAAATACGTATTTAACCACGCTCTTTGCGTAATAACATAACGCCGATCGTTTCCGACTGTTTTGATGTAACAAAAACCGCCGCTCTCCATCATGAATTTCAACTCGACCTTATCTTTGAGTAACAAATCATAAAGCACCAGTATCTGTTTTGATTTCTCCCACCACGGCTCCAAAAGGAGGCATGTCAAAAAATTGACTTTTTTATCTTCAACCGCCTCCTTCGACGAATCAAAATCGTGAATTTTATTTTCCGTGTCGCAGAAACAAAACGAACGGGGAATTTTTTTTACGCAATCCTTCAACACTGTTTCGTAATTTTTGATACGCTCCTCAAAATCTTTCTCCTTTTTTCCGAGCCCATTACAAATTGTTTCGAACGAAACCACCCGAAATGTTTCGTTATACCCCAAACTCCTGAGCTTTTGCAGTCGATCTTTGTCAATCTCTTCCAACGGTCGCGAGTACTTATCAAACGCTTCTTTGGTACTCCTCTGCGGCGGTAACTCCAGCAATGAGTAAGGCTCGGCGAAGACGGAAGAAACGGTTGCGAAACTGATGCAACCGAGGAATACGGTGTTTTTTAATGTTTTTCCCATATTCATATTCGAGCATCAATAATTTAAATTAAGAAATTTCTGAATGAAAAGATTTTTCGCGAAAATCGGTTGCTTTTGTCGTGAGCATACGTATTCATCTACATAACCGATCGCGCAACAACAAATCAACTTTCCCGCAACCGTCGCGCACTTGTATAATGAAAATTGTTCGCCGTGGATCCGCTTGACGTACAGAAAACCAACTTCGGACGCATCCGATTTTTGCAATGCGTCGGCGGGATTTTATTTCTCATTCTGTTCATCGGCATCGTCTATCGACAATACGGGCAATTTTACCTGTACAACAAACTCGGCAACCGACAATGCCTGCGGCGGATTTTGCAACCGGGCATGCGCGGAAAAATTTACGACCGTAACGGACGAGTTTTGGCGACGCACCGCGATAATTATTGCCTGTACGTCGATCTTAACGCCTTTCGCAAGCCGTTCGGGTTATTTTGCAAAAAAAACCGCGATCCTTCCCTGCAACGCGAACAACTTTGGGCGTTGGTGAATGATGCGCTGTTGCCGTATGCGTGCCAAGTCGGCGGCATTCCGTTTAAAATTTCGCCCAAAAAGCTGTTGCAACACTATCAACAAAATATCCTGTTGCCGTTGAAAATTGCCTCCGATCTGCCGCAATCCGTTTATGCGCAACTGCTGACAATCCTTCCGACGGAAAGCCCTTTTCAAGTCGGTGTCGAATACGTGCGTCATTACCCCTACGGCTCGTCCGCCTGCCACGTATTGGGATACGTCACGCGAACGCCCGATGCGGATGCGGAACATCTTCCGGGGAACGATCTGCGAACGTTTTTTTTGCCGCGCGAAAAAGGACAAACGGGTATTGAGGAACAATACGACGCGTATTTGAGCGGCTGTAACGGCGGCGAAATTTGGCGCGTTACCCCGTCGGGACAAAAACAACAAAAATTGCTCTCCGTTCCGAGCGTCAACGGATCATCGCTGACATTATCGCTGGACATCGACCTGCAACGGGTTTGCGAACGTGCTCTGGAGGAATATAAGAAGGGTTCTGTTTCGGTGATTGACCTGGCAAGCGGCGGTGTTTTGGCGATGGTCAGCACGCCGGGATTTGATTTAAACGAACTGACGCCGTTCGTCTCGCCCGAAGTTTTCGAAAACATCAATGCGCGCGAAGCCTGGTTTAATCGCGCCGTGCAGGGACTTTATCCGCCCGGCTCGACTTTCAAGGTACTTTCGATGTCCGCCCTGCTTCACAACGGCATCGTCGACGCACATACGACCTATGATTGTACAGGGACGTATCGCATTGCGCACCGCAACATCCGATGCCACAAACGCGGCGGTCACGGATTGCTCAATACGATGCAGGCAATTCAATTCAGCTGCAATCCGTTTTTTATCCACTACGGACTGCGGTTGGGCGTAGAGAAATTGCACGAAGAAGCCTGTCGTTATCGTCTCGACCGACCGACGGGCATTGATTTGCCGCACGAAACGCACCGCCTTTGTATCCCGTCGCCGCAATGGAAGCGTAAAAGATTGCACGACGGCTGGGCTTCGGGTGACACGGCAAACATGGTGATCGGGCAGGGATACACGCTGGTTACGCCGTTTAAAATGGCATGTTTCGCAGCGGCACTGGCGAAAAACCAAACTTTTTTTACGCCGCATTTTGCCGAAATCGAAACCGACGGTATCGCTCCATTTGCCCCCCTGCCCCAAACGGCACTGTCGTCGACGCACCGCGGTATTTTAAGAAACGGCATGCGCAAAGTCGGCGAACGCTACATTTCCTTCATACCGACGGCATTAAAAACGGGAACGGCGCAGGTCAAAGTCGCACACACCGATCGTTACACGCACATCGGTTGGATGATCGGCTACGCCCCGATCGAAAACCCGAAGATTGCTTTTTGCATCCAAATCGAGCAGGAGGGAACCGATAACGATTTTTGGGGCGGTCAGGTGTGCACACCTGTTGCCAGGGCGTTTTTGGGACATTATTTTGAAAAGAAAAGCGGAAAATAGGAAGCGTACAAAATCGACCGTTCGCTTTGTCGAAGACATTCTGTGCGACAGATGCTGAAACTGGCAAACCGCCTCCGATTGCGAGAACACTTAAAGGGTTATTTGTCTTCTACAAGTACAGTTTCTTTTGAGACAGTAAATGCCTGCGATATTATTTTTTTATTTATGTTACTGCTTTTAAGTAAAATTTCGTAATTACAAAAATTACGAAACAGAATTTTTCATCGGAAGTTTTTAAAAAGGAGCAAATTGTTTTGCTTACACGAACTGTATTTTTTGACAATAATGAAGCCCGTGTCACGCACCTTTGTTATCGGCTCCCAACCATCCGCATTGGCAACAAACGTTGCGCATTTGCTCGGATGTGAAGTAACTTCCATACGTGCAAAAATTTTCGATGACGGCGAAACACGGCTCCGACTGCCGGTGTCGGTTGCGTGTAAAGAAATAATTATCTTTCAAACCATCACCGACCAACCCGATGCAGTTATCTTCGAAACTTTGCGACTTGTTGATGCGGCAAAAAACTCGGGCGCGAAAGCAATCACGGTCGTCTTCCCCTGTTACCCGTACGCACGGCAAGATCGTATCGTACAAGACGGATGCGGACTTCCGCCGAAATTAGTTGCGAAACTTTTAAAAACCGCGGGAGCGGATCGCCAGGTGACCGTTGAGCTGCATGCGCCGAAACAAATCGATGATTTTCCGTTATCGACTTTTAACCTGTCGACCGAAGCGTTGTTTGCGGATTATTTGCGACAACGGACGGAAAAAACGGATGAAATTCTTTTATTCGCTCCCGACCGCAGTGCCTTGCCGCGCGTTCAATCGATCGCGAAAGCACTCGGATGCGATTTCGATTGGGTCGATAAACAACGCTTGGTGGACGGCTCCCTGAAACTGTCGGATTTTCACGGCAATGTGCGCGGGAAGTCGGTGTATATTGTCGACGATCGCATTGACACCGGCGGTACGTTAATTGCAGTCGCAACACACTTGAAGCAAGCAGGTGCGAAACGGATTGTCGGCATCGTTACCCACGGCGTTACCTCCATTGCTCTCTTGGAACACTTAAAAACGACGGGCTTGGACAGACTTGTCGAAACCGATACGCGTAATGTTACTCGGGACAAGAATTTTGTAGAAGTTTTGTCGGTTGCGGAATTATTGGCGAAAAAATTGAAGAGTTTGGACAAAATCGATTGATTAAAGTTGCTTGATTCAAACAAACGAAGAATTCCAAAAAACTCAATTTAAAGGACAAAACGAAGCCAATCATACGACGACATTTGCAACGAAAATGAAGGGTTTGCAAAAATTTCACACCAACCCAATCGATTTTCCGTTGTCTTGTGTCAACTTTTTCCTTTTCCCTTGACGATGCGGTCAAACGACTGCCAAATAAGAGCATGGACGCCGAGGTAGCTCAGCTGGTAGAGCAACGCATTC
>DEWA01000004.1:0-6564 GCA_002363035.1 Verrucomicrobia bacterium UBA3222
GAAAAGAGCCGCATCAAGACGGCTTCCAAGAAGTTGGAAGCACTGAAGGAAAGCGGCGATGCGGAAGCGATTAAGGCGGCGGCGAAGGCTTTAATGTCCGTTGTCGATAAAGCCGGCAAGCACGGGGTCTGGCACGGGAATAAAGTCAATCGAGAGAAGAGTCGTTTGACGCCGCTGATTTTCGGAGTTGGTTCAAAAAAAGCGGAGGATACGACAGAGACAGCGGGAGCGGTTCCGCCGTCAGCGGAGCACGCCGAAGCGACGGAGGCGGTTGAAACAAGCGAAAATTCGGAGGTAACGGCGAAAAAGTCGGTTGCAAAGACGACTGCCAAAAAGAAAACGACGGCTTCAAAGAAGCCTGCCGCGAAAAAGGTTGCAACCAAGAAGGCGGCGACGACAAAAAAGAATTCTCCTAAAAAGGCAGAGTAGAAGACAAGATAATTTCTTCCAATCCATTCGGAGGCTCCGTCAAAGGAGCCTCTTTTGGTTTTCGCGGGTGTTTGTTTTGGAGCTTTGAACCGTGAAAAGCGGACGATTTTACCGTTAAAAGAGCAAAGGCAGGATGGTTTTTGTCGCAGTTTCCGGCATCTTGCAATTGAAGTCATGTCTTATTCACTTCAAAGGTTCTGTTTGTCGCGGGATATCGGCGACGCTTGATCAATTTCCACGTCTTTTTAAACGCATTTCGGTATGTTTCTCATAAAGCGCAATACGCGCGGGACATTGAAAGATTTTCTTTGTCATTTCCTTAAAAGAATGGTTCTTTGAAGGTATGTTTCGGAACGGTTTCGGAAGAGGGGCGTTGACGGTGGCGACGGTATTGCAACTGTCGGCGGTGCGGGCGGCGGAAGAAAGTGTATCTTTGCCGTTGACGTCCGATCCGAAGGCATCGGTCGAAGCGCGACCGTTCGGTATTGCCGCCTGTGTCAACGGCGAACCGATTGCCTGCGACGAAGTTCGGAAAGCGGCGGCTGAATTGAAGGTTGCGCCGACGGAAGCGTTGAATTTACTGATTGAACAAAAACTGCTTGAAGCGGATTTTAAGAAAAAGGGCGGCAAAATTTCCGATATGCATGTGGATGCGCAGGTGGAAACAATGGCGAAGGAGCATTTTAACGGCAATCGAGAGTTAATGCGACAGGTGTTGCGGCAACAGGGGCAATCGCTGTACGGTTTGAAGCAGGAACTGCGAAAGTCCATGGTTACGAACGCGTTGCAGTCGGGGCAGATGCCGTCGCGTTTTACCGTTAGTCCGCAACGTATTACGGCGTATTACGAAGCCCACGCGTCGGATTTTCGCGAAGAGGCGCGCTATTGTTTGAAACAAAGCGGTTTTAAAGCGAACGAAACCGTCAATATACCGCGGGAAGCGGGGGCGGAAGAAGCGTCGGAGGTCAAAACGTTGACAAAGGAAGCGTATTTAGAGCGACTTTTAGCCGAAAAAGCGCCCTTGTCGGAGATCCAAAAAAAGCTGGATACGTTTCGTACGGAGGCGATTTGGTATAAAGCGTCGGAGTTGGATCCGAAGCTGGTGCAGGCACTGGAGGAACTTTCGGATGGTTCGCAAACGGCGTATCTTCACATCGGCGACGTTTGGGTGACATCGACGCTCGTTCAAAAAAAAGAAGGGCACTTAAAACCGTTGGCGGATGTTCAGGGTGCGATCGAAGAATGTTTGTTGGCTGGAAGTGCTCAGGAACGGCACCGAGCGTACCTGCAGCGGTTGCGCGAACGGGCATCGATTGTGATTTTTTAAGGCTTGGCTCGTTTAAATAACCTTCGAGACCGGTAAACCCAACCTTGGTGGGCAGTGCCCAACTGGATTGTGTGTTTTGAGAAACCCGGGCGTACCTGAAGGTTTAAAACGGCGTATCCCGCACTTGAACTTTACCCCGCATCAGCGGATGCTTTTTATTCGATACCCTTTTTAAAGCTTAATCGTGCTGCTGAACTGCATGATACTGGAAACAATACCGAGTGCCAAAATACCGACGAGGAAGAAGGCAAATCCCAGTGCACCCGAGGTAATCGCCTTTGTCAACCGCCCGAGGCGCGTATCCAATTCCGCGTTGTGCAATTTGTAGACTTCCTTGAAGCTGTCCTTCAAATTGCCCGTGCTTTCGCCTACCATCAAGACATCCAGCGCGAGGTCGGTAAAAAGCGGCGTTTTTTCGGTTTTAAACGCATTGGTCAGCGCCACACCGTCATTAATCTTTTTGCGCGCTTCCTGAAATTGGTTGCGCAGAAAACTGTTGCGAATGGCGCGTTCCGTCAGACGCATGGATTCGGTTAAATTCACACCGCTGCCGAGCAATGTCGCCAGAAGATTGGAGACGCGGCAAATTTCCGTGTACTGCAAAATCCCGCCGAAAACAGGCAGTTTCAACGCAATGCCGTCGGTTTTAACGCGCGTTGCTTCGGATTTTCGAGCGGTACGAAGAAAAACCACTCCCGCGATTGCCGCCACAATCCCAATCGGCATGCCGTACAGCATCACGTTCGAACAACCGATGAGAATTCTTGCCGGAAGCGTCAAATGCCCGCCCATTGCCGTCAGCATGCCCTCGATGCGTGGCAGAAGGAAAAACAGGAAGAAAATCACCAAACACACCGCGGCGATGGTGACAAACAGCGGATACATCATGCCGCCGATGACTTTCTTTTTGAGCTGTTCGCGCTCCGTTAAAAGTCGAATGACATCGGCGAGGACGGGCGCGATGTTGCCGGTGCTTTCCGCCGCTTCCAGCGGATACACGATATCGCCGCCGAAGATGTTCGGGTACATTTTAAGCGCCGTTCCGAGGCTTTTCCCTTCGCTCAAATCGCGCCACAGAACGATCGCCAGATCGCGCAGTTTCGGATCCTGCAACCGCGTTTGCAGAATGCGCAGCGTATCGCCGATCGCCAATCCGGCGCCGTGAAGTTGTAACAGACGTTTCAGAAACGGCAAAGCGAGCTTGGAATCAAAACTTTTAAGTCGAGCCGCCGCACCGTTCACATCCGACGACGGTTTTTTGGAAATTAAAGCACACATAAAAAGAACAGGATACTGCTTCTAATATACGCTGTTTGCGGCGGGAAGACAATGTTTCTTTTGGAGGTTCTTGTTTGAGTTGAGAGATATATCCGTCTTTTTTAAATTCCTATTGAGTAACGAAATAAAATTTATCCTGGCTATTAAAGTGTGCTTTAATGGAAGACACCCAACCGAACACTTTTTTCGATCCGTAATGGAATACCCTTACATGTTTCGAATACAGGAGCCGATTCGGCGCTTTTGTGCTTCGAATGTTTTTTTAAGATGGCTTGTATTTTTTAAAACAGACCACCTTCGAAATGCAACTGCCCCCACAAACTATTTGACAACAGACACCGCCTATCTTTTGCCAAAAACAAAAACTTCCAAAACGAGGCAATACGTTACACAAACACCTTTAAGTGGCGGCACCCTACGCCGCCGCATCAACGCCTTCGACGCCCGTGCTGGCTTCCGACAGATCGATGGCGGCGAAATGAACCAGTGCGCTCCAGCTTGTTAAACCGCGCTTTACCTGCTCCCAGCCGTTCTGCAACAGCGTATGCATGCCTTCCGCCACTGCAATTTTCTTAATCTCCATCGCGGATTTATTCTTCAGCATTGCTTCGCGAACGGGTTCCGTGACGCTCAAAAGTTCAAAAATTCCGACGCGTCCCTTGTAACCCGTGTGTCGGCAGGCATCGCAACCGACCGGCTCTTTAATCAAATTCGCGTACTGCATTTCCGATGCCGGAATACCCAGTTGCTGCATCTGCGATTCAAGCTTCTTCGGATCGATTTCCGCCGTTTTGCAACAGTGCGGGCACAAACGGCGCACCAGACGTTGCGCCAAAATCAATTCCACCGACGCGGTAATAAGAAACGGTTCGATACCCATATCGACCAGACGCGTCAACCCGCCCGCGGCATCGTTGGTGTGCAACGAACTGAGTACCAAGTGACCCGTCAGCGAAGCACGAATGGCAATGTCGGCGGTTTCCTTATCGCGAATTTCACCGACCATGATGACGTCCGGATCCTGACGCAGAATACAACGCAACGCGCTGGCAAAATCAAAGCCGATCTCGCTGTGCACCTGCGACTGGTTAATGCCTTCGATTTCGTACTCCACCGGGTCTTCGACGGTGATGATACGGCGATCGGGTGTACGAATACGGCGTACAAAGGAACTCAGCGACGTGGATTTACCGGCTCCCGTCGGTCCTGTCACCAAAATGATACCGTAGGGCTTGTGGATGTTTTGATCGATGACCGCAACATCGCGCTCCAACATCCCGAGTTCTTCAATCGTCACGGGGCGATTGCTGTTGGTCAACAGACGTAAACTGACGCTTTCGCCGTACATCACGGGCAACGTGGACACACGAATATCCAGTTCAATCGGACCGGACGAAAAGTGAATACGACCGTCCTGCGGGCGGCGTTTTTCGGAAATGTTCAGCCGCGCCATAATTTTGAGACGCGAAATAACCGCCGCCTGTACCTTAACCAAGTTATCGGGAACCCGCACCGGAACCAGCTGACCGTCGATACGATAGCGGATTTGAAGCGAATTTTTCTGCGGCTCGAAGTGAATATCGGTGGCGCGCTCCGTCACCGCCTTGACAATAATTTCGTTGACGAAGCGGATAATGGCGGCGTTTTCATCCTCCTCGACCACCTCCTTCGTCTCCTGCGCTTCTTCCGCCAATTTCGAATCGAGGCTGTCGGAACCGACACCGAAATTGCGAACAATCGCATCGGTCACCTCCTGTGGGTACGTCAAATACCAAACGGTCTTCTTGCCGCACGCCATTTCAATCCAGCGAACGGCCTCCGCGCTCGGCGGCCACACGGTCACCAAATGCAACGTACTCGCATTGCCACCCTCCGATTGGATCGGAAGACACTGATAAGTATGAATGAGGCGCAAAGGAAGCACCTTCGTCGCATTCTCCAGAACTTTAAACGTTTCGACAAACGGAATGCCGAATTCCTGCGAGATCTTTTCGGCGACGGATTTCAGCGGGCGATTGGTCAGCTTCGAAAGCTGTTGCATGCGTTCGTGCAACGGCGCACGAAGAAGTTCCGCCTGTTGATTTTCATCCAGGTCGGCAAATGCATTGGGAACGGAAGCAGTACGTTGCGATAAACTCATCGGTTAAAATTGCTAAACGGTTTAATAAAAAGTCATTGTGACAGCAGATTTGCGGAAAAATGTTGCTTCCCGCGTAAAAACCAATTCCACCTGAGCGGTGCATGCATCACGAAAAGTACATTGTTGCAAATCCATCGGTTAAAATTGTTCAATAAAAAAACTGCTATGGCAGGACGTTCCCGAAAAAGCCGACCCGCCTGCGAAACACCTGAAAAAACCCTTGACTTTGTTCGGAACGGCAACGTCAGAGACGAAAGCGATATATTGCCGTACATTCATTAGTCAATCAAATCGTTGAGTAAAAAGTCATCGTCATAGTAAGAACCGTAATCGAAACCTCCGCCGCTGTTTCCCGAACCGCGTGACGTTTCCTTCTTCCTATCCTGCTGACGAATTTCCATCACATCGCCGGTAATGGTATTCTTGACCGTTAAAATCGTCTTTGGTGGCATGTCCTGTTTATTTTCTTCCGTACGGTGGCTTACGTAAACAAAAGGCACTTGGTCGCTTGGTTGATCGGAACGGATCCAACAACGTTTTTTAGTTGAGATGACTTCGATGCTGAATTGGGTGTACGGTTCTCCAGTTGCTGGATCTCTGACACTGCCTACACTCTGAAGATTAAGCTCATCCGCTTTTTTGGAAGCCCAATCATCATCGCTCTTCTTTTCTTTTTCTTCGGTTTTCTTCGCAGCCGCACCGAACGGCAAAAAAGGATTGCGCGCCAAAAGCGATGCCGTCCACTGTGCTCTTACGTCGTCCCTTGCGGCATCGGTCGCCGCATCCGCTTTCTTGTTGTCCGAATCCGTCGGCGCAAGCGCGGGATCGGAAGCGGGGTCGCCCGAAGGCTTTTGCTCGTTGTCGGCGGAAGCCGCCAAGCGTTTATCTGTCGTTGTTGTCTCACTCGCCGCTGCCAAGGTAACGCCGTTGTTGTCGTTTTGAGCCGCCGCACGGAGCGAGGGCGCAACCCCCGCTCCCGTACCGTCCCGCATAAGAACGAACAACAACAAAAGAACAACAACCTTTTTCATAGCAACCGACAACATGAATAACTTATGCGGGACACGGTCTTATTTACCTGCGACGATGTGCACGAACCCGCGGTCGCGGTCTATTGACTTCCGATTTCGTCGGTTCCGCAATCGTCTGACGCGCCCTGCGAACCGCAGATCTTGATGCCCGTCGGCCTTGAACCGCCTGTTGAGCCTGAACCTTCGGCTCCGCGACGGCACGGTGCGCCCTGCGAATGTGCCCGCGTCTCGAAGTTTGTGCCTCGGAAACGTTCGCTTGTGTAGTATGAGCGACAGAAGTCTTTCTCGCATGTGCTCTTCTCGAAGCTCTCGAAGCACTTTCTTCCCGTGCCTGACGCTCCGCACGTTCGGCGCGCGCC
>DEWA01000004.1:6713-44784 GCA_002363035.1 Verrucomicrobia bacterium UBA3222
GACGCGCTTCTTCGGCTTCGGCTTTGCGTTCCGCTTTCAACTCTTTGATGCGCTGCTTCCGCTTGTCGTCTTCGTCCATTTCGGGCTTATCCGAAAAACGTCCCGTCTCTTCGTAGGCATTGACTTCATCCCGCGTTTTGGACGTCAGATTTTCCTTGTACAATTCCGTATCCGCACGAACGGCATCGTTGTTCTGCAACAGAACCGGACGGATGAAAACGATCATCTCCGTTGTTTCCTCGGATTTTCCTTTGCCCGTGAACAGCTCGCCGATACCCGGAATGTCGCCTAACAGGAACGTCTTGCGTTTGGTACGGGTCGTTTCTTTCTTCTTAAGACCGCCGAGAACAATCATTTCGCCGGATTTCGCTGAAACGAACGATTTGAGCTGACGTTTGTTGATGTACGGAATCGTTACGCGATTGTTCGAAGAACCGACCGTCATGGAATTTGCCGTAAAGTTGTCGATCTTTTGATCGATTTCCAGCTGAACCGTACCGTCGGTTCCGATCCACGGCTTGATAGTTAACACGATACCGGCATCCACCTGATCGACCGTGCTGTTCGAAACATCCGCATCGGTAGCTCCGGAACCGGCTTTCGTCTGCAACGCTTTGATGTACGGACGCGTTTCAACCACGCTCAACGTCGCTTCGCGCGCATGCGTCGTCAGCAACGTCGGCGACGAAACAATCTTAATGTTTTGTTTCGTCTTTGCGGCATTCAGGACACCGTCAATGGTCACCTTCGAATGCTTACCCCAGTTGACAAGACCGCTGAGGATAGGCGACGTAACGCCCGGAATCGACGCGGCACCCGGAGCAAGCTGATTGGTAAAATCCGTATCCTTTTTCGATTCTTTCCCGTCCGTGTTCCAGGTTGGCTTTGTTATGACGCCATCACCGTGCTTAAACCCGAAGCTTTCCAAACCGCTTGCCTGACCGTCCGTCAAACGCACTTCCGCAATGACAACCTCAAGACGAATTTGCGGCAACACGACATCCAGCTGATTGAGAAGGTTCTGAATTTGACGAATGTCGGACGGGGTTCCGTACGCCACAATCGCATTGAGACGTTCGTCGCATTCGATGCTGAGCTTTTCGCTGAAAGCCGCCGTCGACGCACCGGCTTGCGTACCGCTGTTGGTCTCTTTCTGTTGCGACATCAACTTCTTAATCAACTCGGTAATTTCCTTGGAAGAACCGTGTTGAATGCGGAACACGTGGTGCTGCACCAACGGATCGACCGTCGCATCCAGCTTCTCGACAAATTCGCGGATCATCGGTTCGTTGCCCTTCGGCGTTACGACGATGAAGGAATTGGTATTCTTATCCGAGGCAAACGACGTATTTCCCAACAGGTAGTATTTCAACGCACCCTTTTGCAGATCTTCGAAGCTCGCCTTCAGGCTTTCGACGCTCGCGTTCTTCGGCTGGAACCACAAAATGGCATCCTGTACGTCGCCGACGCGGTCGATGCGGCTGAAAATGTTATCCAACTGCTGCAAATTCGCCAGCGAATCGGTGACAAACAGCGCATTGGCTTTATCCAAAGCGACCACGGAGGACGTCAACGGCGTTACCCACGGCATGACCGTACGAGCCCCTTCACGCGCCGTCAAGTTTTCCAAACGGAACATGCAGCAACAAACCTCTTGGCTGCTCGCCATCGTCGGCAAGGCTTCGCGGTCGACAATGCGCGGCGCACTGCTCTTTGCCTGATTGATCGGGATCGCTTTCAGCGTATCGTCTCCCATCGGAACCACGGCGACCTTATTGGCGGCCAACGCGCTCATCAACGTCGCAATCGCCTTTTCGCGCGACAGCGGCTTCTGAATGTCCAGGTTGACGGTGCTCTTCGGCAATCCTTCCCCCTGGATGATGATGCGATCCGTCCACTTGCCCAGCAACGCCAATACCTGCGCGATCGATTCGTCCACCAGCGAGAGCGAATCGATGAAGGTCTCATCGACGCGTGCACGTACGACACCCGAGGAACGCCGCGTCGTAGGAGGAGTCGGACGAGCTGCGCCCGCAGATGCCGCCGGTTGTGCAACTGCACCGACGTCCGCCGGATTTGAAACCGCGGGATCTTCATCGCCCGGCACCGCAATTGCCGGCGATACCGCCGCCGCAAAAACGCCACCGAACAACAAACACGCCCGCAACCTTTTGTTATTCATGTTGTTATTCATGTTGTTATTCATGTTGTTATTCATGTTGTTATTCATGAAAAAAAAACACCCCTCCCGAGGTTTTTACCGCCGTCGGGACATTTTTGTCGTCCGAAAAACCACCTTTCTTCTTTGTCACTCACGCGAAACCTTTTTCAACTGCAATGCGTTAAAGGAACACTCCGCCTCCAGTTTTTGCGGATCGAAAGCGTTGGCGCGCAATTTTATCTTTTCGAGCGAAAGGTACGGTTTCCTTCCGTAGACGCCTTTCTCGAACGCAATCAAATCCTCCATCGTGATATTTTCGCAGTGCAACTGCAGGGTATGGGCATCAAACATATCCTCTCGACGCGTGCTTGGCGAATCCATCGAATAACTCACTTTGTAGGGACGAATGAGCGTTTCAACCTCGCCCGAGAAAGCGGCGCCCGATAAGCTTTTGGCAGGATCGATCGACGACAGCACTTTCTCTAAATTACCGTGAACGGTTTCTTTATTTTTAATCCAAAAAAGCTGCTTCTCCGTTTTTTTGGAAACCGCCTGCCAGTCTTCCAGCAAGCTTGTCCCCTGTTGAATACAGTTGGAAATCCAGAAGAACGCGACCACGCTCAGAAGCATGAAAATCAAAAACTTCTCGCGCCCATTGCGCTTCGATAAACAATTTAAAAGTTTCATCACTGCTCCAATGTTTTGAATGCACTCGGCTTCTGCTCTTTAAAATCGCACGTCAGCTGAAACTTCGTGCCCTGATCGGACGCATGAACGTTGGCAACCTTCACGGATTCGAAATAACCGCTGTTGAGCAGAACCTTGGTATAATTTTCCACCAGCATCGCGCTTTCCGAGACGGCTTCCACCGTCGCATTGTGCAAATTGTCGATAGTTGCGCTCGTAAAATAAATTTTATCGGGACGAAAAGAATTTAACAACCCCAGTAATTCGAACGGGCGCATTTCCTGCTCGACAATCGCCCGCATTTTCTGCGCCAGAAACTCTTCGCCCTCGACATGCTTCGCAACTTCCGCCTGACGTTTGCATTCACGCTGTTTTTGCCCCAGCATAAAGCTTCCGACCCAGAGAGCCGTTTGGCAGATAAATGTTACGAAAAGCGCCGCCAATGCCCACTTCATGCCTTTATCCGCTCGTCGCGCCGTCTTTTGTTGTTTCTTCAGCTTTAAAACCAGCACTTTGTCGCGAACATCCGCCTGCCAAAGAACTTTTTCGGGAATTGTTACGGTCTTTTGCGCGCTTCCGCCCTGTTCCGCCAGCGTGCAAACGCAATCACCGTCGCCGTTTAACACGGCGGATTGCAACATCCAGCGATGCTCCGAAGTACCGACCGCCTGATTGAATTTCGGTGCCGACAATGATGCTTCGGATTCGGATAAACAGGACGCCGGCTTTTGGTTAACGAGCGTCGAAGAAAGCGAACCGCACGTCAATACGCAGGTCTCGTCCGGTTGTGCGACAAACACACCGATTGCGGCGCACGGCAAAATATGTACGTCATCGGTTGACTCGCCGATAAAACCTTCGATGCGTTCCCGCAGACCCGAAAAATACAGCCACTGTGTTTTTTCGGCGTTCAACGGAAGATACCCCCACGCCAACTGCTCGATCGGGAACGGAAAATTCGCGGTCACTTCGTTGGAAATCGCGTCAAAAATCTTCTTTCCGTCCTGTTTTTTGCCGACTTCGATTGTTTTGAAGATAAAACCGTCGTCGGGAACCAAAACAACGCCGTTCCCCAAAAAAACTTCCGCCGATGTACCGTCAGCCATCTTCCTAATACGCGTTCTCCTCCAAGTCTACAACAGTCAGCGTCGATGTTGCAATTGTTTTTTTACCTTTGGAACCGCCTTTCCCTTCACAAACTTTGAACCGTGCCTGCAATGCAAAAGAGACACCTCCATCCTTCAGAGACAACCTCACTGTCAAAAGCGCCGGCTTCGTTGTCAAGATCTTTTCGGCACTTCCCTTCTTTTTGCCTTCGCCGTCCTCCGAAGACGACGCCGTGTGCCCGTGACCGAGCGCGTCGATTTCCTGCAAGTTCTTATAGCGGTGTTTCTCCTTGGGATTTTTCTCGCCAACCCCCAAATGTTGCAGAACGGCATCCGCATCCAACGAAACGCGCTTTCCGACGACCGCCAGCACGTCGCGCGAAGCGGCATTGATGTTGATCGGCCAATCGGAATATAACGACGTACACGCCGCCAACCGCTTCAGCTGCTTGTTCGGCTTCCCCTCCTTATCGAAAAACAACGCGCGGAATTTGTTGATCTCCGCCAACTGCAAGTAATTGTTGAGCCCCTTCGGAAACGTCGGTTTGCCGGCATCGTCGGATTTTTTCTTCTTTTCTTCGCCGTCGCCGCCTTCGTCGGAGGCTTCCTCGTCGTCTTTTTTATCTTTCTCTTTTTTGCTTTTATCCTTCCCGTCATCGGAAGACGCCGCCGCCAAAGGATTTTTTTCAATCAGCGTACATACGACAGGTTTCTCCTTAAGCCATTTCGTGTATTCCTGCGCCAAAGCCTTCGCTTCCCACATGTCGCCGAACAACCGAAACAGATCGATCAGCTGTTTTTCATCCGAATGATTGAGCGGAATTTTGCCCGATTCGTCAATAATCGTCACCTCCGCCTTCACGGTACCCGGCAACCGCATGCGCTGCACCGAAGCGGCTTTTTGCGGATCGTCATTGTTCGCCAGCATCTGTTCCAGCTGGCAACGAACCACCTCCAATGCGTTGTACGCCTCATGGCGCAGGTCGGGTTTGCCTTCAAGTTGCAGCTTCAACTGCATCTCTTGGCTGAGATTTTTCAAAAACGAGGTAACGATGACCGACAAAATCATCAATATCCCGAGTACCATGACGAGAATGGAACCCGAAATTCGCTTCGTACGAAAGCTTTTCATCGGCGCCCTTTCTTTTTGGATTTCTTACCGTCGGAAGATTTGGATTCTTTTTTACTTCCACCCTTATCCTCCTCGTCATCCTTTTTGTCGGATTTTTTCTTGTCGGAATCCTTTTGGTCCGTCGACGGCTTGCCGGAAGCTTCCGCCATTTCGGTCACGTAAGTATTGTTGAGATACAGACAGCGCGTTTCCGAAAAATCATCTTTGCGGAATGTGAAACGCACGACATCGGGACGTACCCACGTCTTTTTGTCCTTTTTCTTGGAATTATTCATGAGCCGCCGCTCGTAATCGTCGAGGTTTTGAACAAACTGCCACTTGCCCGATTGCGGATCGAAAAAGCCGAATTCCGTTTTAATGACGTAAGGACTGACCAATAAACGTTGCATCTTGGTTTTTCCCGTCGCTTCAACGCCCTCCGTCAGGCGCTTGGCGGCGATCTCCGGCTCCTCCCGAACCAAAAACAAACCCGAGGAATTCACCAAAAACGTTTCCCAGCACGGTTGTGATGACGCACCCTGCGTGAACGGCATTGGTGTATTTTTCAAGGCACCGAGGGTTTTGACGTTTTCCTTCGGCAATTTAACGGTCGTTAAAAAAGTCGTTCCGACGTTATCCTTGTCGGCAACAACCGAAAACGTATCCGCCTCCTGTTGAAGGAAACGCATGCATTGCTGTACGTGGTCGCAAAAACGTTCGTAGGGCGTCGGTTCCGTTCGCCACGCCTGCATGAAAAACACCAGCATGGACATGGCGGATATGAGCACAACGCTCCCGATGACGAGTGCCACCACCACCTCGACCAACGTAAAACCTTGCTGTTTTTGACTGTCCATGCCGTCGCGACCGTCCATGTTACGAACCCTTTTCCGGCATGACCGCCGCTTTTTCTTCGCTCGTCATCCAATCGGGACGGTGCACAAAGAAAACTTCGTTTTTACGATCTTTGTTATCCCGGATTTGAACGGCGACGCGATACAAACTCATTACCTTGCAAAACGCTGCTTTGCCGCTCCAGCCGATTTGAGTTTTGTTATCGGGCAAACAAAACGTGTGTGTTTGTTCCACCTCTTCACGTTTCAGCTGCATCAGTTGCGTGCGAATGAGTTGCAGACAAAACGCTTCGTCGTTGTTGCCTTTCGGGAGTTTGGTTTTGCACAGCAGACCGTTTGTAAAACTCTGTGTCAATCCCGTGATACTGACGGCAAACAACGCCAGCGCGATGATGACTTCAATCAGCGTAAAACCGCTTTGTTTTTTGTCCGTACGCGTAAAACCTCGCCGCTCCCGTTTCATAACTTACCACCGCGACGGTTCGCAGGCACCCGTGAGCGGATCCAATTTGTACTGTTCCCGCCCGTCCCCGAGATCCATATCCAGAAACGTGCTTGCAAAAAATCCGTGCGCATTGATCGAAATCGCGCCGTTACCCTTCCCGGCGGTATCGGGGCGAAATGTTCCGTTTTCGGTTAATGTCCCGGGATAAACGTGATACCATGTTGCAAATCGCTCCTGCTGTTGTTTCGGCCACGGAAAATTGCTGACGACCTTCCCGCTTTTATCCTTTACATCCAGCCCTTTTTGAGAAAAATACACCTCCGCCGGCTTGTGATTTTTGGCGCACCAAAACCGCGCGTAACGCAAGGCATTGGTCAGAATTACCAGCGGACGCTTTTCTTCTGTCGAAAAGAAATTCTTCAAATTCCCCATGTGCATGATGCCGACGGCGGAGATAATCCCCACCAGCCCGAACACGAGGAGAACCTCAACCAGCGTAAATCCGGAGCGCGGATTAGTCGCCGAACGCATCGGACGACCGTCCCGATTTCCAATTGCCGATATCATCTTCATCGCCGCTCTGTCCGCCCGGTCCCATCGACCAAAGGTCATAACCGTCGGGGTTATGCTGCCCGGGACAACGGTACTGCAACGGATTTTTCCACGGATCCATCAACGACTCCGCATCCTTGATGTATGGACCGTTCCAACGTCCCCGCTTGCCGGACGGCGCTCTTACCAACGCCTGCAAGCCCTCCTGGGTCGTCGGATAACGTCCCATGTCGGACATGTACATCATGAGCGGTGCCTCCATGGTCTTCGTCACCAGCATCTCGGCGACTTTCTTCTTACTGCCGCTGAAAAATTTCCCGTAGTTGGAAACCATCAGCAACATCAGCATGCCGAGAATGGCGATGACAACGATCAATTCCACCAGCGAAAAACCGCTCGCCTTATTGAATTTACGCACCCGAAGCTTCATCATACGTCCCTATTGTAAAACATTTGTGAAAAAAAGCAACTGCCGTTTTTGTATCGGGATTTATTTTTCGAACAAATGCGGTATAACGGAAGAACTTGCGTGTTTCGGAAAAATGATTTCGTTTCTGAACGTTGGCGGATTTTTCCGATGCAAGCCGAAATCTTAATAAGACCGCTTTTCGATAAGTTCGAATTCGGCATCACTAACGGCTCCGCTCTGCCTCCTTTTCAACAACCGCGGCACGTTTTTAGCGATGAAAGAAATTTTCGTAAGTTTTCCTGAAAGCAGGGGTTCCCAGTATGACCTGCCCCGTGAGCCATTCGCGCAACTTTGTTTTTTTGTCGACGACGCCTCTTTGAATGTTGTTCGCAACTCCGAGAACGACGGAAGCCTTGGGTTCCGTCAAAAGAACCGTCGCATCGGGAATATTCCCCTCGGTTGTTGTTTGCTCGGGTAAATGTTTATAAGCCGAAAAATTTCGTTTAACGGATGTATGCGAGACATCCGTCCGCGATTGGTGCGACGGAGAAGTTTGCGGGTTTGTATTGCATGGACGTCGGGTCGCTTTAATCAGCTTGCCAATCGTTTTGACTTGCTTATGAGCCTTACCAACATCGGGCTTGTCCGAAGGTTTCGATTTTCGAACCAACACCGAAACCCGTTTTCCCCTTCCGGAAAGAACGGCAACAACAATAATTACGCCCACCCATACGGCATGCGCAATGTCTTCAAAATCCATTGCTTATCGGTTTTTGGCCAATTCTTCGCGCATGGCGGTATCGGCTTTCATGTTTTCAAGCTTATAATAGTCGATAACCCCCAGCTGTCCTTTGCGGAAAGCCTCCGCCAGTGCCAACGGAACCGCCGCCTGTGCTTCAACCACCTTCGCCTGCATTTCTTCCACTTTGGCTTTCATTTCCTGTTCCAATGCAACGGCACTGGCGCGACGGATTTCAGCCTGCGCCTGTGCCATGTTTTTGTTCGCTTCCGCCTGGGATACCTGCAATTTTGCACCGACATTTTCACCGATGTCGATGTCGGCAATATCAATGGAAAGAATTTCGTAAGCCGTTCCGACGTCAAGCCCGCGATCAAGCACCGTCTTGGAGATTTGATCGGGTGTTTCAAGAACCTGTTTGTAGGTTTCCGCCGAACCGATCGTCGCGACAATCCCTTCGCCGACGCGCGCAATAATCGTATCTTCCTGCGCTCCGCCGACAAACTGATCCAGATTCGTACGAACCGTCACGCGTGCACGGACCTTAACCTGGATGCCGTCCTTTGCGACACCGTCGATGGTCATCTTGTCCTGAACTGCTTTCGGGCAATCAATCACTTTCGGATTCACCGATGTATGTACCGCTTCAATAACGCTTTTCCCGGTTCCTTTGGTAGCCAAATCGATGGCACAGGCGCGTTCAAACGTCAATTCAATGCCCGCTTTGTCGGCCGCAATCAGAGCCTGAACCGTTTTCGATACGTTGCCTTCCGCCAGATAATGTGCCTCCAGCTGATCCGTCGAAAGTTTGATGCCCGCTTTTATCGCGGCAATGCGACAGTCGACAATCAATCCGCAGGGTACTTTTCTCAGGCGCATCGCCACCAGATTAAGAATGCTGACATGCGCGCCTGCCAGCCAGGCTCTTAACCACACCGTAAAAAACGAGAGCAACCATCCCGCCGATACGATGATCAAAAGAGCAACAATCACGATAACCAAATCTCCGCCGCTCATGGCAACATTATATCTCTTACCCGGAAAACAAAGCAAGGATAAGGAAGCGCATTCAACTTTGCATTCATACGGGGACGAACCGCCAAAATCCGCCGAACCGCGAACACAACGGTTGTTTCAAATCAAACGCTCCTTTACGTCACATTGAACTTAAACAGCGCAATATCGCCTTCTTGAAAAAGGTAATCCTTGCCTTCCAGGCGCAGTTTGCCCTTTTCGCGCGCGCCGACAAAGCCGCCGTCGGCAACAAAATCCTCGTACGAAATAACTTCCGCCTTGATAAAACCGCGCTGAAAGTCGGTGTGGATAATGCCCGCGCATTCGGGAGCCTTCATGCCGAGTTTGAACGTCCAGGCGTGAACTTCCTGCGGTCCGGCGGTAAAGTAGGATGCCAATCCGAGCAGTTTGTACGCCGAACGAATGAGTGTATCGGCACCGCTTTCTTTTAAATTCAAAGACTCCAAATACGCGCGTGCGTCTTCGCGGGAGAGTTCGGACAATTCCGCTTCCAGTTGCGCCGAAATCACACACACGGAGACACGGGAATTGGTTTCGACGGACGCATCGGAAAGGGATGCAATCTTTTCCTTTACCGCCTGAACGTACGCATTGTCGGACGGATTGTTCAAATCGCCTTCCGAAACGTTGCAAACGTAAATGACGGGTTTGCGCGTCAACAAACCGAAGGACTTCAATAAGTGTGCTTCCTCCTCGTTGACGTCAAACGTACTTGCCGGCTTTCCGTCGTTGAGGTGCGCGTATAAACGTTGCAAGAGCCGGTGCGTTGCGACGGCGGTTTTGTCGTTCGATTTGGCTTTTTTTGCCCACGTATCAACCTGTTTCTCCACCGATTGTACGTCGGCAAGAAGCAGTTCGGTGTTAATCACTTCGATGTCGCGGATCGGATCGACTTTCCCCATGGTGTGCACGATATCGTCGTCTTCGAAACAACGCACCACCTGAATAATCGCGTCCGTTTCGCGAATGTTCGCCAGAAATTGGTTGCCGAGCCCTTCGCCTTTGTACGCATCCTTGACGATGCCGGCGATGTCTACGAATTCGATGGCGGCGGGAACAATCTTTTCGGTGTGCACCAGGCGCGCCAAAATTGCCAAACGCTCATCGGGTACTTCCACGCAACCGATATTGGGCTCAATCGTGCAAAACGGGTAATTCGCCGCCTCGGCTTTGTGCGTGCGCGTAACGGCATTAAAGAGCGTGCTTTTCCCGACGTTCGGCAAGCCGACAATCCCGACCCTCAACATACCTTCCTTTTATGACGTTCGGACGCAAAAGAAAATGTTATTTTCGCGGGGTAACCCGCTTCGTTACCTTAACGTTGCGGACGGATAAAACAAAGGCTTTTGTACATTTACGGCTTTTGAAGTTCCCAAATACACGGTTCTTTGCCTTCCGTTTGTTGCAAAAGATACAAACGCTCTTCGTACAACATCGGGGTAATGCGCGTTTGTTCGTCCAAACGCAGCGGTTGCTCCGAAAAGGAGTAATGCTTATTTCGGTAACGCAAGGTGCCTTCGAAGCGGTTTGACAGAAGCGTTTCTTTTCCCAATTCCAATGTCAGCGTTTGACCGAGGCGATTGTCTCGTACGGTAAGCGTTTTTTGTGAAGCATCGACGTTAAGCAACGTGACGTCGTCGAACGTTTCGCCGATGTGTAACGAAAAAACACGCCCGTCTTCCGCTTTTAACAGATACCGAATGTTTGAAGTTTCCGCCGAAAAACCTTTGTACATAAAACGGCAGGGAACGAAGCGAAACGTTTCCAAAACGAAGACTTCATCTCCTTTGGGTGGCAACGGTTGCAGCCAATCGCGCGCGAACGTATCGTTCGGAACGGTGACGAACAGGGTTAGGGGAAGAAAAAGACAAAACCAAGATTTCATGATTTTTGTTCGTTAAAAAACCGACCGTTGCCCTGCCACGAAAATTGCGGCGATGCTTCGTCCGACCGCCACGTTTGGTGGATTTGCAGCCGGACGTTGTCCTTAAATTCCTCAAAAGCAATTCCCAGTTCTTTACAGCGAAACGGTACCAGCGACAGCGTGTTGGCGTGAAGCGTTGTGAGTACCAAAAATCCCGATAAACTTGCGTAAAAAGCGGCTTTGGCGGTTTCAGAATCGCGTATTTCTCCGATCATGACGGCGTCGGGATCCTGTCGCAACGTCCCGGATAGGGCTTCTTCGAAGGTTAAATCATTTTTGACGTCAATTTCCGTCTGCACCCAATCGTCGATTTCCGCTTCGACGGGATCTTCCAGAGATATCAGTTTTAAACCCTGTTGCGCAAACAGCCGACCGAGCGCGTATAAAGTCGTTGTTTTTCCGCTTCCCGTGGGACCGGAAATTAAAATCATGCCGGAGCGCTGCTTCGAAATTTCCGTTTCCAGAAACGCACGCAGTCGCGGCGGGAAATGAAGCGCATCGATTTGGAACGGCAACGTTTGTTCGCTCAACAGACGCAGGGTCAACGATTGCGCGCCGCCGTCGGTAAGGTACGAAATGCGTCCGAAAATAATTTTGCCGTTCAAATTGTACCGAAAATGCCCCTCTTGATTTTCAAAGGTTTCGCTGAAATTTAAGTTCCCCAGAACGAGAAAACTGCGCAACAGCAACAGACCGTCTTCGTAAGGCAGTTCCTTCGTGTTTTTTACTGTGCGCGCGCAACGAAACGATACCGAAGCCGAACGCCCCGCCAACGCAACAAAACAGTCGGAAGCTTTTAACCGAATCGCCTCCTCCAGTACCCGCCGTATATGAAGATTTTCGGAGCTCTCAACAACATCCTCATCCCAAAGCGACGGTTCCGTGCAAAGCGTCCAGGCGCGTCCCGTTGCCCGTTCCAAATACGGCAGGCAGGAAACGAATTCAACATCTTCGACGCAAAGAACACACCGATCGGGCGTTTCGCGAAAACGCAAACCGCAGGCGCGCAGAACCTCAAACGTCGCTTGCGGACGGTGCGGCGGAAGTTTTTTGAGGGCACGCAGTTGTCGATGACGCCTTATCGCATCCCGAGCATGCGCCGCTCTTGTGATCGGAGCACGAACCGCACGAAGCATGCTGCTTGTAATCCGTTTCATAAAAGCCGCTCCCTTTGAACAAAATGCCGCATCCTTCGCCGATTTTTCGCTTCAAAGCCGATTTACCGCACGCCGGACAGATCGTCCGTGCCGGTTCGCTCATGGAATGAAAAATCTCAAACGTTTGCCCGCAGGCTTCACACACATAATCGTACGTCGGCATACGTTTCTTCCCTACGCCGATTGGGGAAGGTTGGCAAGGGAAAAGGGCGTTCGGTTTGTTGTATGCGTTTCAAACGAAAGTGCAACGAAACGGTTGAAAATGTACAAAATTCCAAAACACTGCGGAGATTTTCGGGCAATTTATGCAATGCCGGCGTGCCGATTTCGCCTGACGGAACCCGGACAAAAGTCGCATCAAAAAAACGGCGCGCCTCATGCGGAACCCAATCCCAGTCTGTGTCCCGAAATTGCATCCCGTACCGTCGATGGATTTTAACGCGGCGCAAACGCCTGCGCTAACCGCTCCATGTCGATTGTCGGCGCGTTAAATTCCAAACGCGGGATGCCGAGTTGCATGCATTCGCGGCAGGTTGCGCTTTCTTGATGTACCCGTTGCCATTTTTCCGGCGTCATTTCAAAGACGTCGCCGAGATCTTCGTCGACCAAACAGCACAGAACACAACGACCGTCGGCATCGATCGTCAGATTGGGAGCCATGGGGCAGCGGGTTGTCGGTTTCAAGTTTCCCATGCCGATGCCCGTCAACAGATCCCGCGCGACATTGTTCAAATACTCTCTGTCCAAAGTTCCCTGCAAAAAATCTTTTAACTTTTCCCAATCGTTGATGACCGCAAACACGGGATGGCATGTGATGTCTAATGCTTTTGCGAAATAATATGCCGCCTGCAGTTCGTGCAAATTGAACTGATAGACATGAAAGTAGATATAGAATTCACCAACAAAGCCGTGTTGTCGGAACGTACGAACGATGATTTCGATGTTTTCCTTAATGCGTTCGAAATTAAAACGGTGAATTTTGTCGTATGACGCCTGACTGAAACCGCACATCGAAAACTTTACAAAACCGATGTTCGAAGCATCAAAGGTATCGGGCAGTTTCGGCAAAACGGCGGCATTGGTGCTGAGCGCAACAAGGCAATTTTCTTTTTTCGAAATCTCGATAATTTTCGCAAATTCCGGATGCAACATCGGTTCGCCCCAGTTGTAAAGGTGAATTTTTGTTCCTTCTTCGACAAACCCCTGTGCTTTCAAATAACGCAAAACACGTTCGAATAACGGAACTTCAATAAACTTTGCGCGCCTGTTACATGGGGGGATCTTGTTGCGGTTACGAAACCCCGTTTGGCAGTAATAACACTGCGCGTTGCAAACGTTGCAAATATCAAACGCCAAATGTTTTTCGGTGTATTGCGAAAAGGTCGATGACGATGAGGTGACGTTTGACATAAAGCCTCTCCTGGAATTTTTTCGAAAAATACGGAGGTTTTCAACAAAAAACGCCATGAAAAAGCATACCCGCAACGACTTTAAGGAGTATTATGATTTTAACCTTCGTCCGTATTACCGTCTTTCAAAATCTCCCCAATCCACCGTCGATGCGGACCGCTCAGAGCAACGGCGTGCAGTTCGGTTATCGGGAAAAATCTGCATCCTTCAAACGGCGATTGTTCGAAAAATGCTTCCGAACGGTTTCCGTTCGTCGATGAGTGCGGTTGATAAACAACTTCCGTGTAAGTTGTATTCGTAACGGTACGTTTGGCGCGGAAGATTTCGTTTAAATTGGAAAATCGTTCTCTTCGTTCTTCCGTCAATTCCGGCAGTTCCCATAACTGTTTGTTGCCGATAAGCGACGGTTCAAGTAATAATTTTTTGTTCGTTAAGAGCCACAGGCGGTCGACGGTTTTTTTAAAGTGCGGTGTCGAATGAAAGTGTGGGCAGAGTTCGACGGTATGTTCCCGAAAAGCTTTGCAAAGCGTTTGGATCGGACAATGTTTGCAGTCGGGTGCCGTCGGCGTACATACAACGGCTCCCAGTTCCATCATCGCTTCGTTAAAAATTCCCGAATGTTCCTTATCCAACAGGCGTTGCGCATGCGGTGTCGCCCAAACGATCGCGGCGGCTTTGGACGTAAAAATCTCGGAATCATTAAAAACGCGCGCCAGTACCCGAACAACGTTGCCGTCGACCACGGCGATCGGTTCGTTCCAAGCGATACTCGCAATTGCGGCGGCGGTGTAAGAACCGATGCCGGGATAATGTAAGAGTTCCCGATACGACCGTGGCGGATTTTGGACAAAATGCTGCGCGGTTTGATGCAAATGCCGTGCGCGCGCATAATAACCGAGACCCGACCATTGACGAACGACGGCTTCAACGGATGCAGACGCGAGAACTTCAAAGTTCGGGAATATCGTCATCCAACGTTCAAAATACGGCAGGACAGTCTTTACCTGCGTCTGTTGGAGCATAAACTCGGAGACAACGGTTTTGTATAAAGACGGCTCGCGCCGCCACGGCAAATCGCGCGCGTTTTGTCGGAACCATTGCAACAACATACGGCGGAAAGAATGTTCAAAATCGGGCATTTTTCGGTTCCAGGGTAGAAGGTTTGCGTGTTTTTGCCAAAATTTATTTCCCGTACGGGGTCTTTCCCGTCGGCGTGTTTGGATTGATGCGAACGAGGATTTTTTCCCTAATAAAACCAACCATGGGAACGGTGCACACGCTTTCGGCAACTTCCGCCGAGGAAAGTTTCGAACAGCTTCAAACCTGCATGCGTGGTGCAAATTCGTACGGTATCGTTGTACCGCAGGCGCATTTTTTGGAACAATTTTTGCGTTTTTACACCGAATTCCCGCGCGAACGGCTTTATACGCCGAGTTCGCTGTTAAACGCCTGCGGTTTGAAGCCCGTTTCGAGTGAAATTTCCCTGTTGTCGGAAAAATTTAACGAATTTGCCGATCCGTCGCTTTTGGAGTTTAAAGACGAGACCCTCGAAGCATGGTTAAAGCAACAATCGTATGTATTTTGGAATTTCGACTTGGAGGTAAAAGTACCGTTTGAACGCTGTATTTTCTTCGGATCGTTTTCGCATGAACAGAAACAGCATCTTGTCAATGTTTTGCGTTGTCGCGAATACTTTGTTTTGCAACGAACGTTTTCAAAAAGCGCGCCAAAAGACGAAGAAACCAATCTTCATGTGCATCGATATGAGACCGTTGCGGCAGGTTATGCGTGGGTCGAGCGCATGAAGATGGAACACCCGAATGCCTGCGGTGTTTTGCTCCCGACCGCCGAGCCGTTGATGACGTTGTTTCGAAAACCGTCGCCGAAGCGGGCTTTAGCGTGGGTAGATTGGCAGGGAGAAGGAACCGTCGGAAGTTTTTTGGCGTATGCACAAACAGGAACCGATCCAGAAACTTTTCAAACATGGCAACGTGATTGCGATAAAGCGTTTCGGGACTGCCTGACGGAGAATTTTGACGTTTTGCGCGAACGTTTGATGCAAGAAGGAAAAACATGGATTGAACCGTTTGTATGTTGCGATTTTCTGGCTTCCGACACGATCGGCAATTATATAACTTTACTTCAAAACGCAGAACCGCCGTCGGAATTTACAAATCTTTCCGTTCTTCAAACATGCCCGTTAGTCGTGACCAAGCGCGCGTTTTTTGCGTATTTGCGGCGTCTTTTGCAGCATCGTTCAGGTTTTGAAACCGATGTACTGCGGTGGGATGAAGCTGTTTATTTACCCGTAAAAGAGGGTTTTGTTCCGCAGGCGGTTCCAACAGGAAGTGGGACGGATGCAAACGTTTCAGCGTGGATGACGGAAGTTGTTTCCCGCGGCGGTTCGTTGCGTTTGGGTGTGCCGTTGTGGGATCGAAACGGCGAACCGCTGCAACCGCTTTTGGAGAACACGACCGCGTCCGAAGACATTGAAACGGACGATGTATCATCGGATGAGGTTGATTTATGGAAAGTGTCGACAGGAACAGATAATCATTCCGCGCAAACGATTGAAACAACGACGGACGGTCGCACGTACATAACGGTCAGCAATGCATTGTCGATTGCGGCGAGTGCATATGAAAAACGTCCGCAACCGAACATCCTGCGTTTTCCGGAGCACGTTCGGGATGAAAAAACGGTTCTTCCCGCCGTTCAAACGAGCCTGCAGGCAAAGGATATCCTGCGCATACCGACGGCGTTGATTCATTTTTCCTGTAAAAATTGGGAACGTTTTTACCTTTGTCCGCGGAAAACGTGGCTGGAGAAAATTTTAAGAACCGTCTCCGTTCCGTTGCATCCGACGGTATCGAAGGCTCTGTTTCTGGGCGAAAGCATTCATGATAATTTAATTTTTCTCCGTCAGCCGCACGATTTGAACGCATGGCGGGCATCCATACAACAGCGTTCCGATGCCCGTTGGGAAAAGCTCCGACGGTATCATCCGAACGTTTCTCTTCTGCGACAGCGGCATCAACGGGCGTTGGAATACAGTCTTACGATGGCGGCGGCGTGCGAAGAATTTTTATACGACGGTTGGCGGCTTTATTCCGAATATACCTTGCCGAAAGAAAGTCTATATACGGGACGTATTGATCTGTTGGCGGTACATCGGGAAAGACAAAAAATTGCCGTCATCGATTACAAATCGGGGCTCAACGAAACCTTCACGCCAAGAATGCTGAAAAGCGGTCACGGCTGGCAGCTGTTGCTGTACGGGCAAGCAATGCAGATGCTGTATCCGACGTATGATATGGAATTGCGGATGATCCTGCGGACGAGGGAGGCGAAAATTCTGCGTTTGGATGAAGTCGTGGACGTTGTTTCTCAAATGAACGCATGGATTGAGGAATTTCGCCAATCGGGTTTATACAAAGATCTGCCGGAGGAAAAAGCCGAAACGCTTCCGTTGGCGTTCGTCGGCGGGAAAGCACGCAGGTATTGACGCATTATTTCAACGGCAGGGTTTTCAAAATTTCCCGAAACGCCTCCGTCGGAAAACCCGAAACATTCGTCTGCGAGCCTTCCAAATGTACAAAGGTTTGCGTCAGCGGATGACGGATGGTGTAAGAACCTGCGCTTTTTAAAGGCTTCACTTCATCCAAATAACGGTCGATAAGCGTGTCGTCAATCGGATCGAAAGTCACTTTCGTCTCGATGGTTGTCGCATAACGAAAATTTGCCGCTTTACAAACGATCTCCAAGCCCGTGACCGCCGAATGCGTCTTCCCCGACAGCAGTTGCAACGTGCGTTTGGCGTCGGCGAGATCCTTCGGTTTATTGAAGACGACTGTTCCGAAGATAACGACCGTGTCCGCACCGATGACCCGCGCATCGGGGAACTGATCCGCAACAAAAGACGCTTTCAGGTGCGCGTTGGTTTGCGGTACCCAAACGGGCGGATTATTGCCGGGCTCGCGCACTTCGTCAACATCGGGCGAAACGCAACGAAATTCGGGCAAAATTTCCGAAAGCAGACGCTTTCGTTCGGGAGAGGAGGAGGCTAAAATCCACGTGCGTTGCATAAAAATACTTCGTTGTTTTTTTAAGTCGGCATTCTCTGTCGGAGAAGGAAACGCCGCCATCTTCTAGCATTTGTTTGTTCGAATTGCAACCTTAAACGCTCGTTATTCGCACGGATTTTCAACGATAACCGTGTTCAAACTTGAAAATTTCAGACTGTGGAAGTCATTTTGCACGCGTAAATCCTTCGAAGGGTACCCGGGGCTTCCACGCGCATTTCCGTTCCCAAACCGCATTTATATCTATAAACTGGTCTATGAACCGCATCCGCAACCGTCATTGAGATGTTTGCCGTTGGGCGTGCTTCCGTTGCCGCAACAACCGCAGGAGGCGGAACTTTCTTTGTTTGTGTCGGATATTGCCGGCTGATTCAAAGCTTTCAGAAACGCATGCCATGCCAATGTCGCGCATTTGATACGCATCGGAAACTTACGCACGCCGAGCAGGGCTTCCAGTTCGCCCAAATTATCGGGTTGCTCCGCCGTTGCATCGTTAAGCCATTTTAAAATGCCCTGCGCATTTTTTTCGGCATCCGTTACCGATAAACCTTCCAAACGCAACGTCATCAACGACGCGGAAGCTTTGCAAATCGCACACCCCTGCCCCGTAAAGGAGATTTCTTTTATTCGGTCGCTTTCAATCCGCAAATGCACGGTGATTTCGTCGCCGCAGAGCGGATTGTGCCCGTGCGCCGCGTGTGTCGGTTGCGACAGGGCGTAAAAGTGATGCGGTTGCTCGTTGTGTGCCAGCAACACCTCGCGATACATTTCAAGCGAACTCATCTTTTAAAACAGTAAAACAACCCGTTGTAATACCCAATCCGAAAACTTGAGATTTTGGTGTCCGTCCCCGAACCTGAAGGGAAGGCATGCTTAGGCAAACGGCTTCCGTCGCATTTCATCTCTTAAAAATTTCAACTGCGCGCTTCAATGCCACCACCAAACGATCGACATCTTCGCGCGTATTGTACAACCCGAACGAGGCGCGCACGAGACCGCTCGGGTAATTAAGGCGTTTCATGAGCGGCTGACAGCAGTGAAAACCGGCACGCAACGCGATGTTATCGTCGCAAACCAAACTTGCAACATCGTGCGGATGCAGACCGTCGACGAGAAACGAAACCACCGCCGTGCGTCGCGTCGGGCAGGGCGCCAAACGAATGAAGGAAAGCGCGGATAAACGTTCTTCGGCGTATTGAACCACATCCTCTTCGTGCTTTGAGAGTGCTTCCCAATCGAATTGTCGCAGGTAATCGATCGCAACGCCGAAGCCGATGATGTCCGCAATCGGCGGCGTGCCTGCTTCGAAACGAAACGGAACCTCCGCCGGCGTAAAGCGGTCAATTTCGACCGTTTCCATCATCGTTCCGCCGCCGTGCCAGGGCGGCAACGTTTCCAGCAATGCGCGTTTGCCGTAAAAAAATCCCGCTCCCGTCGGACCGTACGCTTTGTGCGCCGAACCGACCAGAAAATCGCAATCCAAATCCTTTACGTCGATCGCAACGTGCGCCAATGCCTGCGCCGCATCAATCACCACAAGCGTACCGTTGGCATGCGCGCGTTTGATGATTTCTTTTACGGGCGGGATGAGACCGAGAACGTTGGAAAGGTGCGAAAACGCGAGCAATTTGGTCTTGGGTGTTAAGAGTTCCTCCAGACGCGACGGATCCAAACGTCCGTCTTCTTCCAAACGCCACCCTTTAATCCGAATGCCGCGCTTGGCTTGCTGCATCTGCCAGGGGATTTGGTTCGAATGATGTTCCAATTCGGTGACAATAACCTCATCATTCGGCTGAAAGTACCGTTGCCCGATGATCTCCGCCAGGGCATTCAGGGCTTCCGTTGCGCCGCGCGTAAAGATAATCTCTTCCGCCGCATCGGCGTGAATAAAATCCGCCAGACGTTTGCGCGTTCCTTCGTAGGCTTCCGTGGCGCGCTGTCCCCACTCGTAATAACCGCGGTGAACGTTGGCGTTGTAGTTGGTGTAAAAATCCGTCAGCGCGTCGATGACGCAACGCGGTTTCTGCGTGGTCGCCGAATTGTCCAGCCAGACGATCGATTGACCGTTCGAATTACGGTGGGAAAGCGACGGAAAATCATCACGAATGGACGCAACATCCAACGGTCGCTTCGCACATCCTCCGTTTCCTGTTGCCTCCGCCATCCCCTCTGTTGCCTTCGTTTGATCTTTCGGGCTTTCCGCCTTAAAAATTTCCCTCGTATGCTTTTATCTTTTCGCCCCTTTTAATCGCCTCCCTGGCTGCCCGACAAGGATTCGAACCTCGACTGAATGGACCAAAACCACGTGTGCTACCGTTACACTATCGGGCAAACAATAGTCGCTACGCATTCATCATCTGTCCGTCGGGTTTGTTTGTCAATTCGTTTCCGACAACAATAACCTGCTTTCGAAGCGATCAAACCTTGCAACAAAGAGCATTTTTCGGTATTCCAAAAACGGATGGAAAAGTTCTTCGGGAAGTTGGCGATGGTGACGACTCTCATCGGTCTGATACCGCAAATTATCAAAGCCCATCGCACGAAAACCATGAAAGATGTTTCGCTGTTCATGCTGCTCAACTGCTGGGTATGTGCGTTTTCGTGGCTGATTTACGGAATTTGCATTGCTTCTTCGGAGTTGATTTGGAGTGAGATTTTTTGCCTCATCGTCACGACGATTTCGGTCATGCAGAAAATTTCCTATGACCGTTGACGAAGGTCGTTACCGTTCGGTGCTGTGCCTTGACGGCGAATTGCCGCTTGAATTTTTAAAACACACATCTCTGCCGCTGATTGCGGCGGACGGGGCGGCGAACCGACTGGTCGAAAACGGTTTGGAACCGTCGGTGATCGTCGGCGATTGCGACAGCGTACGGACGGAGTTATTACAACAATATCCGCATGTTCGCGATGTTTCGCAGGATACGACGGATTTCGAGAAAACGTTTTCGTACCTGAAAAAAGAACACTTACTGCCGACGATTGTCGTCGGTATGAGCGGCGGTTGTTTGGACAGAATTTTGTCGAATGTTTTTATTTTCTCCCAAACCGATGCCCTCTTCCTGTCGGATACGCTGATCGGTTTCGTGCTGACGGGGCGAAAAACCTTCGATTGGGTAGTTGATACAAAAGTTTCCTTATTCGGTTGCCCGCACGCAATCGTGACATCGCAGGGCTTAAAGTGGGAACTGAACCGCACGGAATTGACCTTCGGCGGCTTCCAATCGTGTTCCAACCGTGTTCAAACGTCGCCGTTGATCTTGGAGGTCGAAGGGAAAATTTTGGTATTTGTGTACCGTTGTGAAATTAAAGATGCGGGGAGTTTGTAAGCGCGGATGCGGAAATGTCGCAAACGGCAAAGCAGGGTATTTGTCGTGCTTTTGACATCGCCGAGCGTTTGTGATCCGGAAAACATTTTCGCGATGCAATCCTTCCTGCCGGTACTCAAAGCACAACCGAAGGCACTTATCGGAGTCCCTTCGGTTTTTTATCTTTGTGCGTTAAAAACGGCTTTTTGAAGAAAATTCCCGCTCTCCTTAGAATTGATACGTTAATCCCACTTCGGCGGCGTGAAGAACGTTTTGTTTAAAGGTGCTCTTCCATTCCGCACCGTCTTCCGTTGCGGACGTCTTTAAATCTCCCGGCATCCAACGCAAGCGATACCCGAGGCTTAATGTCCAACAGTCGTTCAAATAAACACCGAATCCGGCAAATCCCTGACCCAGAAAACGCCATTTGGACGCATGTATTTGGGAACTTTCATTCCAGGTACCTAACAAGGTTCCTTCTTCGTAATCGTTTCCGGTCAGCGTCGTCCGTACCAGACCGGCGCCGACACCGCCGTACAAAAACAAACGTTCGGTGCAGTCGCGGCGCAACGTGACGTTGCAGGCACCGAAGAAATTTTCGAATTTTCCGTCACCGTTGCATTTTGTCATACCGACAACCGCGTCGGGAGGATTAAACGTGTGATCGATGTGCAATTTCTGCGTAAAATATCCCAATTCCAAACCGACCTGCAGGCGGCCGTCGCAACAGGAAACGCCGAACTCGCCCGAGCCCGACCATGCGTTTTTTAAAGACCTTTTTTCGCTCCAATCGACAATGCCGTCCGCTTTTTGGCAATATGTTCCTTTCCCGAACGCCCAACCGCCGCGTAACGTCGCATACGGGGTCCACTCTCTCCCGTAATCGATATCCGCATCACCTGCTCCCGATGCAACGGAAACGGACGACGCCAAGCTCAACAAAACGATACCAGACAGTGAAGCATGGTTCATATAAATTCAGTATAACGTCGTAAAGGGCAGATATCAAAGAGTTTTTGAAGTTGATGGTTTTGGAATCGATCGGGATGCGTGGAATATCCTTAATGTTCACGTCGTATTCCGAGCAGGGTGCGGTATTTTTTAAGTGTACGGAAGCGACGGCGTTTCCTCCGTATCTCCAAAAAATCAATATCTTTCGGAAAAAGTACAACCTTGTTGCCAAAGACGATACGATTTCCGTCGCATACCTTTGTTATCGAAGTGTCTTCGGGGATTTTATTAAACGGCAATCGACGTCAAAGACACGATTTTAAATCGATAAACACATACACTTTCCGTCATTGTTCCTGCCTCTGTTGTTGAACGCAGGCTCCGTCTTTTTGAAACATGGGAGCATCGGAGCATATTCGTGCATCGTGTACGGAAGGTGTCCGCCGTATCTCTTTTCGATTGCGGCAAAAGTCTTATTTTTTCATTATTTTCACGGTGGGGCATCGTTGGGTCTTCCTGTTGGCGTGGCGTTATTTGTTCCCGAAAAAACGCTTCGGAACGTTTTTTACCTGGATGTCGGTTGTGGGGATTGCGGCGGGCGTGGCGTTATTGATGATTGTGTTGAGCATCATGAACGGCTTCGATACACATATCGCCGAGAAATTGATCCAAATCAATGGCGTAATTAAAATCATCGCAAGGCGTCCGATTGCAAAGGACGAAGTTTTTTTGGAAAACATTCGGCGGTTGCCGCACGTAAAGGCGATTACGCCGTATGTTGCGGGGATTTCCATGATGCAGGTCGGCGAGCGCGTTGCATTGCCGAAATGCCTCGGTTTGGATATTGAGACGGCGCCTTCGGTTTTACCGCTGGAACGGTTTCTTACAAAAGGATCGCTTAATGGTTTAAAGGATGGCGCGTGGGTGAGTGAGGCACTGGCGCACGAATGCGGTTTGGACGTCGGCGATACATTTGAGCTTTATTCCCCGCTGGCGTTGGAAGCCATGAAAAAGGAAGAACTCCTCTTACCGCAGGAGGTAACGGTTGCGGGGCTGTTTAAAACCGGGTGGGCGGAAGCGGATCGTTCGACGGTGCTTTTGCCGTTGGAGCTGGCGCAGGAATTGTACGCTCTGTCGGATAACGTGCACGGTTTCAGCGTCGAAGCGGACAGAAAGTATTTGGGCGAAGTTTGTCGTGACATCAACCATCTTCTACCACCTGGGTTGGTTGCCTACACCTGGAATACGCTCAATGCGGACTTTTTGTATATTTTGAAGCTCGAAAAAGCCATGTGTTTCTTTGTCTTGCTGTTCGTGGTGGCGGTAGCGGCATTTTCCATGAGCAGCGGTCTGATGTCCGCCGTGGTACGAAAACGGCGCGAATTAGCCTTACTGCGTACCTGGGGCGCGACGAAAACGGATCTTTCGTTGCTGTTCGGTCTGCAAAGCCTGCTGTTGGGATTTTTGGGATTATTGACGGGTTTTGCGGGTGCCGCCGTGATTTTGCACGAGCGCAACACCATTGTGCGCGGATTGACGGGTTGGCTGTTACCGAAGGATGCGTTGTGGAATTTTTACGATGTCGAAACCCTGCCTGCCGTCTGGAGCCGACAGGATATGCTGTGGATTGTGCTCTTAACACTGGTGATGACGCTGTTGGCGAGTTTATTGCCGATCGGACGCATGTATAAACTGCCGTTGGTGCAGAGTTTAAGGCGGGGATAAAGGGGGAACGGTCAGGTCGTGAACAAAAGCAGACTTGAAGGCATGTGTATTTGAACGTAGTTTGGAGAAAAGTGAACATTCAAAGCACCGAAGCGGCGACTGAAATCGGCGAACACATCGCTGTCGAACCGCTGCTGGCGGTCGAAAATTTATCTAAGAGTTTCGGGACGCAACTGCTGTGGCGGGACGTTTCCTTTACGTTGAATAAAGGCGAAAGTTTATCCGTCTGTGGTATTTCGGGATCGGGAAAATCAACGCTTTTGTTGGCAATCGGCGGGTTGGAAATGATTCAAAGCGGAACGGTGACGTTTGACGGACGTCCCGTTATCGGCGGGCGGCAGGCGTTTATCGAGGGCATCGGGTACGTATTCCAGCATTATCATCTTATCGAGGAATTGACGGTTCGTGAAAATCTGCTGTTGCCGTTTTCAATACGCTTCGGAGGCAGACAAATGCCCGATATTTGGGACGAAGTCTTGGATTTGTTGGGGTTAAGGGAACTTTTGGATCGTCTGCCGACGACGTTATCGGGCGGAGAACAACAACGTGCGGCGTTGGCGCGTGCGGTTCTGATGAAACCAAAACTGCTTCTTGCGGACGAACCGACCGGCAGTCTGGACGAAGCCACGGGTGCGCGCGTGATGGAATTGCTTTTGCAAGTCTGTCGACGCTTTCGTATGAGTCTGATTTTGGTGACGCATTCGCAGACATTCGCGGCGCGGACGGATCGCCGAATGTTACTCAAGGACGGTTTTTTGTGCGAACAAGGTTACAAAAGGGAGGTTGACGGGTGAAAATCTTTGCTTGAAGCGGTCTTGAAGCCGGGTGTTCCTCGGCAACGGAGCAGCTTGGTAACATACGCGGACGGAGATAAAGGAGTGTTTTTGGATTTCTTTTTCGAAAAATTGCGATATTTTTGGTGATGTGTGCCGTTAAAAGAAATAAGGAATGGCAGAAGTGAATATGAATAAAGTTACCTGCGGCGTTATCGGCGTCGGTCACCTGGGAATGCACCATGCGCGGCTGTATTCGGAGCTTGAAAATGCGAAACTGGTCGGCGTTTTCGATACGGATACACTGCGCGCAAAGGTGATTGCCGACCAATACGGATGCGAAGCGTTTCCGTCTGTGGCGGCGTTGGCAAAAAAATGTCAAGCCCTGAGTGTTGTGACCCCGACGACGATGCATGCGGCAACAGCAATTCCTTTATTGGAAGCCGGCTGTCACCTGTTGGTCGAAAAACCGCTCTGTACGAATTTGGCGGAAGCGGAGGCAATGATTGCGGCGGCGGAAGCGCATCACTGCATTCTGCAGGTCGGACACGTGGAGCATTTTAACCCCGTGAACGGTTATTTGGAAACGCACGTGCGTGCACCGAAATACATTACCGCCGATCGCCTGTCGCCGTTCCCGAACCGCGGCACCGACGTCGGCGTAACGTTGGATTTGATGATCCACGATTTGGGTGTTGTGTTGCAACTGGTGCGGTCGCCCGTTCGTTCGATCGAAGCCATCGGTATCGGCGTTTTGTCGCAAACCGAAGACATTGCCAATGCGCGCCTGCATTTCGAAAACGGTTGCATCGCCGATTTTAATACTTCGCGCGTGAGCACCAAAAAGGAACGCACATTGCGGATTTTTCAGCCGGGCGGGTATTTATCGATGGATTTTATGGCGCAGAGCGGGCATCGGGTTTGGAAGGAAGCCGGTTGTATCCGACAGGAGGCAGTTCCGTTGCAAAAAACGGAACCTTTGAAGGCGGAATTAAAATCCTTCATCGATTGCATCTTACATGCGCACGCACCGAAGGTGGACGGTTACGTTGCGCGTTCGGCATTATCAACGGCATTGGAAATCACGCGTCAAATTCAAAGCAAGGGTCTTGTGTCGTAGGGCGGAGATTGAAGATGCTATCTTCGTGTGTGCTTTAAAATTGGTTTTAAATTGAAAATTTGCATCGCTGTTGACTTTTTCGCTTTCCAAAATCATAAAATCTTAAAAGAGTACGTTCTCTCTTTTCTTGCGAACGGTTATATAAAACGGAGCACGTTGTTGCCTAAAAAAGCCGTCCCGCGCCTTATGCCCAAATTGTTTTGCGCCCTTGTTACCGTGCGTTACCTTAAAATCAAATGGCGGATGTGTTGGTGGTTGCCGGTGAACCTTCGGGGGATTTGCACGCGTCCGTATTGGTTCGCGAGTTGAAGACGAGGCATCCGAACCTGTCCGTTTGCGCCGTTGGCGGGTCGAACCTGCAAAAATCCGGCGCGCATTTGCTGTTTAACATGATGTCGCTTTCCGTCGTCGGGCTGGCGGAAGTTATGAAGCACTACGGAACGTTTGTGCGCTTATTGCGATGGCTGGTACGTTGGGTGCGCGTTTATCAACCGAAGGTTATTTGTTTGGTTGATTTCCCGGGATTTAATTTACGCTTTGCGCAGGCATTGTATCGGGCGGGATTGAGCAAACAAGCGGGCGGTTCGACATCCGTGTATGGTTACATCGCGCCGCAGATTTGGGCGTGGAAGGCGCGACGTCGGTTTAAAATCGCGCGTTGGTTCGATGCGCTGGGCGTCATTTTTCCGTTCGAGGTTGCGTGTTTCGCCGATACAAATTTGAAGGTGAATTTCGTCGGTCATCCGCTGTTGCGACAAAAAAATCCGTTCCGTTACGACCCGAACGGTCCGCTGTTGCTGTTGCCCGGGAGCCGCCTCGGTGCCGTAACGCGTATTTTCCCGCTTTTAAAAGAGGCTTTCGGGTATTTAAAGAAAAGTCATCCGTCTCTTCGCGCCATTGTGCCTTTCCCGAACGACAATGTCGGTTCGTACATTAAGAAAAATTTGTCGACCGACATCAGTGTCTGCCCGCTGTCGGAGCTCGACGCCGGCGTTTGCGGTGCGCTGATGTCCTCTGGAACGGCTTCGCTACAGGTTGCGCTTGCCGGTATCCCGGGCGTGGTTGCCTATCGCGCGCACCCGATGACGTTTTTTTTCGGGAAGCGTCTCGTCAAAGTTCCGTACCTGACCATGGCGAACGTGTTGCTTAAAGAAGAATTTTATCCCGAAACTCTGCAGGATACGCCGTTGCAGGCAACGGTTGTTGCGCAACGGATGGCAACATTCCTGAACGATCCGCAAAAGGCACGTGTTCGCTTTGAAAACGGAGCGCAACGGCTTAAAGAGATGCTGTCGACATCGCCAAAACATTCGGCGGTCGAGGATGTGGAGCGGTTGCTCGGGATTGGGAACGGTTAAAAATGAACAGTACTTATGGTTCTTTCTCAAAAAGCTCCCGAATACGCGCCAACGTTTTTGTCGTGCTCCAATTTGGCAACGGCGGAATGAAACGAATGCGTGCGTTGCATTTTTCCAGCATGCGGCGTTCGTTCGGGTTCAAGGTTTCGAGCGAATAATGACCGCTCTTAACGTACACATCGGGCTGGATAAGTGCCAATTCGCGTGCGCAATCGGTGCCATCGAATAAGATGAGACCGTCAATGCATTGCAGCGCGTTCAGCAGGTATAAGCGCGCCTCCTGCGGATAAATCGGTCGTGTTGAACCTTTTAATGCACGAACACTTACGTCCGAATTCACCCCGACCCATAGAATATCGCCTTCTTCTTTGGCTTTTACCAATGCATATACGTGCCCGATGTGCAGCAGATCAAAGCAACCGTTGGTAAAAACCAAGGCTTGATTATTTTGGCGTAACTGTTCGCGCTTGGCGGTGATATCCGAAAATGCGATTCGTTTGGAAATCGGAAGCACACCCTAAGTATGAAGTTTATCGTGGAAGAGGCGACGTTTTTATTCAAAACATCCTTCGACGTACTCCGTATTTAAAAAAACGGGAGGTTTTGGAATGTTTTAATATTTTGCGTATAAAACCTACTCCACATCCATCACGCTGTCTTTTTGAACGGGTATTTGGATGTTTGTGCCCGAATATATCGGCAAATCCACATCTTTCACATACTCGATATTTACGATGGGTGTGTGGCTCAACCTAGCGAACTGCACCGTATCCTTGTTTATGTCATAAATGAAAACAGGGCAAAAACTCAAAAGTGCATGGTGTGTCTCGCCTTTTTCCATTGTTACAACCGCATGTTTAAACCACCACGAAACCGCTAAAATTCCGTTTGCATCATTGAGAATGTTTAACCTGAGGAATGCGCTTTTGAGCAATTGCGAATTCTCGGATACTTTGAGAAACTTTTTGAGCTTATTCCTATTGGCATCATCGGATCCGTTGATGAACTTTTCGAATGCCTCTTTCCCCAGAAGCATATTCAAAAAATCCTTGCTCATGAGAACGGCAATGAATGCTTTCACACGATCTTTCATCGCCGACTCCAAAGATGGGAATTGTGCGTCCGTTTGTTGGCTTATATCCTCTGTTGAGGTGATGCGGGTTTTGGAAAATTCGAACGAAAGCTCATCAATTTCCGGAGAAATATCTTTGAACGAAGGTTCGTCAATTTTCGGAGAAGTATCTTCGGACGAAAGTTTGTCAATTTTTGGCGAAGTATTCCAAAAGTGTTGCAGATTTTTTTTATTCCGAAGATTTTGATATTCCTGTTGAATATTTTTGAGCTTCTGCAGCACATGTGTCACTGTATCGGAACCGTAGAAGGAATAATTATCTGCACGTGCAGAGCCGATGCAGGTTGCAAAACATATACAAATCGATGTTTTGACGAATGAGGTTCCAACCTTCATACAACCAAATCGGAAGAAATTTTTATAAAAAATTCAAGAAAGAAAGCAAAATACGAAAAAAATACCGATTAAAGAACGCCCGAGCTTCTGCCAAATCCCAGGCGTGTGTTTAAGAAGCGTCGGGAGAACCGTGTTATTTGCCTTCCGTCGCAATTTCAAAGGCTTCTTTGTATTGTCTGCAAAAACGCTTCGTCAGTTCCGTTTCCAGCTCCACTTGGGCGCGCGTGTTTTTGGCTTTTACAAGCGGATTGTAGGTCTCCGAAATCCAATCGTACGTCAGTTCGTGAAAATCCGTCATTACCGACAGGGCGCGTTCGGCAACATCGGTGCGACCTTCGTTTTGTGCTTCGAAAATCGCTTTCCATGCGCGCGTCAGTTCCGTGTAGGGATGCATGAACAGAACTTTGGATAAAAATCGAATTGCTCCGAATGCCGATCCCGTCCAATCGGCGCGGTAGATAAACACGTTTTCGGCATCGTACGGGTTCATGTCCGGTGCCGATTGAAACTTCTTTTTGGACGCGGTGTAAAAATCTTTGCGCACCGGCGTGCGATGCACCGCGTGGTAAATCGGTTGATGCGAACGCAGGAGGTTTGTTTCGTCGGATGTTGCTTCGGCTGACGGATTCGTTTTCGAACGAAGCTTAAATCCCATACGATCCTGCCCCTCTTCCGAATGAATATACTCGATAAAACGTTGTGCGACTTCGCGGTTGGGAGCACCGCGAAGCAACCCGATCGGATCCGGCGACCAACAGGCACCGTTCTTCGGCACGATGAATCGAACGCGATCCCTTCCGCCGCGCGCCGACGTTTCGGCGCGTTGATGATAACCGTAAAAATGAACCACCACACCCGCGGCGCAGTTCCCCTGGTTAACATCCCAAACGGTCGCAATCGAATTGTCGGTAAAGTAGCGCGCATTCGCCATAATCTTTTGAATAAGTCTGAACCCGCGTGTCCATCCGATGCCGAGCGCTTTTCGCAATTCCTCTTTCGAAAGTTCTGCGATCGGTTTGTCGGGAAAGTGTTCGTCGCATGCCTGTTGCATCTGCTGTTGAAGAAGCATTTCGAAGCACTTTACCACCACGCTGCTTTGAACGGGATCCACCATCGCAATTTGGTGATAAAAAGCGGGTTTTGCCAAATCACTCCATCGTTGCGGTGCTTCAATTCCCAAATCCTTCAACCGATCGGTGTTATACATAATGCCGAACGTCGATAAAACCGCCGGCATCCACTTGCCTTCCGCGTCATACAGAGCATCTCCCGCCAGTTCTTTCGGAATAATGTTTTCGTTAAACCATTCGGGATGCCGTTGCAATAAATCGCACGGTACTAAAATACCGGCGGTTGCCATTTTTTTGAATTCCGTTACGCCGCCGCCGAAAAACAGATCCATGCCGCAACCGACGTTCGAAGCAAGAAAGGCTTCGCGTGCTTCCTTTCCGAGTGCGCTTTTGGGACTTTGCTGATTGTAATTCGATTTCGCCTCATGCGTCCACGACCGATGCAAATCCTGCGTCCAGTGATTTTTAAAGGCATTTTCGTAGGAAGTATTCAACAACCGAACTACGTTTCCCGTACTTCCGGGCGCACGCCAATCGACGTTCACGGTGCGCCCCGTTTGTTTTTGATACCACTCGCGAAAACCGACTTCAAGCTCCAGACGAATGGCTTCGTTGTTGGGAGTGACAATGACAACGGTATCGTCCGTCTGTTCCGTCAGGCGAATGCCCGGACGCCGCAACAGAAACGGCAATACAATCACCGCAACGATGGCGAGCAGGATGAGGATAATTTTGCGTTTCATTACGGTTGGAGGACGATGACGTCATCCACTTTGACGTTTGCAAACAATCCCTGCCGCAACGCGTGATCGAGGTGCTTCGGATTGAGTTCGGAAATTTTCAGCGTTATGCCGTTCTTGACGAAATCATAGCGCGCCACTTCGCCGTAGTAGACGGTTTGCCCGATGATGCCGTCGGTGGAATTCTCCGTCATGCCGTACGGTTTCAGTTTAATCGCCTCGGGACGAACCGAGAGCGTGACTTTTTCACCGACCTTTGGCAGCGGACGGTCAAAATGCCATACGCCGCGATAGGTGCCCAGTTCCGTTTGTACCAATACCTCTGGAGCCAGTTTGGTTTCCGTCGATTGCGAAGCATCGGCGAGATCGTCCAACGAAAAATCTTCCTCATCGACGGTTCCCGCGTGCGATGTTGCGCCGTTCCCGTTAAGCGAAACCAACGTACTTCCCTGGCGCAAATAAGGTGCCGCATCGGCATCGGGTTTTCGATACGGCAACACCGTCCCGGGAATAAAGTTGGTTTCGCCCAAAAAGTGCGCGACAAAACGGTTTTGAGGATGCTTATAAACTTCAATCGGCGTCCCGATTTGCTCGATGTGACCTTTGGAAAAAATTGCCATTCGATCGGCGATGGATAAGGCTTCCGTTTGGTCGTGCGTCACGTAGACGGTCGTTAATTTAAATTCCTTGCAGATGCGACGAATTTCGGTGCGCATTTCGATACGCAGTTTCGCATCCAGGTTCGATAAAGGTTCGTCCAGAAGCAAACATTTTGGATGAATTGCCAGCGCGCGCGCCAACGCCACCCGTTGCTGCTGACCGCCGGAAAGTTCGTTCGGTTTGCGCTCCGCATAGGCATCCATTTGTACCGAGCACAAGACTTCTTCAACCTTCGCCTTGATTTCGTTCGCCGGCAGCTTCTTCTGTTGTAGCCCGAAGGCAACATTCTGCGCCACCGTCATGTGTGGCCACAGCGCGTAATTCTGAAAAACCATCCCGGTTCCGCGTTTGTGCGGCGGGCGCGACGAAACTTCTTTATCACCAAAAAAAATGCACCCTTCGTCGGGTGCATAAAAGCCGGCCAGCAATCGCAGTAACGTTGTTTTACCGCATCCGCTTGGTCCCAGGAGAAAGAACAACTCACCGCTTTTAACGGAAAAATTAATATCATCCAACGCTGTTGTATTTCCGAAGCGCTTTGTGAGGTGTTCGACACGAATGTCGACCATATTCCTCTTTTCTCGTACCCGAACGGCGGAATGTCGTCAAATGTTTTTTGAAAAATCGAGAGGGTATGAAGAAAAAATTGTCGTGGGAAAGCAGGGGAAATCGGGTATTTTTGATGAAACCGCATGCGTATGTTGCGAATGGCGTGTTGAATTTTTTCGAAGTGTGTAAAAATTTATGGAAGTGCTCTATATTGCCCCGTATGCCTGTGCCCGATTTCGAAATTCCGCGTATGAAGTTTTTTTGAAATTTATATTACAAACCAGGAAGGACTTTTATTTGCCTTTGTTGTCGGATTTTGATTTTTTCCGTGCGAAGCAGTATGTTAAAATAACGGCGAGAAGAACAAAAATAAGCGTTTTCGGCAGAAAAATACTTGTATTTTCAAAGTTAACATAACGGCTCTGCAAGGCGACATTGAGGGTCGTATTATGCGTGCGCACCGTATTCTCTTTTATCCTTCCCGCCCTTGCCTTTTCGACACCCTTACTCAGCCCTCCTCCCGGCACCGGTACACCACCCGTACCTACGCCGACGCCTACGGCTACGGCTCCTAATTTAATCCAACCCGGCAATTTGCCGGATTCCGACCTTTTATGATATTTATTCATAGATTTAGACATAAATTTTCCATAAAATATCCGTTGTGCGAACAACCACCCTTGGAACCGCCTTTAACGGTTCCGCAATTTTTGATGAAGACGGATTGCGCGATAACGGTTCCGTTGATCAGGAAGTTGTGTGCATTTTGGAGCACGAAGTTGTTTGCAGTGAGGATTTGTCCTTTTTCGATCGCAACGGTCGTGTCGGCATGAACATGCAAATTTGCGCGAACGTCACCGCCGCAAAGGATGATTATATCCTCTCGGTCGCATTAAACAAGGAAGCTTCCGAGGTAAAAGTTGAACGCATCATGCGTAACGATGAGCATCCGCATGACGCTTCCGGTTTCAAATTGCTCGAAGACGATATGACCGTCTTGTTCCCGTCGGTAAGAAAAACAATCCCGTTTACGGGCATTTTCCGCGATGACGGTTACAAGTCCGTCATTTTTTCACACAGCCAGTCGACAGATTTCGCCGGCATCGGCGAAGCGACACAAATCAGAACAATTTTCCGACATCTTATACACCACTATCCGAATGCTTTTTTTGTCAAGCTTTTTTACACTTTTTTAAAAAAAACTTGCGGAGGGTATAGAAGTGGAGGTAGGGATACAAAAGGGAGCCGTCCGTCTCTTACGGCTGAAGCGAGGTTTTAGGACTCTAGGATGCTTTTATACTAAATAGAAGCGGAGGGCAAGGAAAAAAGACATTAAGGAGTAAAGCGGGGCAATAAATTTGCGAGAGTTCTCTTTATTATTGCCCGTTAAAATCTTCCGCCGGTACAAGATATTTCTTCAATAACGCGGGCTTTTCAAGCAACGCGTCGAGCGGTACGGCTTGTTCGACGGAGAAATTGCCACTGTGTGTGCGACGTAATTGCGCCAAATGCCCGCCACAGTTGAGCCTGAAACCGATGTCGTGCGCTAATGAACGGATGTAGGTGCCTTTGGAACAACACACGCGAAGATGAAGATTCGGTGCGTCGTAATTTAAAAGATCACATTGGGAGATGGTGATGAAGGTCGGAGAGGAGACAGGGTAATTCTCAGTCGTTTCGATACTGTTTGAGCAACGCAGAAAAACGCAATTAAAGCCAATCCGTTTGCAAAAGACAATATCCGCCATATCCAACGGCGGATTAAACCGGTCGTCCCTTCCGCTTAACACTTCCGCCTTGCTCTCGTTCCTCCTCCTTCCTACCTTGAATGTGTGTTCATCGCGGTCGAGTTAAAAGATGCGACGGAACGGCTGCTCAATCGCTGGGAGCCGCTGTTGACGGTTCTGAAATTCGAAGCATTGAACGAAAAACTTCATTTTCTGCGGGAACAGTTGCGCGAAGAAACGCTGTGGTCGGAGAACCGCCTCGACGACGCGCAACGGTTGCAACGGGAACTGCGAGATCACGAACGTGCGTTGGAGCCGATTTTAAAGGGGAAAGCCGCCGTTGATAACCTGCGCGATGTCTATGAATTTTGCAAAACATCCGAGTTATCCGAAACGGACGAAGCGGCTTGGACGAATGAACTGACGCGGGCGATTGCCGATACGAAAGCCATCCTCGATGAACTGGAACTGCAGGCATTCTTTTCGGAACCGATGGACGCCAACAACGCCATTGTGACCATCCATGCCGGTGCCGGCGGAACCGAAGCCTGCGATTGGGCAAACATGGTGTTGCGCATGTACACCCGTTGGGCGGAACGCAAAGGATTTTCGTTGGATTTGCAGGCGCTTCAAACCGCTGACGAGGCCGGTATCTCGGGAGCGACGTTTCGCGTGATCGGGCTGCACGCCTACGGTTATTTGAAAGCGGAACGCGGCGTTCATCGTCTCGTGCGACTCAGCCCTTTCGACGCCAACCATAAGCGCCATACGTCGTTTTGCGCGGTGGATGTTGTGGCGGAACTGAATGATGATATTGAGGTGCCGATCAACGAAAAGGACATCCGCATCGATGTGTTTCGTTCCAGCGGCGCCGGCGGGCAACACGTCAACAAAACCGAATCCGCCGTGCGCATTACCCACTTCCCGACGGGCATTGTGGTAACCTGCCAGAATGATCGTTCGCAGATTAAAAACCGCGCATCGGCAATGGCGGTGTTAAAAGCGCGCCTGTATGAACGCATGCAGGATGAAAAGCGTTCGGCGATGGAGCGTTTTTACGGCGAAAAAGGCGAAATCGGCTGGGGTTACCAAATTCGCAGTTACGTTTTCCAGCCGTATCGAATGGTAAAGGATCTGCGTACGAATGTTGAAACCGCCGATGTGCAAGGCGTGATGGACGGCGATTTGGATCGCTTTATGGAAGCGTGGTTGCGCGCCGGGAAACCACGGACGCGGTCATAAATAAGAAACAATTGTCTCGCTTACTCTCGACTTTATCCGTTATTTGAGCTTCCGATTTTCCGCAACACCGTCATTTTCGGTCGATCGTTTTTTTCTGAGGCTTTAGCTATGTACCGTAAATAATATAAGTGGTAGTTCTTCGGTTTCGCGCGCTTGATAGGTTCTGACGGTGTCAAAGTCTGGGAATAACGGTGCCTGCCCGTTAAACGGCGAGATCCATACACCTTCTTTACGATCGCCTTTCGGATTGTTGAGGGGCGATACGGAACCCGATTGGATGTTTACGGTATTGCCCTTACCGGAACAATCGCCGTGCGAAAAATTACCCGAATAACCAAGGTTCAGTATCATGCCGGGCTCCAGCGAAACCGAACTGCCTTTTTCTACAACGAAGCGGGAACCGGGATAAAAATTCAGCGTGGTACCGGGATCGACAACCGTGCCGTCGCAGGCATCAAGATGACCGATCAAAACCGCGGTATAGTTCAACGGTTGTCCCCAAATGTTGCAAACATTAAAGCTTCCGTCCGTCAGTTCATTAACCCGCAACCGACCTTTATCAACAACCGTCTTCCCGTGGTATGTTTTGTGAAGCGGTAAAACCCACGTATTGCCTGAAGATCCTCCCGCTTGAATGAAACCTTTTTTCTCGGGAAAATCGGAATTGGCGGCTTTCGGAACAATGCTGCCAGAGACGGCTTTAAAGGCGTCATCGTACATAACTATGCCGTAATTTTGAATATCCGTACCGTAAAGAAACAGGTTGCGCGCGTGAAATTTTCCTCCGTTTTCGACCGTTGAGCAATCCTGCAACACCGCAATAAACGCTTCAAATACGCCTTTATTTTTGAAAACCGCTTTTTCCGCAACGAGCGTGTTAACCTGCAGAGTACTCCCGCTTGCCACGGCGACCGGACAATCGATTTTCTCAAGCAACAACGTATCCGCAAAATAACCGCCGCACAGATTTAATTGATTTTTCTTATCGTCAAAGCTTGCCCGAAAACTTCCGAAGTTAAATTCAACTCCCGTACCGATTTTCATGTCGCGAATGCAACCGCAAATCGAACTGTCGCCGCTTTCGTACGAACTGCCGGCCTTTTTTACGGAAAACCAATCGTCGCATTTATAGGTAAGGTTATGCACACAAAACCGTATCGTTTGTTTGTCTTTTTTGACCTCAAGTTTGTATGTGTCCGCAAATAAATGCGTACGCGAAAGCGCGACTGACAGGAGGATAAGTTTTACAAAGTTGAGTACCTTCATGGTTTAAAAACTCCCTTATCTCCAATGATAGGTGTTGTTTGAGAGAAAGGGAAGACTGAAACGGGCAACGGTATGCGTTTGAAAAATGATTATAGACGAAAAACCTGTGTGCTTAAATCTTATCATCCTTCAAACAACCTCCCTCAGTGACTCCACCAATTCTTCCTCCGAAAAAACGTTTGGTTCGCACTTAAAGCCTGCGGCACATACATGTCCGAAGCCGCCCCATTTTTGTGCGACGGTGTTCATCGGGTAAGCCGGATCGACGGAGCGCAGGCTGACTTTGACAAGGGTGGAGGTTTTTTCGATAAATGCCGCGATTTTGGCGGTTTTTAACAACAACAGGCGACTGGTAAAGCCTTCCGTATATGTGCGACGTGTGCCTGTTGCTTCGTAATCCGCTTCCGTTAACGTTGAAAATACGATTGCACCGTCGGCATACAGACGAACGCGGCTGAGGAAAATTTCATACAACCGCAACTGTTGCAACGTTTGGCTCTTGTATAAACGCTGTACCATCGTGTGCGGGCGAACACCGGCGCGAGTGAGGCGTTCGGCATGACGAAACGTTTCGGCGTTGGTATTGGTGTTGCAGAAATTCCCCGTATCGCTAATGAGTCCAAGGTATAAAGCGTCATTGACAATAGGATCGTCAAATAAATATGCGTGTGCTTCCAAAAGATCCGTGAGAACTTCACAAGCGGAACTTTGGTGCGATTGAATGCAACGATACCTGCCGAAAACCGCGCCTGCCGCTGTTTCCGGATGGTGATCGATAACAAGTTCGAACGGATACTCGCGAAGTGCCTCGGCAACGCGCGACGCATCGCCCGCGTCGACGGCAATCCGATGGGAATTTGGAGTAAATTCCGACAATGAACACTGCGGAACGTTGTCCAAAAACGATCGCAGGGTTTCCGAGATTTTATCATCCGTACACAATGCAAATGCCGGCAGATGAAGATTGTACAGGTAACGCGTTAATGCTGTCTGACTTCCGATTGCATCGCCGTCGGGACGTTCGTGTGTGACAACATAAATCGGTCGTCCGTCATTTAATGAGGGCAGAATTTTTGCAAGCAGATCATCGAAAAGAACCGCTGAAGACGGCTCGTGCGGAAGCGGATTATCGGCGACGGTTTTCATCAAGAATGAGAACCTTTGTTTTCGATGCATTCCGACACCATGACGCTGTTGGGGATGATCGTCAGCGAACCTTCTTCGGTGCGGATGCGCGTGGAACGCAGCCCCAGGGAAACAACTTCCCCCGAAATGTTGCTTTTTGTTGTGTTTCTTATGGTAATCATGTCGCCTTTTTTGAAGGGTTTATCGAGCAAGAGCGACAAGGCTGCCCAGAGTTCGGCGAGGGTTTTCTGTGCGGCAAATGCCAATGCCGTGCCGCCGATGCCGAGTGCCGTTACCAGACTGCCGATGGAATAACCCAAATTGTTGGCGGCGGTCAGAACGCCGATGAATCCGAAAATGCCCTGTACCCATTGGTGCAAAAGCGTCGCATAGTGCGGGGCTTCCGCCAAAAGCCGTCGGCAACCGAGACAACCGACCAACAATAAACCTTCTCCCAACAGCAGGCAAAAGAGGAACGCCCCGAGTGCCTGACTGATGGTCGTTAACGGAGAAAGCCCGACCGCGCGGGCACACATCCAAATCAACAAGCAGCACCACAGGGCGTAGATTTTAAAGCGTATCTTGTGAAAAAGCGATCCGATGAAGGCGAAGGCGGATGCTTGCAGGCGTTTTTGAAGCACGCGAAGCCCCTTTAAAATAAGCAGATGAATACCGATAAAAACGGGAATACAAACCAACAGCCCGACCCATCCGCAACCGCCTTCGGCGTAAAAATAGTGCTTCATATCGAAAGAGTGCCTCCTGCACCCCTCTTGGTCAGAGAATATCATCCCTTTCGGAAACGGTCAATGATTGTGCATCAAAAACATCCGAAAATCGTGTTGTCGAATGTGAGAGAATTTTTGAAAAGTACAAAACCATCCCACATATGGCAATCGTTTGAAAACGCCAACGACTTTCGTTTTTACTTTTGCGTTGAACGGGACTGCGGAAGACGTCGTCAGGACAAGTTTTTTGGAGTTTTTTGTGCGGTTTTAACCCCAAGCTTCTCCGGGATGACGGCACCGCCCGAAATAATCAGCTTAATCGCATCTCCGACCGACATATCAAGCACCACCAGTTTCTCTTCGGGAACCATGATCAAAAACCCCGATGTGGGATTGGGGGTGGTCGGTACAAAAACATTGCAGACGTTTTCTTTGGTTTTGTCCTGCGTTTCGCCGTTGGCGCGATTGGTCAAAAACCCGATGGAATACAGACTGTCGCTCGGGAAATGCACCAACACCGCCTTTTGGAAAACGGCTTTTTTGTTTTTCCCCATCGTATCCGCAATTTGCTTCACCGTGTTGTAGACGG
>DEWA01000017.1:0-25584 GCA_002363035.1 Verrucomicrobia bacterium UBA3222
GGCTCGACTTCCACCGAGGACAGTCGGCTCGATTTTTGCACCTCGATAAACGTCACGAACGCATCCTCCAAACCGTCGCGCAGTTGTTGAACATAGGCGTGTTGGTCGGTGGAGCCTTTGTTGCCGTACACCGTCAGTCCCTGATGCACAACATTACCATCGAGGTCGAGCTTCTTCCCGAGCGACTCCATGACGAGCTGTTGCAGGTATTTCGGGAACAAAACAAGCGCATCCCTGTACGGCAAAACAACCATGTTGCGTCTGCCGTGACCGTCCGTGCAGGCATGCCACGAAAGAGCCAACATCAGTGCAGGATTACGAAAAACATCCGTTTCGCGCGTGGATATATCCATTTCGGCAGCTCCTTTTAACAATTCTTCCGTTGAAATCCCCTGCAACGCTGCCGGCAACAGCCCGACATTGGAAAAGAGACTGGTGCGCCCGCCGACCCAATCCCACATGGGAAATCGTGCCAGCCATTGTTCTTCCGACGCTAATCGATCCAAAGCACTGCCTTCGCAGGTAACGGCAACCGCCTGCGGTGCAAACGGAAGATTTTTTCTACGAAAAACATCGCGCACTTCCGCCAAACCGTTGCGCGGTTCCGGCGTACTTCCGGATTTGGACGTTACCATCACAAGCGTTTGTTCCAATTCCGGATCCAAGCGACGCAAAACGCGTCCGATGCCATCCGGATCTGTATTGTCGATAAAGAACGGTTGCAACCCGTCACGTTCCGCCCCGAGGGCGTCGCTCAATAACTGCGGACCCAGTGCCGAACCGCCGATGCCGATACACAGCAGATTTTTGAAGATTTTCCCATCTTTGGCGTTTAAAACATGTTCGACAAAATCTTTCCGCTTTTGCTCGTTTTCCCGCAATTCATCGCGGATATCTTCGTTCGGCGCCAACGCGTGATTTCGCAACCAGTAATGCCCGACCATCCGATGCTCATCGGGATTGGCGATGCCGCCCGCTTCCAGCGCGGACATGTCTTGTAATGCCCGAGCGATTTTCGGTTGCATCGCTTCGAAAAACGAAGATGCAAACGGGACCTTGGTCGTATCTAAAGAGATGTCGAGCGGTGGGAGATGGAGGAAGTGTTGTTGGTAGTGGGGGAGGGACATAGAGGGTTAGGTACCAAATACAAATGAGGGCGAAACAAGATACAACCGCATAATATTATTATACCACATGGAGGCAAAATTGTAAGAATTATTGCTGTTTCTGTCGGTTTCACGAGAAGTGTTGGATTTCTACAACACCACCCCTTCCTCCACAACTCCGCCTTTTTCGATCACCAAAATACCGTCTTTGACGTAAATCGGACCTTGATGAAAGCCGTTCGGTTTGCCTTCCGGCGAAAGGCGGACGTTGTTGCCGATGCGCACATTGCGGTCGATAACGGCGTTGCGAATGTAGCAGTTTTCACCGATGCCCATGCCGATTTTTTCGGAAGTCGTCGGGTTCACGGCGGGGTGTTCGTAATGGTCGGCGCCCATCAGATAAACGTTTTCCAACTGCGTTCCGCCGCGGATAATCGACCGAATGCCGATGACGCAGCGGTTGAGGCGCACATCGGTGAGGATACTGCCGTCGGCGATAATCGAATGTTCGACGGTGCAACGGTTCAGTTTGGAAGCCGCCAAATGGCGCGGTTTGGAAAAGATCGGTGCCAATTCGTTGTAAAAATCAAATGCCGGCAGCGGATCGGTCAGCATTAGATTGGCTTCGAAGAACGACGGAATGGTTCCGATATCCGCCCAATAGCCGTTAAAAAGGTAGCCGTACAGACGGAAACGATTCAGTGCCGTCGGAATAATATCTTTGCCGAAGTCGTGCAAATTCGACGCCAGGCAGGTTTTTAAGACGCCCGCTTTGAAGGCGTAAATGCCCATGGACGCCAAGCAGTACGGTTGGTCGCTCGGATCGTTGACGCCGGCGCGCAGATGGTCGCAAAGATGCAGTTCGCGGATGAGTTCTTCGTGTTGCGGTTTTTCGACGAAACGCCGAATGTGCCAATCGTCCGCCACATCCATGATGCCGAACGCGGATGCCTGTGATGCGGGGACGGCTTTGGCGGCGACGGTAATGTCGGCGTGCGTATTTAAGTGATGCTTTACGAAGGCGGCGAGATCCATGCGATAGAGCTGGTCGCCGGACAAAATAAGCACCGTTTGTTCGTCCTCCAGCGGAATGTGAATGAGATTTTGCCGAACGGCATCGGCGGTTCCGCGGTACCAATCGTCATTTAAAGCGGTTTGTTCCGCCGACAACACTTCCACAAAACCTCCCGAAAAGTGGTCAAAGCGATAAGCCTGTCGAATGTGTCGATGGAGGGATTCGGTGTTGAATTGCGTCAGGAGATAGATTTGATTGTATCCGGCGTGCAGGCAGTTGCTGATGGGAATATCCACCAAACGGTATTTGCCGCCCAACGGAACGGCGGGTTTGCAACGCACCTTCGTCAGCGGTTCGAGCCGCGTTCCGCGACCGCCTCCCATAATAATACAGACAACATTTGACGGACGACACATAGGTATTTTTTTCCTTTTAACGGCAACGGAATGCGCACGAACGGTACTGCGATGCGACGGTTCCGAACGGCGACGGATGCAAATTCAGTATATAAAAAAGTCCCACAGGCGGCAAGCCTTTAACGTGCTTGAGCGATGGGAAGCGGTTTCCGAACAATCAGATGTTTCGAAACATGTAAAAACAGTACATATCGCATTTAAGTTGCAAAAATTTTCTTTTTTGCTTTTACTTTAGAGGATGTGTAAATATTTCAAAATATACGCTGTCCTTCTGGCAGCTTTGGGATGCGGTCGCGCATGGTGCGATGTTCATTTTTTCTGCACACAGTGTAACTGTGGCGTCAACTGGAAGGAGTGGGGAAGCCATGCGGCGAAAAACCATGCGGGTAAGTATAAGAAGCCGTTCTTTTTGTGGTGCCCTTCTTCGAACTGTAAGTGTCCTTTGGCACCTGTTTCACCCTTGAAAATTGGCGGTCAAACGGTAGAGTGTGCCGATAGGCATGTGCGTAAACACGGGGATAAGTATATCACATATGATCTTTGGTGTACAAAATGCAACATGGTTGTTCCGAGACATCTTTGGGAGATGCATTTGATACGAGTGCATCCGGACGTTGGTGGATTATACCAGGTTTTTTGTCCTTGTGGCAAGGAGAAGTCTTCCCAAAAAAAGGAAGACCAGTTTTTTGATAAGTCTGAGCCATCCGAATCGAGTGGATGTTTGCAGGGTTCTATAGAGTTTTATACCGTGTCTTCCGGCACACAGAGCGGGAATTTCGATGCCTTTGAAGGTGAGGGTGACAATTCCGGATGGGTATGCTCGTGTTCGAGCACATACACTCAGGAAGATCAGTTGATTTGTAAGGAGTGCAAGAAGGATTGTAAGGAGTGCAAGAAGGATTGTAAGGAGTGCGGGAAGGATTGTAAGGAGTGCAAGAAGGATGGTAAGGAGTGCGAGAAGGATTGTAAGGAGTGCGGGAAGGATGGTAAGGAGTGCAAGAAGGATGGTAAGGAGTGCAAGAAGGATGGTAAGGAGTGCAAGAAGGATGGTAAGGAGTGCGAGAAGGATGGTAAGGAGTGCGGGAAGGATGGTAAGGAGTGCGAGAAGGATGGTAAGGAGTGCGAGAAGGATTGTAAGGAGTGCGGGAAGGATAGAATCCCGTCCTATCTTGGGCTCGAGCACCTGTTTGCGAAACATAAAGACAAGGTGAAGGACTATTTGCCACAGTACGAATTTTATTGCAAAGAATGCAAAAAAACCTTCAAGACGGCACAGAAATGGGGCAGTCATGTGTTCAAGTGCTCGGGACGTTTGGAAAAAGAAGGTGAATGGAAGGTATTTTACTGTCCGTTGTGCGGGGAAAATCCGAAAACATTTTATGAAAAACACGCAGCCGAATCCCATCCGGAGCAGTGCATATATTGTTTCGAAAAGATTCAGAGTGAAAAATTACGTGAGGAGCATATGAAAGAAGCGCATAGAATTTTCTGTCCGTTTTGTAATCAGGATCAATTTGAAGTGCCGCTTGCGGTTCACATCGTGAGGGCGCATGAGATATGGGAAGGTCCCTGTCCCTGGGACAGGCGTCGTGAGGTTCGTTGTAAATGGTGTCCTCCCGGTTTAGGCGGTTTCAGAAGTTTTTACGCTGATGAAGCAATACAAGGCCGAAAAATGATACTGTATCACTTCATGCAAAAACACACTTCGCAAATAAAAGAACTATACTGGAATCCCAATGGCTTGTACCGATTTATCGTCCAGCAAAAACTATACAATACGCAAAGCGTAGAGCCGTGTAAGAGTTTATACTTTCGGTATTCGGGATTGTGTGTCCTGAATGGGCATAGTAGTCATCCATCGCTAGACTGTGGGGGGTGTCCATATTGCAAAAGTCTGGTGATACCAAAGAATAACGACCAGAAATGGTACACAAAAATTGAAGCAGCAAAGGAACATTGGAAGCTGTTTCACGCAGGCATGAAATATTGCCGGTCTTGCAACTCTATTCATCAGGAAAAGGACTATGACAACCATTTATTGTCGTCGGAACACAGCGATAAATGTGAACCGCAAGCGGCATATGTAAAATGCCCGGACTGTCCTAAGGCGGTTTTGATGGAGGATTTGTATCACGGAGAGAAGAAACACGGCAAGGGATTTGTTTTTTGTACCGAATGCAAACGCTGGGGAACAGGGAGTTGTCCGGGTTGCGGGAAATGGGTGCTTGATGAGTGTGAGGAATGCCAGCAACGGATCTGCGGAACGTGTCCGCAGTGCGAGAAGAAGGCATTCGGATCCTGTTCCGAGTGCCAGCAATATGTGACAGGGGAGTGCTCCGAATGTAAGAAGGAAGTGAACGGAAAGTGTCCGACGTGTGTCACGAAAGTGTTGGGAAAATGCCCGGTTTGCGGGAACGAGGTAACCGGTTACTGTAGTCGATGTAAGCAACGGGTTGTCGGGAAATGTTCCGTGTGTGGTAGTAACTGTGCCTCGGGGGTCTGTTCGAACTGTAAACAAAAAGTAGGGAGTATCCCAAGGGGCTATATAGCTTTTGAATCCCATATGAGGGAGAAACACAACAAGAAGTTGCAAGATAAACAACCGGCTAAACAAGCGGCTGAGAAGCTACGCGAGCAGGCAGAAACGTTCAAAGACGATAAGGATTTTCGTTGGTGTGAGGAATGCGGTGTTCACGTTTGTAACGAAGACAAAGATCGCATAGCCCATTGCAGGGACCGGCATAAAGGTTCCCGTAACGGGTGGTGCGAGCTTTGCAGGTGGGATTTTGATGGTACACTCAGCGATCATTTGGTGAGAAAACATTCGAAGGAGGTGCAACGTTGCAAGTGCGGTTTGTATGTTTTCAAAGATTTGGATAAACGGCATTTGGCGCGTCACACATGCTACTGCATCCAATGCAGGAAGGATGTACCGTTTGAACATATGAACAAGGCGCATAACTGTACTCCGAAGTGCAAGCCGATTGCGAATTACGGAGAACTTGTATGGGACATTCAGCACGACGAACAATGCCAGGACCGTCACTGGTTTATGTGTAATTTCCTTGTCTGTGACTTTAGAGGGTCAAGTGATGACGCGTTTAGGCAGCATATCATGGAAGCTCACGGATGTACGGAAGATTGCAAGTATGAACGGAACGGTTACCAGTTTAAAATTACACATTGCGGTTGTATGTATGATGAAAAAATACAGGTAAAATGTCCGTGCGACAAGTGGTGTGGCGTTAGGGGTACGAAAGGAAGCATTCTTGAGCACGTATGGTTGGAACACGGTTGTACCTGGGGTAAGTGTGGCTATGGAAAGGATGGGTTTAGACATGATGCGAATTGTCAATACATAGCTTCCATAACATTTTACCCATGTCCGTTTGGCGGATGTCGCTTCCAGGGTGTAGAGAAGGATATGGAGGAGCATATGTCTGATAAGCACAACTGCCTCGATTATTATTGCACTTTTAAAAAAGGTGTCCCGTCTCACGCCGTGACTTGCCCCAACAGAGTTTTCAAATGCCCCGTGTGTTCTAATAAGCCCTCCGTAACAAAGAAACATTTGAGGGATTTTCACGGGTGCCATGACTTTTGTCATATTAACGAGGAAGGTAACGGCATAGAGCATCATTATGAGTGTATAAACAAAGATCAATTTTAACGGCGGAATACGTTTATTTCGAAAACATGAAAAAATAAGCGGAGAGTTGTAACGGTTCGCAAAGGGGGGGGGCGGCAAGTCGAAGGACGCGTATTCCTCGTAAAAAGCAAAAAACAAACGGGCAATCGGTTTTGTTCTTGTAAAAGCAATGATGAGGGTGCACGTGTTTCGGACGATAGAGAAAATGGTCATCGGTATATTGTGCACCGGCATACGGTGAGTGACGATATATGGGATCGTTCGCTCGAATGTGCCCGCATGGGCTTGGTGTTTGGGTATTTTCTTTTGTAAATTCGTCGTTTTTTACATTTCCGATGCGAGTACGTCGTAATTTTTTGGGATTGCAACGGGATAGCGTGGTCTTACCCTGAAAGCTGTGTGCGGCATCATCGGCTACATCGGTAAGGAAGAGGCATTGCCGGTTCTCTTGAAAGGTTTAACCTGCATGGAGTACCGCGGCTACGATTCGGCGGGATTGTCGGTCGGGGACGAGCAACATGCGTTTCGGACGGTGCGTGCCGTCGGGCGGGTTGCGCAACTGACGAAGCGCGCGGCGGAAGTTTCGTTGCGCGGGCATGTCGGCATCGGGCACACCCGTTGGGCAACGCACGGCGGCATTACCGAAAACAACACCCATCCGCATACCAGTTGCGACGGGAAATTTATTCTCGTTCACAACGGCGTGATCGAGAATTATGCCGCGCTGAAGGAGCATTTAAAGAAAAACGGGTGTACGTTTTACGGCGATACCGATACGGAGGTATTGGTCAATTTAATCGCTTGGCATTATCGGCAGTTTTCGGACATTTCAACTCTTTCCAAGCGTTTTAAGACGAGTGTCCGCAAAGCGTTGTCGGAACTGCAGGGAACCTACGGGATTGCGGTACTTTGCACCGATTGCCCGAACGAACTGATCGGCGCGCGCAAAAGTTCGCCGCTGGTACTGGGTGTCGGGAAAGACGAATTGTTTTTGGCAAGCGACATCGGTGCGTTCGGCGGTCGAACCAAGGATGTGGTGTTTTTGTCCGACGGCGAAATTGTCCATTTAAAAGGGAATGAATTCCATATTACGGGTGCGGACGAACGGGCGTTGTCGCCGACCGTTGAAACCGTCGATTGGGAGGGCGATGTTTCCGATTTGGGTTCTTATACGTCCTACATGCAAAAGGAGATTTTCGAACAGCCGAAATCGCTGGAAAATACAATGCTCGGGCGATTTTCAGCGGACGGAAGTTCGGCGCATTTGGGCGGTCTGCAACTATCCGCGGACGAATTGCGGCGCGCGGAACGCCTCTTGTTGATCGGTTGCGGAAGCGCGTATCATGCGTGCAAAGTCGGTGCGTATCTGCTCGAACGCTACGCGCGCATTCCGACGGAAGTCGAGTATGCATCGGAATTTCGCTATCGCAACGCGCCGTTGGGCAAAAATACTTTGATATTCGTTGTGAGCCAATCGGGCGAAACGCGGGATACGCTGGATGCGTTGCACGAAGCGCGGCGAAAGGGACTTCGCGTGTTGGCGATTACCAACGCCGTCGGATCAACGGTTGCGCGCGAATCGGACGGCGGCGTTTATCAGCGTTCGGAACCGGAAATCGGGGTTGCAAGCACCAAAGCGTTCACGGGGCAGATTGCGACGTTCCTGCTGCTTTCGCTGTATCTGGGGCGCATGCGCGAAATGAGTTTTTCGGAGGGATGTCGGCTGGTGCAGGCACTGAAAGACCTGCCGACGTGCGCGAAGGAGGTTTTGACGTCTTGCGACGATTGGGCGCGTGCGACGGCAAAAAAGTACGCAAAGTGTCCGAGTTTTTACTTTATCGGTCGGCAGATGCTGTTCCCGATTGCGCTGGAAGGTGCTTTGAAGTTGAAGGAAGTTTCTTATATTCACGCCGAAGCATATCCCGGGGGCGAACTGAAACACGGACCGATCGCGCTGATTGAACCGTCGTTCCCGACGTTCGTTTTGGCGTCCGACCCCGAAATGCTTTCGAAAAACATCAACAACATGACGGAAATCAAAGCGCGAAAAGGACAGGTGATTGCGTTGGGCGTCGAAGGTCATCCGTTCCCGAACGATGTTTGCGACGATGCTTTTTATCTGCCGAAGGTACACGAAGCACTTTTGCCGATTATCACGGTGCTTCCGTTGCAGTTGTTTGCCTATTATGCAGCTTTGGAACGCGGTTGCGACGTCGATAAACCGCGGAATTTGGCAAAAGCGGTTACGGTGGAGTAGGGGCAGTTGATTTCGAAGTTCCAATAATGAGTATTTTTGCCGATTGTTCTCGAAGGTGTATTTTTAAGTCGTCTGCCGCAGGCTGTTGAGTGTATAATCTTCGCAAGTAATTCGTGATGAACTCCTCCGTCTCACTCGAAACGATTGTTTCTTTTTTGGATGAAACCTTCCAAACGCACCAAATCGAGGATTTCACCAATGCCTGCAACGGATTGCAGTTAGCGAATGACGGCTCCGTAACATGCATTGTCGGTGCCGTGGACGCGAATGTGAACGTTATTAATGCGGCGATTGGGCAAAAAGCGGATTTGCTTTGCGTTCATCACGGTTTAACTTGGCGCGGGTTGCAACCGCTGACGGGGGCGTTGTATGACTTGTATAAACGTGCGATGGAGGCGAACCTGGCAATTTACAGCCTGCATCTGCCGCTCGACGAGCACCCGATGTACGGACATAACGTGTTGATTGCCAAAGCGCTCGGTGTATCGACGGAAAAACCTTTCATATCTTACAAAGATCGACTTTACGGTTGTGTTTGCAAAGGCATGCCGCTTGATGAACTTAGCCGACGATTGAAAGCCTCGTTCCCGCGTTCGTATCGTGCGTTTTGTTACGGCTCCGAACAACCCAAATGCATCGCGATTATGAGCGGCAGCGGCGGTCAGGAGTGTCTGAACGAAATGGTCGCATCCGACATCGATACGCTCGTTACGGGCGAAATCCATTATTCGGCAATTTCCTTCGCACAACTGTATCAGTTAAATTTGTTCGCCTGCGGACATTACGCCACCGAGTGCTTCGGCATCAAGGCATTGTTGCGGTTATTACACGAAAAAACACAACTGCCGTGCGAATTTATTGAGGATTTTTGCGAATTATAAGCGTCAAAGTGCTCCGATTTTTGAGAAAGGATATTTTATTTTTCTCGATAGCAACCTGTCAAGGACTTTGTTGGTCATAAGCGCAGAAACGGTTTATTTAGTTGTTTTAATATAAGCACGCGGTTACATGGGTACGCGGTTTTGTTTATTCGTTGCGTTTCCGCCTTGTTTCAAGGATGTAAATTTACATATTTCTAACCATTGCAAACCGTACGCACGCGGTGTTGAACGAGAAAAGCGGTTTTACGTTGCGTTCGGTCTGTTTTCGGAGAGAAAATAAGACGTGAGCGAAAGTGTGAGTATTGCCATTCCGGCGCGCATGGCATCGTCGCGTTTGCCGGGGAAAATGCTCGCCCTATTGGGCGGGAAGCCGGTACTTCAGCATGTCATCGAGCGTGTCAAGCAGGTGCGCTGTTGCAAAGAGGTCTATGTGGTCACGGACAGCGAAGAAATTGTTCGTTTGGCGCAAACGCTCGATGTGCACGGATTGATGACGTCGCCGAATTGTATTTGCGGAACGGAACGCATTGCATCGGTTTTGGAACACATCAACGGCGATATTATTTTTAACGTCCAGGGCGATGAGCCGTTCATCGAACCAAAACTTTTGGAGGATATGGCGGAGGCAATGCATTTGTCAAACGGAGATGTTTTGATGCCGTCGTATCGATTAAAGACAACGGCGGAACTGTTCAATCCGTCCGTTACGAAGGTTGTTTGCGACAAAGACGGATGCGGTTTGTATTTTTCCAGAAGTCCCATTCCCTATGTGAGAGATTGCGAACAAGCTCAATGGACGGAGAAGTATGCATTTTGGGGCGTTTTTGGCGTTTATGTTTTCCGACGGGAAGCCCTGAAAGCGTATCGAAACTTTCCCGTAAGTCCCTTGGAAAAAGCGGAATCCCTGGAACAACTGCGCTGGCTCTCCAACGGCTACCGCATTGCAACGTTCCCCGTCGATACGCACCCGCTGTGCTCCATCGATACGGCGGAAGATTTAAAGCGTGCGGAAGAATTTATAAGGCACCAAGTCCGTTAAGGTTCGGAAACCTACTCTGTTTCGGATTTTGCTTCGACAGCGTTGTTTGCTGTTTCCGATTGGGGTAACAGTGTATCGTAATCGAGGATATGGTCTTTGCCACCGATTTCTTTAATGATCGCTAGCGCCTTGCCCTTATTATCCTCCCCTGATATCCAAAACGTATTCTCCAGCATATGCTTTATTTTTTTCTTACGTTCCTCATCTTCTTTCGACGGCTCCGGCGTTGTCCCCTCTTTACCTCCTTTAAGACCAAAGCGTTCTTTCAACATTTCTTCGAATTGCGGTATGTTATCTTTAGTCAATTTTTCATCTTTAAGTTCCTGCATCCTTTTATATAGTTCCGATTTGTTTTTCCAAATCGGATCTGAACCTCGTACCAACAACGGCTGTTCGTCAAGTCTATCGACGTACAGAATGCCGTTCAAGTGATCAACTTCGTGTTGTACAACTTTTGCCAAAAAACCGTTACACTTTAATGTGTGCTTTTTCTCGTCTACGTCTTGATAGGCTACCGAAATTTCGAGGTTTCGCAATACATTTGCCATGATCCCCGGCAATGATAAACAGCCTTCTTCGCTGACATCTTTCCCGTCTGAAGGGAATGAAACCGTCGGATTGACGAGAACCAACGGAAAGATATCAAAAACATTCTTCAAAACGACCTCGGAGCTATTAAACTTCCCTTCCCTATCCTTAACGTTGTCCTCAATTTTCTCATTGTACAGAACCGTCTCGGTTGCATAGAACGGAGCTGTCTTTTTTTCAAACTCAATTCGTTTCTGTTCCATCCCGGGCTTTCTGAGAGCAGCCAAACGCGGGTCATCGATGACAACAATCCGACAAGGCAAGCCGACTTGAGGCGCCGCAAGACCAACACCGTTACCCGTAACGTTTAAGATTTCAAACAGACCATTGACGACCCTTTTTAATCCATCGCCAAACTCCGTAATCAGCTTTGCTTCTTCCTTAAGTACTTTATGCCCAAGAATGCAAATCTCATGTTTTGCGAACAATGCCGTTGAACTATTTAAAACCGCCATACCCGCCATTGCTAAGGTTGAAAAAACACATGAACTGCGAATGTGCATATCATATGCGAACAGATCGTAAAGACAAACGTCAAGAAGTAAATTCACATGCGGATAAAATTTTCACTTTGACGGAAAATTTTTATATATGCGCGGAAGACGATGTCAACCGCCAACCGACAAACCAAACCGAAAAAAACTTCAGGAAAAAACACCACACGCATCTGTCGAATACGCAACAGAATACCCCTTATAAACAACAACGCAGCCAGGCACTCCGCGGCACCGACGCACAAGAGTACCGTTGCTGTCTTCCGACCCTGGCGGGGTTCATCCGTTCGCCCTGCACGGAACCCGACTGCAAGCTCATGCTGTGTTTAAGAACGCAGGCTGTCAAACGGAAACGCCCGTCGGAAGTCGCGGAATTGTCCCGGAAACCGTACTTTCTCTCGGATTCGGTGCGGAAAAACAAACCCGACGATTTGCCGTTTATGTCGACGTATTTCGCGTGTCTCGATAAAAAAGTCTTGCCTTCTGGCAAAAAAATTCCATGGGAGAATTATTATGAATATGAAAAAATCACTGAAATATCTCGTTGCGGCTGCCGTTGCGGGCAGCGCCTGTACGGCTGACGTTTTCGGAGGGAAGATTAGCGTCAATCTGTTTTCCTTTTGCCATGGAGATAATTGGCGGAAGCTCGCGAACTTATGGGGTCAATCTCCGAAGGAAGTCTACGAACAGTGTCTGAGAGAGGGATTAAGAGAGAAATTGAATAATACGCATTTGTATATTCTGATTTCTTCTTACAAACAGGCGGAAATATACGGCAAAGAGATTGTTAACAGCATGGAAGCCAACGCGAAAAACCTGGCGGATCTCGGTGTTACTTCTCACATTATCGTTCGTTGCGACGGAGAAAAAACGGAGAACGGGGAAGATGTTATTTCGGGCGATCTTCGGACGTATGCCAAACTTTTGAACGCAAAGGAGATTGCCTTTAATGTGCACGAATCCAAAAGTGTCAAACCGTCGGATTTTACCTACGAACATCACAAGCCCAATGAAGCGCATTGGGAGTTGGTTGCCAACGAGCAAAATCTCGGTTGCAGCGGAACGCGTCACGAGAGTATCGATGCGATTGAGAAGGAAGTTAATCAACTGAGCGAACAGGGAAAGCATGTGTACATCGGAATTTTTGACGGCGACGATTGGGTGCATGAAGACTTTTACCCGGTGTTGTTGCTCAATGCGCTTTATACAAATGCGCCCGTTTCCAACTATAACGGGCGAATGGGTGCTCACGGACTCGAATACGAAAACTTGCGGGAGGGTCGTCTGTTGGGTACCGATGAGCAGTGCACTTGGACGTTATACACGGATATGAAGAGCGATGACGTTGAAGAAACCCTGAGTAAGCAATACGCGAATTCGGGTTACGGTGGCGAGTGTTGTACGACAAAGATTTTCAGAGCGGATTATTTCTACAAAAGATTGAATTCGTTATTGGAGAAAGAGCTGAAGAGGAAGTCGGATGCACAACGAAATTGGATCGACTTAAGGGATCTGACATTGCTGGACGGATTTTGCGACGGTGCCTGTACATGTACAACAGAGAAGAACTTGTTCCATTATACGCAACATAAATAAAAATCGTGTAGACTTTTGCAAACAAATTTCCTTATATACAGAATTATGAATAAAGTCATCCGAAATCTGTTTCTGTTGTTTGCTTCTGGGATCTCTATGGCATTTTTGCCGAATGCAATTGGAGAACCATTACTTGCAAATTATTTGTTATCGCAGGAGTGTGTCCGCCAAGAGTTGAAGAAAACGCATTTGTTCATCCTGATCTCATCCTACCAGCAGGGGCATCTTGCGAACTCCATTGTTAAATGCATGGAAGCGAATGCACAACGTCTAAGGCAGTTTGATGCGGAAATGACAATCGCGGTGCGTTGCGACGGAGAAACGGAAGATAATGGCAAAGCGGTTCTTTCGGAAGATATTCGGGCTTATGCCGAAGCGTTAAAAGAAGCGAAAATTGCCTTTAGGGTGCTGGAATCGGAACGCGTCAAGGTGTCGGACTTTGAGCATCAGTATCATAAACCTGATAAAGCGCATTGGGAGTTGGCTGCAAACGAAAAAAATCTCGGCTGCAGCGGAACTCGGCACGCAGGTATTGATGCAATTGAAAAAGAAGTGGAGGAGTTGTTAAAAAAGGGCGAACGGGTATATATCGGCATTTTCGACGGCGATGATTTTATTCATCCGGACTTCTACCTGCTGTTGACGGCAAATGCGATTTATACTGGTGCAACCGTTTCAAATTACAACGGTGAAATCGGAGCGCACGGACTAGAACAGTGGTCGTTGTTGAGGCCGTATGACAAGCCGTTCTTCGGTTCGACTGCCGAAGAAGAGTACTACCAGTTGTATAGAGGTAAAAATGAGTTCGGACTAAATGAGTTCTGTGATAGCCGGGCAAAAGAGTTGGGCGAAGCGAGAAAAGCGGAGTTAGGTACATTGGTATTGTCCGGTGCTTGCTGTACCACTAAGATCTTTGAAGCAGGATATCTTTACGACAAGCTGGCTGCTTTAGCCAAACAAAAACCGAACAACAATCGTCATGCGATTGATCTCTTTACTTTGGTGCCTCTGGAAAGTTTCAACGATAAGGCGTGTACGTGTACAACCGATAAGAGTTTGTTTTTCTATAATGAAAAAGGGAGAGTGCGCTCTTTGATGGAGTTAAGGTGCTACTTGATGGAGTTAAGGTACTACTCGATGAGTCTAGACTTATCGGAAGACGACACGGAAGAAGAAGCATTTAAAGAGGATCCAAAAGATCCGGATTATCGGAGCTATTTCAAGATTTTATAATGGTTGAAAGAAATACCGGGAATACAAAAGCTTTATGAAAAATATGAAAAATCTCACAAAATATATGCATCGTTCGATTCTCGTAACTTCTTTGCTTTTATGGCTAAATCCGTTGAACAGTTGCCAAAGAGCTTTTTGCGATTCATTGGAATTGTCTGCTGATGAATTGATTAACCGTGAGGGTGTTATTGAAGAGTTAGGTAAAACGCATTTGTTTATTTTAATATCGTCTCATAGAAAACGGATTTATGTTCCGTACGTTATCGAATGCATGGAAGCGAACGTGAAGCGTTTGGAACAATTCGGCGTAAAGGTTAAAATCATGGTTCACTGTGATGCATACGCAGAAGAGAATGGAACTCTGCAACATGACTTAGACACATACATTTCGTGTTTGAATACCAAGAAAGTTGCTTTTAAAGTACCCGAAAATGCGTGTAAGTCCCCATCGGTTTTTGAAAGTTACTGTTGCAAAGAAGCAGATGCGCGTTGGGAATTGTGCGCAAATGAAAAAAATCTCGGTTGTAGCGGGACACGGCACGCGGCTATTGACGCGATCGAAAAAGAAGTTAAGGAGCTAAAGGAGAATGGGAAGCACGTGTATATCTCAATTTTCGACGGCGATGATTTTATCCATCCGGACTTCTACCTTCTGTTGATGGCGAATGCATTTGTGGTGGATAATGATGGGGCAACCGTTTCGAGTTATAACGGAGATATGGGAGCACACGGACTCAACGAACCTTCTGTTTTTAAACCATTTAATGAGCCGTTTTTTGGTTCATCTGGCGGTGGTTCGATGTTGATATCGTATTGGAAAGGAACGAATGAGAAAGATCGTCAATGGGTAGAATGTAGTCGCAAGACCGTAGTTAGATCGGAGAAGTATATGTACTCAGGAACCAATGGAAGTTGTTGCACAAACAGAATTTTTGAAGGAGGTTATCTCTATGAACGATTAAAACGTGCAGCAGGGACGGAAATGGTAAAACAACCACTTGGTAAGTCAAAAACACTCTTTAAGATTAAACGCGTGCAAAAGCCACGCAGTACGGTCTGCCTGAAAGAATTGAGTGCTTTAGATCCGTTTAACTCGGATGCCGTTACCTGTACAACAAAGCAAAGTTTGTTTTTTTACAATAACAAGGATAATATTGAGGGGCTGGGATATGGCAAATCGGTTTTACGCCAATTGCGATGGGGTGAGAGTGATAAAGAGACGGAAGACGAAGTACCGGATTATAAAACTTACTTCAAAGTAGGCAGCGCCGAATAGTTCCTACCTGTACGACAATGGGAAACTTATTCCATTATACGAAACATTAATAGGAACGGTGTCATGGTGAGCAGTAAAATTATGAAATATGTCGGTGCAATGGTTTTATCGGCGGTGTGTTTCATTAACAATGCTTCCTGTACGAAAGAGCATTGGTCGCTTTGGTCTATGGTGTCTTCATGCGAGAAAGAACTTAAAGGAACGCATTTATATATCCTGATTTCCTCGTACAAACAAGCCGCGGAGTATGGTGAAAAAATCGTAACGAGTTTAGAAATCAATGCGCAGTGCCTGATGAACAGTGATGTAATACCGCATATCATCGTTCGTTGCGACGGCGAAAAGGAGAACGGGCAGGATGTTATTTCGGGCGATCTTCGGACGTATGCCGAAATTCTAAACGAAAAAAAGGTTGCTTTTAAGGTACATAAATCCAAAGGCGTTGAACCGTCGGATTTCGCTTACGAACACTATAATCCCGAAACGGCGCATTGGGAGTTGGTTGCCAACGAACAACGTTTCGGTTGCAGCGGAACGCGACACGCCGGTATTGATATGATCGAACAGGAGGTTAAGCAATTGCAGCAACAGGAAAAGCGTGTATATATCGGAATTTTTGATGGAGACGATTGGGTATGTGACACATATTTTTTGCTCCTGTTAAGTAATGCGCTTTATACGAAGGCACCCGTTTCAAACTACAACGGACGAAAGGGAGCGCACGGATTGGAGTATTATGAGTTGGCGGAAACGTGGGGGACGGATGATGGGATCGATACTTCTTATTTTTTATACACTAACGTCGCAAGAGATTATGTTTCAGAAACTCTGAGCAAAGAGCAAAACGGCTCCGGTATTTGTTGTACGACCAAAATTTTCGAAGCGGGTTATTTCTATAAAAAATTGGACGAATTGTTTGAAAAAGAAAAATCTAAAAATCCAAAAGCCACACGACATTATATTGATTTATTGACTTTGACACCGTTGGACGGATTTTGCGAAGGTGCTTGCACTTGTACAACGAAAGAGAACTTATTTCATTATACAAGACATGGATTTTAAGCGGTTTTACGGTGGTGATTTTGCCGATCGTTTCCGGGACGTTGATAAGCAAGTTTTTGAGGTTGTTCGTATAACGAAGGTTGTTGCAAATGTTGTCGCAAGATTTTGTCGCGGAAATTGGTAAAGCGTTTCAAGCAAAAGAAGAAGCAATATCAAACATACTCCTGACTCCCGCTTAAAACCTTGCCCTAAAACCTCATTCTTCGTTCCATAAAGGCATGGGAAAGACGGGAATAACGCCGACGCGCGCGGACAATTACGCCGAATGGTATCAGCAGGTGATACGCGCGGCGGATTTGGCGGAAAATGCGCCGGTGCGCGGTTGCATGATTGTGAAGCCGAACGGTTACCGTTTATGGGAAAGCATTCAGGCAAAGTTGGATGCGGCGTTTAAGGCAACGGGGCATCAAAATGCCTACTTCCCGCTGTTCATTCCCGTAAAATTTCTGCAAAAAGAAGCGGAACACGTGGCGGGATTTGCGAAAGAATGTGCCGTCGTAACGCATTCGCGGTTGCAGGCAAACGAAGAAGGTCGCTTACAACCCGCTTCGCCGCTGGAAGAACCGCTCATTGTCCGTCCGACCTCGGAAACCGTCATCGGCGAAGCGTTTTCGCGTTGGGTGCGTTCCTACCGCGATCTGCCGCTTCTCATCAATCAGTGGGCGAATGTGGTGCGTTGGGAAATGCGCACGCGGCTGTTTTTGAGAACATCGGAATTCCTTTGGCAGGAGGGGCATACGGCGCATGCGACCGAGGCGGAAGCGCGCGAAGAGACCCTGCGGATGTTGGAAGTTTATCGGAAAATTATCGAGGACGACTTGGCGATACCGACCTTTGTCGGCGAAAAGCCCGCGAGCGAACGGTTTCCGGGGGCGGTTTCGACGTACACCCTGGAAGGCATGATGCAGGATCGAAAAGCCCTGCAACTCGGGACGTCGCATTTTTTGGGGCAAAATTTCGCCAAGGCGATGAACATCCAATTTGTCGATAAGGACGGACAGACGCAATACGCATGGACAACCTCCTGGGGGGTAACGACGCGGCTTATCGGTGCGCTGGTGATGACCCATTCGGACGATGACGGTCTCGTGTTACCGCCGCGTATTGCCCATACGCATGCGGTGATTATTCCCGTCGTTCACGACGAAGCGCAACGCTCGCGGTTGGAAGACGCCTGTGAAACCCTGCGGCAACGGTTGTTGTCACAAAAAGCGGATTATCCGTTGCACGTGGAAGTCGACGGTCGCGATATTCGCGGCGGCGACAAACGTTGGCAGGCAATTAAGAAAGGTGCCTGTTGCATCATTGAGGTTGGTTTAAAGGAACTGGAACAATCGACCGTGACCGTGGCGTGGCGCGATGCGTTGCAAACGAAGGAAGTTGTACCGACAGAACCATTTATTGAAACCTTTGCGGACGGTTTGGCAAAACTGCAAACGCGTTTATTTGAGCGCGCAAAAGCGTACCGCGATGCCTCCGTGAAACGTGTCACGAAAGCGGATGATTTTTACGACTTTTTCAAAAACGACGGCGGCTTTGCGTTGGCGTATTGGTCGGAAGATACGGCAACGGAGGAAAAATTAAAGTCCGATTTAAAAGTCACGGTGCGCTGTTTTCCGCAATGTTACGCCGACGAACGCGGGAATTGTTTGTTCACGAATAAACCAAATTGTCCGTTGGCGGTGTTTGCGAAGGCGTACTAGGGAAAGTGAAGCCGCACTTCCCGTGCGGGTGTAAGAAATTTTTATTTTGAAGAATAGGGCGTCGTTTTGCGTCCGAAAGGCGTGTTTTAAACATGTTTTTGCAACGTCGGTGTCGTTTTTTTATGTTCGCCCGTAAAACCAAACCGTCCGCCATGCACTTGCGGTTTGCAACTCCCGGCGGTCGCTGTATTGCTAAAATCTATTGAACAACCCCCGTTAAACGTTCGAGTTCGTAAAGTACCAAATTGATCACGATGCAACCGTTTGCGTAATTATCAAAAATAATTTCACCGCTGTTTGCCTTTACGCAGAATTTACGCATTTTAGCCTTGATTGTCGCGATATCCGTCTGCCCCGATCGAAACCTTAATATACAGGTAACAATCCTGTTACGCCATGCCTTCGCATTGGGACGGTCATCGGGCAGATAGTGCTTTACACGGAAAGAAACGTTTTGGAAACCCTCGTTTTGAGCGGGAAATCAACAACATATTTCTCAAATGCCATAAGACGCTCATAACGCCCTTTAAACGGTACGCACCGTAAGGCTTCCTCTTCATCAGTCTATAGTACTCCGCTTCCGCTCTTTCCGTCGGTTGCGCATAAAACCATCTAAACATCATTACCAACTCTTCGCCCGTCAAGCGGGGGTTGTTGTTGCCGGCTTTCCGTTTTTTCGGCACGGCAAACAACGTCGAACCAATCATCAGTCCCGATAACAGAATGAGCATCTTTTTCTTCATGCCCTCATGTACGCATATAATTTATTCCTTTTCAAGTATTTTTTGCGTATTACGGAAAAACAAACCGAAAATTGCATGTTTCGGGTCGATTTTTATATCAAAATGTGTTAAACTTAGATCATGAAGGTTGCATTTTTGACATCGGGCGGGTTGGCACCGTGTTTATCGACGGCGATCGGAGCTCTCATCCAGCGGTATCACGACGTGGCACCCGATACGGAATTGATCGGTTATTTAAACGGCTATAAAGGGCTGTTGACGGGACAGTCGATTGTTTTTCCGCCGTCGGCGCATAAAGAAGCGGCGGTATTGTTTGAATTCGGCGGCACGCCCATCGGCAACAGTCGCGTGAAGTTATCCAATGCGGCGGATTGCGAAAAGAAGGGTCTTGTCAAGAACGGCGAAAATCCGTTCGAGGTGGCGGCAAAGCGGCTCATGGCGGATAAGGTCAACGTTCTGCATACCATCGGCGGCGACGACACCAATACCACCGCGGCGGAATTAGCCAAATACTTACAACAGAACAATTACCCGTTGCAGGTCATCGGTTTGCCGAAGACCATTGACAACGACATTATCCCGGTGCAGCTCAGTCTCGGTGCGATGACGGCGGCGGAACAGGGGGCGTTGTTTTTCGAAAACATCGTTCACGAACATACGAGTACCTCGAAGGTTCTCATCATCCACGAGGTCATGGGGCGCAGTTGCGGTTGGCTGAACTATGCAACGGCGCGCCGGTACACGGAACGGCTGGAACGGCGAAAGTTTGTATCGGGCTTCGGTTTCCGACCCGAGGCATTTGAAATTCACGGTATTTATACGCCGGAAATGAAATTCGATTTGGATGACGTTGCGGCGTGGCTAAAGCCGATTTTCGAGCGCGTCGGTTCCCTGAATGTCTTTATCAGCGAATTTGTCGATGCGGAAGGCATTGTGCGTCTCATGGAAGCGGAGGGTAAAAAAGTGGAACGCGATGCTTTCGGACATCTGAAATTGGCGGATATCAACGTCGGGCAGGTGCTCGGCAAACAGCTGAAGGAACGTCTCGGAGCCGAAAGATTGTTGGTGCAGAAAAGCGGTTACTTCGCCCGTTCGGCGCCCGCCAATGCCTTCGATCGGAATTTTATCCAGTCGCATGCGGATCTCGCCGTCGAATGCGCCCTCAACGGACAAAGCGGTCTCATCGGTCACGACACGCGTCACAACAACCAACTGCGCTGCATCGAATTTGAAGCGGTTTCCGGCAATCGACCGCTGGATTTAAATCTGCCCGAAGTAAAGGAGTTCTTGGAGCGGATTAACGGTTGAGGGGGAAAGGCAGTTGGGGCGGCGACCGTCTCGACGGAGATGCCACCCGGCACACCACCATTGTGTCGTCCTTTGTGCTCCGCCTCGACGGAGCAAATATGTCCGTTGTTTAAACTGTTTTTCAACCGTTACGGGTGACGAACCTCCAATTTGCGCCCAGAAACGACTTTGGGAATTGAAAATATCCAAGCTCTGTCGCCTTCTTTCGGGAAAAAATATCGAACGGATTCAAAACTTCTCACCTCGCGTTTGGAAACCATTCTCTGTGTTCGCTGTCGCAATTCCCCTAACACATCTTCCGCCGACCGATTATTTACAACGGAAATATCGATGTAAATCCACATATTCGGAAGCTCTTTCGGATGCTTCTTACTCAAGGAATAAGGATTATCCAAAAGCACTTCATCAAACTTTCTTCTCAGGAAATTATCGAAAGAACGGACGGATATCCAAACCTCTGTTCCAACCGGCCACTTTCCCGTCATACCATAATATTCCAGCAATGCCGTAATAAACATCTGCGCTTCCGCCTCCATTGCCACCATCTTCGCTCTGTCGACAACCCTTTTCCCGACGTACAGCGAAATCCCGCCCAAAATCGCCATGACCGTCAGCACCAGCATCAGCTCGATGCTCAGGAAACCGCGGATTTTACGTGTTTTTTTGACTTCCATGGTTTCATGGAAAAAGGAAATTCTTTCGGTGTAAAGAAATTTTGATAAAAAATTTCAAAAGTTAAGAAAAAATGGGTCTTTTTTTCGGTGAGGTTCGCCGTCCGGCACAAATCCTGCTTCGAAAATAAGTATCTATGTCGTTTCCCATCCAATCAACGGGTTCACAAAATTCTCAGAGTACTACGGTTGAAAATCAATCGGTCGGACAATTTAAAGATTGGGAAAATATTTGTAATGACAAATCCTGTTTTAACAATTTGTCTACAAAAGTTTCAGGCGGTTTTTCGTTCGTTCGGAGCTTTGGTCGCGTCTGGCGTGCCGTTAAGAAAGGGGTAAGTGCGTTTTTCGGGAAACTTTTTGGCACAAAATCGAAAACACCGACGGGTTTGTCGGGAGTGGAGATGACATCCGTACGTTCGCCGAAATACAAACTGGTGGATGTTCCCGGTGACGGTCATTGCGGGGTTTGGGCAGTTTTGGCGGGCATGGGAGCCATCGATTTATCGGAATGCATACGACCACAACACAGCGATTACGGAGGACGTCCGATTGCGACCTCCAAGCAAAAGGAAATTATGATAACTTTGAGAAAACGCGCGGAACAGGAAGCATTAAAAGCGGTGCACACCAATCCTTCAGCCGCCGGTTGCGCGGAACGCCTCGGTCTCAGGGATAAAAGCCCTACGCTGGAAACGGGGTGGATTTTCAATATATTGCCCAAGCCATCGGACGACCGATTGTGGTTTCGCAATATCAAGGCAACGTCGAAGTGTACAGAACAATATGCGATCCGAAAGAAACAGAACCGACATCGCTTTTCCGGGAAGATTTTAACAATCAACAGTTACGGCAGGGGAACCCGATTCGATTGTATTTCGACGGCGGTCACTATCAGCTGATGCAGCCGATTAAAACTTCGTAAGGCAGGATTGGAAGGATTGCCGTTTGTTTTTACGGAAAAAAATCAAACGAGTGAGTTGTGTGTTCGGGATGTTCTTGGTTGTTTTTTAAATCGGATTTTAGGCGGAGTATTTGCGATAAGTGTGTTTGCCTTTTGTGCCCGTGTTGTTCGGAGTTTTCGGAACAAGATGCGTTATTTGCTTTTTCCAAGAAGGGCGTGAGCCAATTATATTTTAATACCAATCCGGCTTATCCCATGTGGCACGTCTCAAATGGTCACATAAAACACGTTCCGCCGACGCAATGACAGATAAATCCTGCACCGACGGAGCGTGTTTTTAATTTCTTTTACAACAATGTTGCCATTTTTTGCAGTAATTCGACGCAACGATTGACGTAGCCCCATTCGTTGTCGTACCAGCTGACGAGTTTAAAGAAGCGATCGTTCAGTGCCATGCCCGATCCGGCATCGAAAATCGACGAGCGCGGATCGTGAATAAAGTCGCTGGAAACTACCTCATCCTCCGTATAGCCCAGAATGCCCTTTAACGAACCTTCGGAAGCTTCCTTCATCTTTTGACAAATTGCTTCGTACGTTGTCGGTTTTGCCGTGCGAACCGTTAAATCGACCACCGAAACGGTCGGCGTCGGAACGCGGAACGACATGCCCGTCAATTTGCCTTTGACCGCCGGTAACACCAAACCGACGGCTTTGGCGGCTCCCGTTGTGGAAGGTATAATGTTGATCGCCGCCGTGCGTCCGCCTTTCCAATCCTTTTTCGACGGACCATCGACCGTTTTTTGCGTCGCCGTGTAGCTGTGCACCGTCGTCATGAGACCTTCTTCGATGCCGAAGTTATCCAGAATGACCTTTGTAATCGGCGCCAGACAGTTGGTGGTGCAGGAAGCGTTGGAGATAATGGTATCCGAACGTTGCAAATCCTTATCATTCACACCCAACACGACGGTACGAACGCCGTCGCCTTTTCCGGGAGCGGTAATGAGAATTTTCTTTGCGCCCGCCGTCAAATGCCCCTGTGCCTTTTCGGCTTGCGTGAACAGACCCGTGGCTTCAATCGCAATATCCGCACCGAGTTCTTTCCACGGCAATGCCGACGGACCGTCCTTTACCGCCAGGCAACGAATGCGATGCCCGTTCACCACCAGTGTTTCTTCGCCGTCCGCTTCGACGGTGCCGTTAAAGTGCCCCTGGACGGAATCGTATTTCAATAAATACGCCAAATTGTCCGCACCGACCAAATCGTTGACCGCAACGACTTCGACGGTATCTCCCAAGAGTTTCTGTTCGCAGAGCGCCCGAAACACCAAACGCCCGATGCGCCCAAACCCGTTAATTCCGACTCGAATCTTCATACAACTTTATTATAAGCGTTTTCGGAGCGAGAGACAAGTGCACTTGCGGCGCGATGGGCATGGCATTCTATCGGCAATTGAAGGCATTTTCGGCAATCATCTTATGTTCAACAGCTTTATATGAGTACGGGCTATGATGCTGTTACCAAACCGTTAAAAGTGCCCGACGAGTTCCGTTTGCGATTTTTTTATGTATATCGAAGTTTTCTTTGAAAGAGACCGAAGTACGTTTTTTTAAAAAACAACTCTACTCTTCTCGGTTGTACGCATCTTTTTACGCAGGCAGTCGAAGGAATTTTCGGCGACGTTCCTGCGACTTTTAAACAGCCGCCATTGCCGCAACGGCTTCATTACCGTGAACCAAATGCGATTGCCGTTCCAATGCATCGACCAGTTCTTTAAATTCTTCGTTCGACTGATATAAACCGTCGAAAGTGCCTTCTGCGGCGATGCGCCCCTCCTTCATGTACACGAGGCGATTGCACATTTTTAATGTGCCGAGGCGATGGGCGATGGCAATCACGGTGCATTTGCCCTTTAACGAAGCAATAACATTCGAAATTTTTTCTTCCGTTAATGCATCCAGGGAGGCTGTGGCTTCATCCAGAATGAGCAACTTCGGATTGCCGTACAATGCGCGTGCAATCGCAATTCGCTGTTTCTGTCCGCCCGAGATGTTTTTCCCGTTTTCCGCAAGATACATATTCGACCGGAATTCGTCCAATTGCGCCATTTTTAAAACACGTTCGACCTGTTCAGAATTCGGTTCGCGTCCGAAAATAACATTCTCTGAGACCGTTCCCGTGATGATGCAGGGATTCTGCGAAACATAACCGAAAAACGGCGCCAGCTGATTGTGCGCCGTGATGATATTCCCGTCGACGGAATAAGTACCTTTTGTCGGCGGCAATAACCCTAAAATCATATCCACGAGCGTTGTTTTCCCCGCACCCGACTTTCCCGTCAATCCGACAAAGTCGCCCTCGTTAACGGTCAGACAAACATCATGCAGAACCTCTTTTTTTGTCTCCGTATCATAACAAAAACAAACCTGTTCCAATCGTAACCGGTGCTTAAAAGTCACGCGTTCTCCGTCATACGGCGGCAACTGATGCTCTAACAGCTGCCGATAGAAATCATTGAGATAAACGACGCTGCTTTTGTAAGCATCGATTTGTTGTTTTGCCACGCAAAAACGATTAAAGTACGGCAGAATGCGCACGATGCAAACAACCAAAAACGTGATTTGCTGCATCAAAACCGAAAACGGATAAACAAAATGCAGGAGAAGAATCGTTGCGGCGATGCAGATAAGACCGAGGAATTCAAGGAGAAAGGGTTGATTTTGCACTCGACATGCAAGTTGCTGTTCCGTTCGTTTCCACTTATCAAAAGCGGTTAACAAAGTGTCTAAAGATGGAATTTTGCAAAAAAAACTCAGCATTTCCTTAAGAGTGTTTACTTTGGTATTAAGTGCTTGTTCTTTGTTTTGGTAGAGTTCGTGAAGATCTTGAGTTTTCAGGTGCCGTTTTTTTAAAGTTTTTTTGATAACGCAACTAATAACGGCGAATAAAAAAAACGATGATGTTATGATGGGGGAAAAAAAGAACAACATGATTAAGATGGTGAAAAAAAGAGAACCGTTTATCCCGTACAGAGAGAGAGCTGCAATATAAGCGGTAGCATTTGTACCTACGCAGGCACTATATGCCGTTTGTAACTCGCAGTGTTTATGTTTTTGCAGAAAAATGTATGTCGCGTTATATTCCAAACGAGACAGTTTTTCAACCGTGTTGTGAACAAATATTACGATGGTTTTGTAACTCAGGTAATTGCATAAAATCGACAGCAAATCCTTCAAAACAATCGAAACAATACAAATACCGATGAGCCCCGCGATGATGCTTGTTTGCGGAATATCCGCAAGCCACGGCGGCAGAACGGTGTAAAGTTTTTCGGGATTTAAAATAAGCTGCAACGCCGGAAGAAGTATCGATAACCCGAAGCACTCCAGAAAAACGCAGACAAAGGAGAGGATGCCGTACATGATGAAGCGTTTTTTTTGATCGGTCAGAAAATTTTTGTAGAGTTCCTTGAAAATTCGGAAGTTTTCCATGATTGTTCAGAACATTAAAAGGCGCCCATCGGGAAGCGACCGACATTTTTGTGTGTCGTGGGCGTCGATAGGGTTTTTGAATTTGGAAAATGCAAAAGGAACTTGCGAAGGAGGTTGCAAAACATCCTCTTCAAGGGAACAAAATCGGGGGGGG
>DEWA01000017.1:25626-55696 GCA_002363035.1 Verrucomicrobia bacterium UBA3222
GGGGGGGGGGGCAAGAAAAATATGCATTTTTTTAATCTTTACGAACGAAACATTTGCTTTTTTTAAAAGCACCTTCTCGGAATACAGGCTTCGAGTGTGGTTGAAATTAACGGCAGGATTTAAACAATGTGCGTCGGCGTCGGTTTTTGCAGGCAACGCGTTTTTCGAAAAAGCTTGCGGTGAAGAATAAAAATCCGTTCCATGAAGGCAGTATCTCGGGAGCATTCTATGGCACGTATTTGTTTTATCACGGGGAAGAAGCGCGTGATCGGTTCGCGCATCAGTCGGAAAGGTCAATCGAAGAAGAGCGGCGGTATCGGGACGCACGTGACGAAGAAATGGCCGCGCATTTTTAAGCCGAACCTGCAACGCGTGAAGATCAAACTTCCGAACGGGCAGGTGCGTCGCGTTTGGGTGGCGGTGAAAGCGATTAAAGCCGGTTTGGTCGAGAAGGTTGTTTCGTAGGTTCGTGCCGGCGTGCCGTTTGAAGCGCGCATCGGGTGTTGTCTGCGGTTTCCGTGTGTTGGCTTGCGCTCTTTGTAATCCGCGGACACTGTGTGGTGGTGCTTTATGCGTTTTTGACCCGTTTCCGAAGTGTTTAGGTTGAGCGTTGCGGTTGTTTTCGGTGCAACGCATAGTCGGTGATAACAGACGGAGCGGGTTTTGTGCGGATAGCGGTGAGGATCGATAGTAAGACAGCCGGTGTTGGGGTACTGTTGTAAGGCGTGTAACGGTGGAAGTGGCGGGAGCTGTGCCCGATGATTTTTCACACGTTGTCTTTCCTTCTTTATGTATGTTTCGGAGGCGTTGCAATCATTGACGGTGTACCTGTGGCGTCACGGAATTGAGCATCCTAGTACCGACGCCGAATGGTTGTTGTCGTTTGTGATCGGTTGCAAACGTTTGGAGTTGTTTTTAACACCTGACCGCGTGCTGACGGCGGAGCAGACGGAGCGGTTGCGGGCGTTATCCGTGCGTCGTGCGCGGCGGGAGCCGTTGCAGTATATCGTCGGAGAGGTTGATTTTTTCGGGCAGAAACTGCACGTCGATCAACGCGTGCTCATTCCGCGTCCCGAAACGGAGGAGTTGGTGTATCAAATGCAGCAATATCTGACGGAAAATTTTTTTAAAGAACCATCGGGTTCGCCGGATATTGCGGATGAAAAACAGAAGTGTTTGGCAATTTTGGATCTCGGAACGGGCAGCGGAGCGATTGCGATTGCTTTAGCGGCGTTGTTCCCGATTATAAAACTCACGGCGGTCGATTGTTCGGCGGAGGCATTGGCGGTTGCCGAAAAGAATTCGATTGAAAATAATGTTCGGGAGCGCATCTCTTTCGTACAAAGCAACTGGTTTTTGAACATCAAAGGAACGTTTGATGTGATTATTTCCAATCCTCCTTATGTGAGTGAGGAAGAATATCGATCGTTACAACCGGAAGTGCGTTGTTTCGAACCGAAGAGTGCTTTAACGGCGGGTGAAGAGGGTTTGGCGGACTTGAAACACATTCTTTCAAAGGCACCCGAGTATTTGAAGTGCGGCGGTTTGTTGGTTATGGAAACCGGGTGTACCCAACATACTGCTTTGCATGCGTATGCAAAAACGCTCGGTTATGCCAAGACGCAATCGACGCTTGATTTATCGCATCGGGAGCGTTATTTCTGGGCGTGGGTTAGAGGTGCATCGGGTGATGGCGCCTCCGTCTTTAGACAGCGATTGTCACGGGGTTGCGCCGATAAAAATTATGTGTTGCTCGATTGAATCGGCTTTAAATAAACAGGGTTGCGGGTGTTTTTTTTAAAGGAGTATGAAACGCGTTTTACTCAAATTAAGCGGCGAATTTTTAAAGAACGAAGCCTTTTTATGGGATATTGAAAAAATTGATACCGTTATCGATCAACTGAAACATCTGCACGATGAAGGTTTCCAAATCGCGCTCGTGATCGGCGGTGGGAATATCTTCCGCGGCGGTCGCAACGGTTATATTTTGGAGCGTTGTGTTGCCGATGAAATCGGTATGGCGGCGACGTGCCTGAATGCGTTGTTTCTGCGGGCATGCTTCCAAAAATTTGAATTGCCTGCGGTGATTTTCGGCACTTCCTTGTGCGGCGGAAGCATCGAGGCTTTCGATTTGCAACGTGCACGGCAGGCGTTGTCGGACGGAACGATTGTCTTGTTTGCCGGCGGGACGGGGCATGCGTTCTTTTCAACCGATACCGCGGCGGCGTTGCGCGCCTGCGAAATAAAAGCCGATCTTTTGTTAAAAGCGACCGACGTCGACGGTATTTTTAACAAAGATCCGAAGCGCTTTTCGGATGCAAAGCGTTTCGAACATTTGACATATGAAGAAGCGTGCGAAGGGCATTACGCGGTGATGGACGGGTGCGCGTTCGAATTGTGTCGCGAGCAACGGATGCCGCTATTTGTGTTTAACGTTCACCGACCGAACGCGATTTACGGAGCGGCGCGCGGAAAAGGGATCGGAACGCGGGTGAGGGAGGGAGGTGTCGAAGTTCTCTTATCAAGCGGGTCTGTTTAAGACGGATGTACGACGGGTTGATGGTTGTTGATGCCTTTTTGTTTTATTCCCACAAAGACGGGTTTGAAAAGATTTCGCGGGTTTACAGTTCAACCCTTGTGCTTTCCCCTGCCCTCCCGAATACTTCCGTGTGTGTTTTCAGGTTTTCGATGCGATAATCCGATTAAGCGCGACATCGTCCAGCCCGACCGAGATCGTGTCGCTGTGCGGTTGCGGTGTGCTTTGCGTGACATATTTTGACTGCGGAAACGCGGATTTTCCGCTCGCAACGGCATTCACCGTTCTTTGGACACCGTCGTGACGGGCATTCAGATGCGCAACGTTGATGTTTTTTACAAGGGCGTTTTCGGAGAAGTTCCCGACGGCGTTTTTGGAAACGGACGAAGCATCGCCTCCTGCCGGGACAAGCCCGGAAAGTTCCGTAGAGGCTTGGATTCCGATCTGTGAAGATATGCGGTTGTCGGTCATAAGATCCTTTGTTCTATTGTATCAAAAATATCGGACGATTTTCGGATTTTTTTATCAAAAATTCGGGTTCACGGATGTTTTTCGAATGCAAAGTACTTTGGATAACCGCCTTTGACCGATGTCCGCAGTTGAAATCGTCCGTGAAGCGTGTACATCGTGTTCCTCGTTGCTTTTATTCGATAAACGTCATAGAGTGAGAGCGATGGATTTTAACGCAATTTTGAAACCCGCCGAGATGGCGATGCAACAATCGGTTGATCATACGCAAAGGCAGTTTGGCACGTTGCACACAGGGAAGGCGTCACCGCAGATGCTGGAAAACGTGCTTATTGAGGTGTATGGTTCGAAGATGCGTTTAAAAGATATTGCGTCGATTACCACGCCCGATGCGCGTACGTTGCGCGTTCAACCGTGGGATAAAACCAATTTAAAACCCATTGAAAAGGGTATCTTACTGGCGAATTTGGGCATCAATGCCTCCGTGATGGGCGAAAGCGTCCATTGTCCGTTGCCGGAATTGAGTCGCGAACGTCGCGCGGAACTTGTGAAACTCGCGGGCGGCATGGCGGAAGAGGGCAAAGTTTCCGTGCGCGGTTGCCGTCGCGACGCATTGGAAAAGGTCAAGGAAATGAAAAAAGCCGGCACCTGCACGGAGGACGACGTCAAAAAGCTCGAAAAGGAAATTCAAACCCTGACCGACCGTTATGTGAGGAAAATCGATGCGCTTTTGGAGGAAAAATCGCGGGAATTGACGGCGGTGTAGCGCAGGTCGGTTTAAACGAATTATTTGCGTTTTCGTTCTTCAATCGTCAAGAGGGTGTTGTTCGCGCAGAGGTTTGTAGTGTGGTTTTGAGAGAATCAGGCAAGTGTCAAAGGTTGCTGCGGAGTTTTTTTTGTTGTTCAAGCTGCTTAAGACGTTCCAAGGTAGCTTTTGCCGCCGTTTGGATGTCTTTATTTTCGTTGGTCGATAATTCCTCTAGCAAATTTTCATCTTCGTTATCAAGGGCGTCCTTGAGTTTAAGAAAATCAATGATTTCGTTGCGTACGTTTTCATCTCCCAAATCATCAATTTGAAGATTTTGTCGCGTTTGTTCGATATCCATGTTAAGGATACCATTCGATTTTCTATCGGAAGCGTACAATTTTGCGGCTTCCGATAATCGTTTTCTTCTTAAGAAATTTGTTTCAAAATTCACTTTTTGTTCACTTTGTTCACGCAGATATTTGGGTAGATTACTTTCTAGGTTTCTGATTTTTTGAGCCAACGGTGTATTCGGTGTATTGCCTTTTAGCGTTTTGAAATATTCGACAAGGAAAATGCAATCTTCGTCTTTCAGCAGTATATTGTCATTCGATAGTAGTTCTTCGAAAGTCTTGTTACTGTCAGGAGATGTCTGCAGTGTCAGCAGAATTTCGAGCAGTTGCAACTTTTGCAGCAGCTCGATCGAAGCGGAGCTGCTACTTTTCTTCTTAATCGTTTTAAGCCGATCGAGTACGCTTGATGCGTGATCCTTTCCCATTCTTTTTTGTACGATGCATTCGAAATTACCTTTGATAAAATTCGACATTTCTTTATCTTCTTGTTCCGCATATGCTTCCATGATGTCCTTATACAACTCCGTGTATTGGACATATGTTTCCCGAGGCATGACTTTCTCAAATGTTTTTTCTGATTTCTTGCTCGGAATACACGCCTTCGAAAGTTCCGCGAAGGCATCTTTCAGCGATTCAATGTCGTCTTTCGAAAGATTCTTGTTCGGAAGCCTTCTACCGTCCTTTTCTTTAATCGTCAGTTTTTCTACAGTACATCGCCAATTGTCTATGAGTGGTTTTAGTTCCTTTTTTTTTGCTTGCAGTTTTTCTTTGTTTTCTTCAGTAGCAGTGTCGGGGTAAAGTCGTTCCAGAAACGGAAGCCATATTTTTCTGTTACAACTGTTCAAGGTCTTTAACTGATCTTTTAAGAAAGGACTTCTCGTTGAATTCTCGCATGGAATCCAGTCATGTTTCAGAGTGCTATCAAGTTTTTCAAGTTTTTCCTTGAGACCTTGATGTATCTTATCCATGAGTTTTCCGTTAAAGATATCCTTTACCTCGGTCAACGAAAAATTTCTACTACGTCCTTGAACGTCGATGAGTTGCTGTTTTGCATCATAGTAACATTCCGCAATCGTAAGACTTCGCGCCAGTGCTTTGTAAAATTTGAGACAGTCGACCAGGAGTTTTCGGTTTTTCATAGACGGAAGACACTGTTTGATTTTATCAAAGTTTGTTCGGATTTGCTCTTGAATGCTTTTGTACTCCTCAGGGTGCATTTTGATATTACGCATTTCCAATTCATTTTTTTTGAGTTCTTTTCGCTTCTCTTCATTTGCGTTGCATTCAATTTTGAGATTTTTATTTAGTTGTTCCTTGAATGCGTCAAAATGTTTTTCGAGCGATATCTCGATATCCTCTGCTTTACTCTGATTACCGAAAATCAATGCATAAACCGCGTGCCCGAACGCTTTCAGCGCATCGAGAATCTTGCCGCCGATGCTTTTCGGTTTAACGTTATCAACGGGACGGATGATGCGGGATTTTTCCGGTTGATGCAGATCGTTCAGAAAGGTTTTATTGAATGTCTGCAACGTTTCGGCGGTGACCATCGGTTGCGGATTGATTTGAACGTTGATTGCTTTACCGTTTTCGTCGAGCGTTTGCATTTCGACGGTTACGGGTTGATGGGGAATGGGTGCAGGAGTGCCGAACGTACCGCTCATACCACAAATATAAAAACGGACGAATTTCGGAAAAATTTCGAAAAATATGCTGATGCGGTGGCGTTTCGGGGCTTTTAAAAAAATCCTTTCGCATCGTTTCGGATCTGTTTCCCCGCATTTTCCTTCCTTGCAAAATCCCTTCATTTCACCAACAATGAGGGCAAACATGGGGACGGAAGAAACGCAGATGACGTTGGAAGAGGCGATGTCGGTGCCCGAAAAGGTGCAGGAAAAATACGATGCGTCGAAAATTCAAAAGCTGGAGGGATTGGAAGGCGTTCGCAAGCGTCCCGATATGTACATCGGCGATACGCACGAACGCGGGTTGCATCACTGTGTCTTTGAGCTGGTCGACAATGCCATTGATGAAGCACTTGCCGGCTACTGCACGGAGATTAAGGTTGAACTGCATTTGAACGGTTCGTGTTCCGTGGAGGACAACGGACGCGGTATTCCGGTAGACATTCATCCGACGTACAAAATCCCCGCGTTGGAATTGGTAATGACGAACCTGCATGCCGGCGGAAAGTTCGGCAAGGGTGCGTATCAGGTTTCGGGCGGTCTGCACGGGGTCGGCGCCAAGTGCGTCAATGCCGTTTCGGAGGCGTTCGAAGCGGAGGTGCGGCGCGACGGTCATGTCTATAAGATGAGTTTTTCGCGCGGCAAAACGATCGAAAAGTTGAAAGAAATCGGTCAAAGCAATCGCACTGGAACACGTATCACGTTTTTGCCGGATCCGGAAATTTTTGAGGAAACACGGGAATTCAAATATGAACTTTTAGCCAAGCGTCTGCGCGAATTGGCGTTCCTTAATCCTGGCATTCGCATCGAGCTGAACGACGAGCGTGTCGAGAAGAGCGAAGTGTTCCGCTACGACAAAGGTATTGCGCAGTATGTTTCGTACCTCAATCGCGGGAAGACGGTTCTGCATCCCAATCCGATTACCTTCTCGGGTGCGTCCGACGTGACGGATGCACACGGAAAAACAGGGCGTATCTGCGTGGATATCGCCATGCAGTATAACGACGGCTTCAACGAGCAGATTTATGCCTACGCGAACTCGATCTTTAATATCGAAGGCGGAACACACCTGTCGGGCTTCCGTACGGCGTTGACGCGCGCAATTAACACCTACGGTAAGGCAAACAATTTAGTCAAAGACAAAGATCCGTCTTTGGCGGGCGAAGACGTACGCGAAGGATTGGTGGCGATTATTTCCGTCAAAGTTCCCGAGCCGCGGTTCGAAGGGCAGACGAAGACCAAACTTTCCAACAGCGAAGTCGACGGCATCGTGCAGAAAATCGTCGGCGATGCGTTGAAATATGCCTTTGAAACCGATCCGAAGCTCGGGCGGGTGATTTTCGAGAAATGTCTCGGGGCGGCGCGGGCGCGTGAGGCGGCACGGAAGGCGCGCGATACCGTTCGCAAGGGAGCGTTGAGCGGTGGCGGTTTGCCGGGAAAATTGGCGGATTGTTCCGAAAAAAATCCCGAGTTGTGCGAAGTTTTCATCGTCGAGGGAGATTCCGCGGGCGGTTCGGCGAAACAGGGGCGCGATCGACGGCACCAGGCGATTTTGCCCATTCGCGGAAAAATTCTAAATGTCGAAAAAGCGCGCCTGGATCGCGTGTTGAGCAACGAAGAAATCCGTACCATCGTTACGGCGTGCGGAACGGGGATCGGTGAAACGGGCGACGGTGCGTTTGATATTACCAAGGCGCGTTATCATAAGGTTGTCATCATGACCGATGCCGATGTCGACGGTGCGCACATTCGTACGCTGTTGTTGACCTTCTTTTTCCGACAAATGCGCGGTCTCATCGAACACGGTTATGTGTACATTGCCCAACCGCCGCTGTACAAAATCAAGCGCCGCAAGCGCGAGCAGTACGTGGATAACGACGCGCAGTTGAATAAAATTCTGCTTGAATTGGGCTCCGAGGGCGTGCAATTTACGCGCAAATCGGACAATCGCCTCTTTTCGGATGCGGAAATCAGAGCTTTGTTGTCGCTTTTGTCGAAGCTGGAGCAGCTGTGTGCGTCGGTGGTGCGCCACGGTTGTGATTTGCATGTTTATTTGGATCAATTTGACCGCAATACCTTAAATGTTCCGAAGTACCTGGCGCGCATCCGCACCGGCAATGACGAGAAATTCGAATTTTTGGTCGATGATGAAGCGCGTTCTCGGTTTTATGTCGAGAGTAACCTGGATGACGTCTACAATAACGTCATCGCGCGCGAAATTGAAATCGACGGTCAAAAACGTTCGCAGCGCATTACCGTGAGCGAGATTTTCGAGCACGCGCACATTACGCAGGTTTTGGAAAAATTAAAGGAAATCGTCGGTGACCTGCCGACGTTTGTGCCGAACGGCGAACCGCAATTTACGTTGCGCGATACCGCTTCAAATGTCAAAGAGGCGGATATTCCCGTTGCGACGTTAGCGGATATGATCGAGGCGGTGCGACAGCTGGGACGCAAGGGCTTGCGCATTCAGCGTTACAAAGGTTTGGGTGAAATGAACCCGAAGCAGCTCTTCGAAACGACCATGGATCCGAAAACCCGCCGTATGCTGAAGGTGCGCCTGGAGGACGTTGCCGAAGCGGAACAGACGTTTTCGATGCTCATGGGCGACGACGTTCCGACGCGGCGAACATTTATCGAGGATAACGCGCTGAACGTGGCAAATTTGGATATTTAGGATCAGGATAGTTCGGTTGCAGTTACGGCGGTCGGTTTTTTATTTTATCCCTTTCAGATAGTTGACGTACATGTCGCGTGTTTCTTTTTTGGCGCTGTCATAGATATTTTGTCCGAAGGCTTTTCTGATCGTCGGATCCATTTCTTGAAATTTTTGTTCCATTTGCCGGAGAACGGTATCCGTATAGTGCTTTGTCAGCAGGCGTTCTTTTTGCTTCAGATCTGGTACTTGCGAAAGATTCTTTATGAATTTTGAGAATTCCGTTTGTATTTCTTTAAAACTGTTTGCAACGTTACCTTCTGCTATTTTATCTACCATTATCTTATCGTTAAGCTCTTTAATCAGTTCGTTGCAGTCAACAATTGTGTTATAAGCAACCCTGTTGTTCATCTTTATATAATCGATACCTTTCGTGAGTGCCTCCAGTGCTTCTTTCTGCGTTTTGAGAGCTTCCAGTTTCTCCGAAGGCGACGAATCACTTTCGCGTATTTTGAGGAGGTTATCACTGATTCCCAAAGCCTTTTTGCCTATTATTGCTTCAAAAGACTCTTGGATTTTAGAGAAGAGAGGGTTCATTTTTTCCCGATAACTCAAATTCAACTTTTGGATATCTTCGTTCAGTTTTATCATGCCCTGTTTGACGCTTTCGAACGTCACACCGTCATTGTCCCCATTTAATTTGCGGATGCTGTCGTCAAGACGGTTCAGATCTTTGATTGCAGCAAAGTGCTGTTCCATCTGCTCATGAAGAGTTTTTTTCGTATTTAACAGTTTCCGAAGGTGTTCCTTGGTCTCTTTATCGGGATGATTCTTGATCTGTTCTTGAATTTGTTTCAGGCTAGCTTGGATTTTTTGATTTTCTGTTTGGAAAGTATTCTCGAATTTTTTTCGTTCGGCGATGGGTGTGTTCGTTGCAAACTTCTCGTTATTTTCCTCCAATTGATGCAAAGCGTTATCGAGAGCGTTAAGTCCATTCGAAACGTTTTCCAGATTAGCGAAAAAGGTTTTCAAACCTTTCGGCGTTTGACCTTCGAGTTGACATTTTTGTTTTGCCGTTTCTAGAAGGTCCTTGATACTATTGTTCCCATTTGCGATGCTTTCTTTTATTTTTCTGATTTCCTTCGATTTCTCCAGGATTGCATCGGTGCAGGTTTCATCCAGGCGGGTAGCAAGTTTTTTAGAAACCACCGAACCCAGGCCACTCTCGCTGACAAAACCATTCCCCTCGTAATATGCTGCAAGAATACCATCTACCGTTTCATCCTTGTTCTTGCTTTTTTGTATGCACTTGGCAATGCCATTGAACTCGACCATTTTATCAAAATACCCCTTCAACCTCCCCTGCAAGGACTTTTCGATCCCAGAGAGAGCTTCCTCGTCTTTTGAAAATAATTCCAGTACCTCCAGTATGTGGTCAGTACTACCGTTTCTACCGTCTGTGTCCACTGTGCCCCACCAAGAGTTGAGATTGCTTTTAAGTTCCTTGATTGTTTTTTTTGTTTGTTCCTTCAGTGTTCCGGATATGGTACACAGATCGCATTTTAATGATTTCAGACGATTGCTGTAACCATACAGACCCTCCAATTGGGTCTGATAGTCATTAAGTGTTGTGATGCATTGTTGGAATTGGTTGTAATTGTCGGCTTTGAGAGTTTCCTTGTAATCGTCTTTCGTAAAATCATGTATTATAATGTTGTACAGTTCCTCGATTTGTGTATTTAAATCCCCTTCGATTTTGGCGACATTCCCTTCGCCGCGGCACAATACGGCGATATTATGACCGATATTATCGAGTATTTGTTTAAAACGGCCCAACCCTATTTTCCCTTTGGGGTTGTATGAAAAAATATTCACCGTGCGATGTGTTCGGATGGTAGCAGCCGCAAGACTAAAGGCGTTTTTAAATGCGTCAAGTTTATTCTTGAAAACGGCAACTTGGTTTTCCTTAACATTACCCGCACTGCCTGTGGTATCCAAATTGCCAATGTCGGACTGAGACCCAATCCGCATGCTCATGTCGGTATTCATATGCTTTTCCCTGTTTCTTTGTGGTGCTCTTTGTGATACATATCGTCCGAAATTCAAAATTTTTTGCAAAAAAACACAAAAATGTTCAAAAATTTGGGTCATTGCCGTGTGTTTTTGCTCCAAGATGCTTTTTTCGGGCGTGGCAAAGTTTAAACATCGGAGGTACAATACATCGCGGCGGTCGGGTCTCGACTTTTGAAGATTTTTCCCTAATACTGAACTAAAAACATGGCAGATGTCGGGCATATGAACGCGGAAAAAGAATTTCTCATCGACACGAACGTCAATGACATTATGAAGTCGGCGTACATCGATTATTCGATGTCGGTCATCGTCAGCCGCGCGTTGCCGGATGCGCGCGACGGTTTTAAGCCGGTGCACCGACGTATTTTGTACGCCATGTTCCGCGAGGGTTTGCTTCATAACCGCCCGTTCGACAAATGCGCCGGCGTGGTCGGTGAGGTTTTAAAGAATTATCACCCCCACAGCGACAGTGCCGTGTATGAATCGCTGGTGCGTCTGGCGCAGGATTGGGTGATGCGCTACCCGCTGGTGGATCCGCAGGGTAACTTCGGCTCCGTCGACGGTGATTCGGCGGCGGCGTACCGTTACACCGAGTGCCGTCTCAAAGCGACGGCGGAGGAATTGCTTCGGGACATTGACGAGGATACCGTCGATTTTGTCCCGAACTACAAGGAAAGTTGCCTTGAGCCGACGGTTCTTCCGGCAGCGTTGCCGAATTTGCTCCTCAACGGTTCGACGGGCATTGCGGTCGGCATGACCACCAACATTCCGCCGCACAACCTGCGGGAATTGATGGATGCGTTGATTTTGCTCACCGATCGTCCCGACGCGACGGTGGATGAATTGGCGAAGATTATTAAGGGACCCGATTTCCCGACCGGCGGCACGGTGGTCGGTTTGGAAGGCATTTCTTCTTATTTAAAGACCGGGCGCGGGATTTTGCACGTGCGCGGCGAAGCCTGCATCGAAGAGCTTGAAGGCGGGAAAGAGCAGATTGTCATTACCGAAATTCCCTACAACGTGAACCGTGCGAATTTGGTGACCAAAATCGCCGATTTGGTGCGGGAGAAGGTTTTGACGGAGATTTCGGATTTGCGCGACGAATCGGACGAAAACACCCGCATCGTCGTTGAATTGAAGCGCGGCGAGATTGCGCGCGTGGTGCTCAATAAACTTTTCAAACTCACGCCGCTGGAATCGTCCTTCGGGGTCATTCTTTTGGCGTTGGATCAACAGCGTCCGAAGCAGATGAACATTCGGGAGCTCCTCGAATGCTATTTGGAGCATCGCCGCGACGTTGTTTCCCGACGCACGCGGTTTCGTTTAAAGAAAGCGGAGGAGCGGCTGCACATTCTGGAAGGCTACAAAATTGCCATCGACAACCTGGATGATTTCGTGAAAATCATCCGCGAGTCGCCTTCGCGCGAAGTCGCACATGCGGCGTTGGTCGCAAAGTATCATCTCACCGACATTCAAGCGGAGGCGATTTTGGAATTGCGCCTCTATCAGCTTACGGGGATGGAGCGCGAGAAATTGGATGCCGAATACGCCGAATTGTTAAAGTTCGCGGAGGAATTGCGGTTGATTTTGTCGAGCGATGCGAAATTGCTGTCGGTTTTAAGGGAAGAATTCATCAAAGAGCGCGATACCTTCGGCAACGACCGCAAGACGCGCATCATGCCGTCGGCATCCGAGTTTCGTCCCGAGGATGTCATTCCCAACGTCGGTTGCAGCATTACCGTTTCGCATAAGGGTTTCATTAAGCGCACCGACACGGATGAATTCCGTTTACAGAAGCGCGGCGGCAAGGGCGTTATCGGTGCGGGACAGTATGACGAGGATTTCATCGAGCACTCTTTTACCGCGAGCACGCACGACTTTATTCTCTTCGTAATGCAAAACGGGCGCCTCTACATCCAAAAGGTTTATGATATTCCCGAGGGTTCGCGTACGTCCAAGGGGCGCGCGCTGGTCAATGTTCTTCAGTTACAGGAGGGCGAAACGATTGCGGCGATGCTGTGCTTCAAGGATTTCGACGAGACGCGTTCGCTGGTGATGGCGACGCGCAACGGTATTGTGAAAAAATCCTCCTTGGCGGATTATAAGAATTACCGCGCGTCGGGATTGATCGGCATGCGGGTGGACGAAGGTGACTGCATCATCGGAGCGGAATTGACGGGCGGCGAAGATGAATTGATTTTAATTACCTATAGAGGCATGTCGGTGCGTTTCTCGGAAAACGACTGTCGCGAACAGGGACGTGCCACGCGCGGCGTCATCGGCATTCGGTTGCGCGACGGCGATTATGTGAAATCCCTATTGCGCGTTGATCCCGAACGTACATTGCTGATTGCCGGGTGTAACGGTCAGGGGAAGCGGTCGGAATTTTCGGAATACCGTCTGCAAAAGCGCGGCGGAACCGGCGTGATTGCCATGCGGACGGAGGGCGTTGCCGGGGCGATTACGGTTTCCAAGGACGATGAAATGATGCTTTTTACCCAATCGGGACAGACGGTGCGTGCGCCCGTCAAAGGCGTGCGTGTCATCGGTCGTTCCACCGGCGGCGTGCGTCTCATTCACCTGGAAAAAGGCGATCGTCTGGTCGGTATCTGCAAGGTTGTGCAGACGGATAAAGAAGAGGCGTAAGAGGCGTAGGGCGATCGTATTCGGCGGTGACAAGCGTCATAAAAGCGGTTACCGTAAGGCTCGTATGAGTTCGGGCGACGGCACGGCGGGCGGCACTTTCTCCTACACGATTACGGCACGTGCGGCAACGGGTCGCGCGCACTGTGCGCGGATTGAAACGCCGCACGGATGCATCGAGACGCCGAATTTTATCTTCTGCGCAACGCACGGAGCGATTAAAAGTGCGACCATGGCGCAGATGAAGGACGTTGGTGCGCAGATTGTTCTCGGCAATACCTATCATTTGTGGTTGCAACCGGGGTATGAATTGGTCGCCAAACACGGCGGATTGCATCGTTTCGTCGGTTGGGACGGTCCGATGCTGACCGACAGCGGCGGGTTCCAGATTTTCAGTTTAGCGTACGGGCGCGTGGTTGACGAAATCAAAGGCAAGGCGCATCGGTCGGATTTTCAAAAATCTCTCTTAAGGGTGACCGAGGACGGAGCGTTGTTCCGTTCGCACATCGACGGTTCGCAACGTTTTTTAACGCCCGAAAAGTCGATTGAAATCCAGCAAGGGCTCGGTGCGGATTTGATTTTAACACTGGACGAATGCGCGCCGACGCACTTTTCGAAGAACGAAACCGCGGCGTCTATGCACCGCAGTCACCGTTGGGAAACGAGAAGTCTGAATTACTTCCAATCGCATTTCGACGATCGGCAACGTCTGTACGGCATCGTGCAGGGCGGCGAATTTGAAGATTTAAGGCACGAAAGCATTGATTTTATCAACGAAAATCCCTTCTTTGGGCAGGCGATCGGCGGCAGTTTGGGTGTCGATAAACAGCAAATGTATGCGCTTGTCGATTGTGTCATGAAAGGCTTGAGGGAACGCCCGACGCACTTGCTGGGCATCGGCGGGTTACGGGATATTTTGGAAGGCGTTAACGCGGGTATCGATACCTTTGACTGCGTCCATCCGACGCGCATCGCCCGCCATGCCTGCGCGTTGGTTGCCAAGCCCGAAGCGGAATATGCCAAAGAGCATTTGAATTTAAAGAATGCCCGTTATCGCGAGGACATGAATCCGATCGATGCCGAATGCGACTGTTATACCTGCAAGAACTTTACGCGCGCCTATCTGCATCATTTATTCAAAGCCCGCGAAGGTACCGGCGGATTATTGTTGACGATCCATAATGCGCGCTTCACGGTGCGGTGGATGCAAAGCATACGCGAAGCGATTAAGGGTGGTTACTGGGAGGCGTTTTATAGGGAACACGCCTGCCGGTAAAAAGGTTTTAGACGATTTACGGAAGTGTTGTTCGATAGCATCGTGTACCGAAAAGGCATTGCGGTATTCCCGTAAAATGCTTACAATAAAACCATGTCCGACACGCATCAGTCCTTACTCTTTTTCAGTGCTCAGCCGTATGACGAGCAATTTTTTAAGTGCGTGAACGAAGCGCAAAACTTCGGGTTCGATTTAAAATTTCTCAATGCTCCACTGAACGAACAGACGGCGTCTTTGGCGAAGGGTTATGAAAGTATTTGCGTGTTTGTCAATGATACGGTGAATGCGACGGTGATTGAACAACTGTACGAAGGCGGAACGCGGCTGGTGGCGTTGCGTTGCGCAGGGTTCAATAACGTCGATTTAAAGGCAGCAAGGGATAAACTGCATGTCGTGCGGGTGCAGGCGTATTCGCCGCATGCGATTGCCGAATACGCGCTTGGTCTGATGCTGACCGTCAACAGAGGTTTTTGCAGAGCTTACAACCGTACCCGCGGCGCCAATTTCTCCCTGAACGGTCTGCTTGGCTTTGACATGCACGGCAAAACCGTCGGCATCGTCGGAACGGGAAAAATCGCGCGCGTCCTCATCAAATTGTTGCAGGGGTTTGAGATGAAGCTTTTGGCGTATGACATTTATCCCGACGAAGCGTTTGCCAAACAATACAACGTGCAATATACGGATTTGCAAACGCTTTACCGTCAATCGGACATTATCACACTCCATTGCCCGCTGACGAAGGACAATGTTCACATGATCGATCGCAAAGCCGTCGACGAAATGAAGAAAGGCGTGATTTTAATCAATACCGGGCGCGGTGCGCTCATTGACGCCAAAGCACTCATTTACGGATTAAAGAAGCGCATCATCGGTGCAGCGGCACTGGATGTGTACGAAAACGAAAGTTCTTACTTTTACCGCGACCACAGCGACGACATCATGGAAGACGGCGTTTTGGCGCGCCTGATGACGTTCCCGAACGTTTTCGTCAGTTCGCATCAGGCATTTTTTACAAAAGAAGCTCTCACCAATATCGCGCAAACGACGTTGGAGAACGTTCAGGCATACTTCAACCGCGAACCGTTGGTCAATGAAGTGAAGGAACAGGCATGAAACGGGCGCGACGGAAACGGATACGGTTTAGGTCGAAAACGCATTTCGATTGCATGAATCTTATCGTCTTTTTGATGAAAAAAGCTTGCCTGATGGTTTGGAGGTTATTTAGCATGGGACTGTTTCTATTTGTGCCCGGATGGCGGAATCGGCAGACGCGTCAGACTCAAAATCTGATTCCTGCAAGGGAGTGAGGGTTCGACCCCCTCTCCGGGTACCAGGGGGGCGGGTTGTGATCCTTGGTTGGTTTTAAAATTTGGTGACCGGGCGGGTGCTCATTCCGATGAACGGTAGTTTGTGGGTGCGGTTTTTTTGTTGAATGCTGTTCGATACCCGTTGGCGCTTGGTTTTTCGGAGTAAGAACGGTTTGTATTTTAATCAAAACTTGTTGAGAGTTTCATTCCGTTGATCCAATTGTTCTTGGATCTTTGAGTTGTGTGTAATACCTCTGTTACCGCTCGCATCCGTTTGAAACTTGTTCGTTGTATTCCAGTTGTTTTTTGATGCGTCAAAAGGCTTTTTCGGCATGTCTTGGTTGTTGTTGTCGACCGTTTTGCTGTATGCCTTTTTTCTCTCCCATACGGACGGTTTCTGCTCTTCTTCCGTTTTTTCGGTTTCTTTGAAAGTAATTCGTTTTCTTTTTCCGATTTTTTGAACGGACGGCTTTCCCGGTTTCGAGGGGGATGGGTTCGGGGGTGTTTCCTCTTCCGGAATCGGATCCAATGAAGGAGGTTTGTGAGCAACGGTACTTCTCTTTTGATCGAATTGAGACGGCGCCGTGTTGCCTTGCCCCTTTGGTTGTTGAGGCACTTTTTTGGCTTTTCCGTGCCCTGGCGGTTCAAGGTTCGGCGACGGAGAAGCATCCGTTTTCGGGTTGCGTTTTATATCGGGTTCCTTCGCAACTTTTTCGAAGGTACTCTTAAAAGCTGACCGAATGGTTTCAAACGACGCTTGCCGTTCCCCGTGAGCCGGCGGTTGCGGAATGTTCGTTGCATTTTGCGGTTGCATACCGACGGGTTTCTCCGCGATCGTTGGCGCGGAAGCATCCGGATCGGGAACGTTGCGGATGTTCGGAATATCCGTTGCCCCTGCGCGGGATAGAAGTTTCATGATTTCCAGCGACAGTTGATGCGTTTCCGTTGCAAGCTTTGCCAAATTCTTTGCTGCTTGCATCAGGTGTAATCGACAACCGACATCTGTGGTTTTCTTAAGTTTGGCTTGCAGTTCGTCAATACGTGTTTCGCACATATCGATGACTTCTCCGTTTTCGGCAATCTTATTTTTGAGTATCAGTGTTTCCGTTGTTCCCAATCGCTTTCCGTTTTCTTTCAGGTGAGATTGCAAGACTTGTAATTGCGCTTCCGTTTCCGCATGTTCGACCTTGAAGCAATGCAACAGCCTTTCCGTTTCCAATTTAATCGCTTTGGCGTTTTTGCGGGCGGCTTGAATTTCCGGCGAATCGCAAAGGTTCAGGAGAGATCCGATCCTTTGGAAAAATTTTGCGCATTTATCCAGGAAGCGGTCGAGTCGGGATTCAACGGAGCGATTTTTTACGCCGGCGGTTGCGTCCGACAGCAGCGTACCGACGCTGTCCGTTCCGCTTTTACCCATCGCTCCGAGCTTGGTGCACGGTTGTTCGGAACCGGAAATTTTGTTGGTATTTTGCGTTTGTTCAATGCCTGCGGACGACGGATCGACGGTCGTAAGTTGAAGTTCAAGGGGCATGGCGGATGATTAGACTTTCGCGCCGCCCATAGTGGCGGCGCATCAGTTTAAAATGAAAGTCTTTTGGTTAAGGGGTTGGCGACCATGGCGGAAGGCGTTGGGCAGGTAAGAATTTAAATTGCTTTTTGGGTTACGAACCAAGGAAGTTATTTATTTCAATTTTACGTTTTGTTCCCGAAGTTTTCTACCTTTTCCCCCAAACTTTTTATTCCCTTCCCGATCGATTGGATCCATTGCTTGGTGTTTTCGCTAATCTTGTTGGATGCTCCTTCTATTTTTTGCAAGGCGCTTTTGAAGATGGCTTCCATGTCTCCTTTTATTTCGTCCACATTTAATTTCATTTTTTGCGGCGTTGAGATAGGAAGACGGTCGATGATCTCGTTAATATAAATTACGCCTGCCGCCAGTACTTCTTTGCCCATTTTTCCGCGATTATACGTATCCAGTTCTTCCATAATATCGCTCCTCAGCTTAGAAAGATTTTGCGCCATCTTGTCACAATATGTTTGTGCATTTTCAGGTATTTTTTTTAAACTCTCGCTTACGCTCGAGGTTGTAAGGTCGTACAGTAACTGCTCCAGCGGTACCGTGATATCGAAAGCCGGTGCCGAAGTTGAGTACATGGCAACTCTGAAATTGTGACAAATATCCGCAATCTTTTGCCCTAGTGTCCTGAAAAAATCTCCGAAACTTGAAGTCTTGATCTCTGTTGGTTTCTTGTAGTTTAAATTTCGCAACGTAGAAAGCGCATTTTGCGAACTTCGATATTTCAGATCTTTTTTGAAGTTCGTGAAAGTTTCCTCAACGGAATACTTTCCATCGTTACCGACGAGCTCGTCTAAGCCTTTTAATGATTTTGTTGGTTCTGCTATGATTCTGCTGATGCTGTTGTTGTTCTCGATGGACATGATGTTTTTTGTTACCTGACTTATCCGAATATCATCTCTCAAACGGAACCGTTCCGTTATCTGCCGTGACATTCGACGTTACTTCGTATATCGGTCGGATTTAAAAATTTTATCAAAAAATTTAATTATTTTTTTTGCGCCAAAAACAAGCGATGTTTTTCATGAAAATCATTGCGGCGGCGGTGTGCTTTTGTTTCTCTGAGAGTAAGACGATGGCGAAGATTGATTTGGAGGTCGTAAAGCGCATTTTGAAGCGCGCGGATTTGGAAAGCTCCGTCATGAGCGAGATTTTGGGCGAGCTGCAATCGGCGGTGGCGGATGCGGCATCGGAAGCTGATGGGCCGAAGGTTGCCCCCGAAAAGAAGCAATTTATTATCGTCGTCGCCGACAACGAGGGTTTATTGACGGACAAAGAAATGGTCGGTTGGGTGTTGCAGTTGCCGGAGGAAGACGACATGACGTCAGTGTCGGAAAAGTTACTCAAAACCGCCAAGTCATTTAATTTAAGCAAAAAAGGGCGAAAGCATCCGGTGGAGACGCTCGGCGAGCTTTGTGAATACGTGCCGGCGCGCATTTTTAAAGAGCAAAAGTTGTCGTTAAAGACGAAAGTCCCTGTTTTGGTTGTGCCGATGGCGAACGCGTTGGAATTGGATACAACGCCGCAACCGTCGTCTCGGAAAGCTTTCAAGGATGATGATGCGGAGGTGTTTTGAGAAGACCTGCCTTTGAGATTGATTTTTTAAAACATAAACATCATGGAAGAAGTAAAGTGCGAAAAAAACAAAACCTGCGGTTGCGGCGACAACTGCGAGTGTAATTGTTGCGACTGCGGCTGTTGCTGCGAGATGAATGCGCCGACGTCGCTGGTCGGTCGGAAAGCGCCGTGTTTTACGGCTCCCGCCGTGTTGGAAGGGACGGAGATTGTTGAGAATTTCTCCCTGTCGAAGTACCTGGGGCGGAAGTACGTTGTACTCTTTTTCTACCCGAAAGATTTTACCTTTGTTTGTCCGACCGAACTGCACGCGTTCCAGGATGCCCTGCCGGAGTTCGACAAACGCAACACACACGTGGTTGCCTGTTCGACCGATACCGTCGAAAGTCACTATGCGTGGCTGCAACAGCCGAAAGCGCAGGGCGGCGTGAAGGGTATTGTTTTCCCGATGGTTTCGGACACCAATAAAACCATCGCGGCGCGTTACGGCGTGCTCTCGGGAACGTATTACATCGAAGACGGAGCATTGAAGACCTGTCATTTCGACGCCGACGGCGAGTGTCAAGAAGGCGGTACGTTGGTGGCGTATCGCGGGCTGTTTTTGATCGATAAAAAGGGTATCGTCCAACACCAGGTGGTCAACAATATGCCCCTGGGGCGTTCGGTACAGGAGACGTTGCGCATGATCGACGCCCTGCAACATTTCGAGCAGTACGGCGAGGTTTGTCCGATCGATTGGCACAAGGGCAGTGCCGGCATGAAGCCCGATGCAGACGGTTTGAAGGGATACTTTTCGAAGTAAGCCTCGTTGCGAAGGTCGTCGAAGGGCATTGATAAGATAATGCGCTTCGACGATTTATTTAGGCAGGTGGGTAGTGTTTTTGTCGTTTTGCCTCGTATTGTACGGGTGATGGTTGGAGTGTGCGCCTCCGCTCGTTTGTGTAACCTGGCCGCGGGTGATTGTTGGTGTATTGTAGCGAAGCGGGTTCGTTAAAAAAACGGCGCGGTTTTATGAATTGCACGGGGCTTTTTTACGTTTGAACACAGCCGTGTGGGATGAGAAAGTAAAATCATCTCATGGCGTTTCCTCCTTCACCTCTTTCGGATGCGGAAGCGCGGCGGCGGTTTCGGGTTGAGATTGACAGGGATTTTTCGGTCACGGCTCCGGCGGGCGTCGGGAAAACGCACGCGCTGGTCGAGCGCATTGCGACCCTGGCGGAACGACAAACGCAGCGTTTGACGGGATTGGTGGTTATTACTTATACCAAAAAAGCCGCGAATTCCCTCAAACAGCGCGTGTATGAACGTTTGGAATACAGCGGTGATGGCGTTTGCACGCTGTTAAAACAAAGTTTTTTCGGGACCATCCACTCCTTTTGTTGGCAACTGATCCAAAAATTCGAAGAAACGCCCTATGAATTGTTAAAAGACGATACCGAGGTAAGGGAACGGTTTTTGGGTTCTTTAAATTTGGAAGAACCCGATTTTGCGCGTTTTCAAAATTTGTTTCGTTTTTTGGATGTCGATGAACTCTTGGATGTCGCAAAGGGCGATGGGTCGGCAACCGATGATACGGACGACATAACGAACGAAGGCGTCTGCACCGTCGATCCGTCGGAAATTTTCAATTTTCAACCGAAACGAAAAGATCCGCGGGTACTTAAAAATATCGAGGCGACGAAGCGATCGCTTCGGCAATGGTTATCCGTTTATCAAAACACGCAACGGCCGTTGGAGTTGCCTGTGTGCGAAAAAGGCGGGGAAGGTTTTGTAGATGTTTTTTACGAAACCTTTCGCCCGTTTTATCGGCAATTACATGCGGAAGCAACGGCGTGCGGTCGGTTGTTGCACCAGCGTTATGCCGAATTTCGGTGCGAACACGGTTATCTGACGTATGATGATTGCATTGTGTTTGCGCAACGTATTTTGGGAACCGATGAGGCAAAAGCGTTCTATCAAAAGAAACCGCTGTATATTCTCTTGGACGAAGCACAGGACACCGATCGCGCGCAGTTTTGCTTTTTGCAAACGTTGATTTCGCTCCATCCGAACAGCCGCTTTTCAATGGTCGGCGATCCGCAACAATCCATTTACGGTGCTCGGGCGGATGTTCGGGATTATGCGGAGCTTCATCAATCTCTGGTGCGGTCGAAGCGTTGTGAAGAATTGGTTTTTTCGGAAACCTTTCGTTGTCCGCCGAAAGTTGTGTCTGCTCTGAATGCACGTTTCCCGAAGATTTTTAACGATCCGAAGCAAGTCAGGTACGTTCCTTTGCATTCGTCCGTCGGGCATGATGGTTGCGTGAAGGAAATTACGGTTCCGTATGAAAGCGAAGAGGAGAAAATTGCCAAGGAAGATGCGGTTGCGCTTGAAGCGCGTGTACTGTCGAATTTTTTAACCGTCTATTTACAAGAACATCCGCGCGATTTGTGCGATATTTGTATTTTGTCGCCGCGCAATGACTGGTTGCGTGAGTTGAAGGTTCCCCTGGAAGCACTCGGTTGGAAACTGCAACTGCATTCGGAGCAGGCGACGGGACGCGACAATGCGCTGTTTTGCAACGCCCTTGCCGCGATCCACTGCATCAATTTCCCGCAGGATACGTTCGAAGAAGCGGGCTTGCTCCGTGAAACCTTCGGCTGTTCCGATGAAGCTCTCGCGTATGTGTTTAATTCCGATCGGGTGCGTCGGACAAACGATGCGGAGCCGTTAAAAGACGATTGTTCGGAAGAGTGCGGGCAGGGCGCGTCGGCGACGGACGACCTTTGCGGCGAGCAACTGGCACATACTTCGGAACGACAGGTAAGCTTTGCGATGCCGACGGATGCGCGTTGCGAAACCCCGTCACGGCATGTCTTACACCTTCCCATGAATGTTCACGTAACGGACGATATCAAAGCAACCCAAGACGTACGGCGGCGGTGGCGACAGACGTTGGAAGAAATTTCGGAGCAGTCACTGTGTGTCGGAACGGTGCGGTTGATTGAATTTTTTAAGGCTTTCGTTTCGCTGATGCCGACGGATGCGTATTTTGAGGAAATTTTACTTGAAGCGGCGTTTCAAACGCAACAACTCGGACAGTCTTGGTTGTCGTTGGAACGGCGTTTGCGGGCGCATTTAAACGAGGAAGCCGAAACGGAGGAGGAAATTCAATCGGATGCATTGCAGGGATTTTCGTGCCACAAAGCGAAGGGGTTGGAATGGAAGACAGTGATTATGCCGTTTTTTGACCGTTCCGTCCGTTATCAAACGCCGCATTATCCCTGTGCGTATCGCGGTCAAATGTTGTGGAATAAAAAAGATACCGAAGCTTCGGAAATTGATTCCGATCGCCGACGCGAACTGCAACGCTTGTTGTACGTTGCCTGCACGCGCACAAAGGAGGATTTGTTTTTTATGCGCGATGATGCCTTTTGGAAGTCGGAGACAACATGTCTGTCATGGGGTGAGCTGTATGGTGCGGCAGAGGAGAGGTGCTCAGTTTAAAAGCATCCGATATTTGCGTTTCGTTGTAAAATTTTTTAAATTACAGCTATGGGTTACGGAAATTTTTTACAAAAGGCGGAAGCTTTTTGCGGGCAATATGGTTTAACGTTAGCGCAGGCGATGTGTATTTTGTCGGTCATCGTCGGCATTTTGTGTTTTTTGCGACGGTTTTCATTGCGGAGAGTGCGGCTTTTTTCGTCACACAAACTGAAAATTTTGGAATCGAAATCGCTCGGTAATCGGCAATTTTTGCTGGTCATTTCCTACGAAAGCGAAAAACTTCTTCTCGGCGTTTATCCGAACGGTATGCGGTTTTTGTGCAAATTGGGTGCCGATAGAGACATTACATCGAAAACGGAGCCTCCGTGTCCGAATGTGTCGAAACTTTGAAAGAGCTCCCCGGGATGGAATGCTGTGCCTGCTTCGTTTTTTTAAAAAGATTTCGTGAGCGGAGCACCCTCATGCTCCTGCCCTTTTAAAAGAGGTTGAAGAAACGGCGGTTGCAGAAGAGTTGTTCTTTTAAGAGCGACGGATGGAACGGTTTTTTTGTTGAAACTCAACGACTTCCGCAGGCAGAAAGGGAGTTATTTCCAGTGGAGCTTTTTTGTCGTTACGGTCGCATGATTTTATACGGACGGAGGCGGTTGTTTCATTGCTTTCAAATACAGGAGATTGCAGGGGCACCCTTTAAAAGGAGTAGGGCGGAACGGAGTTTTCTTTCTTTCTCTTTCTCTCTTTCTCCAACGTACACCCGCACACAACCGAACAACGCTCACGGGTAGGCACTTCTTCCTATCAGAGTACTTTTTTGTATTTCTTCATATATTTTTATACCTACGCAGGCGGTTGCCCATGGCTCTTAAACAAAAATTTTAAAAAAAACACAAAATTTTAAAAAATTTGTAACTTTTGATCCGTCTTATTATAATAGAGTCATGAACAAGCACATTGAACGATTTTTGGAGCAGGACGGCGGGCGGCTGGCAAAGCACGTCTGCAAAACGATTGCGAAAGAGAAATTACAACTGCCGGGGGCGGATTTTATCGAGCGCGTTTGGATGAACAGCGACCGTTCGAACGCCGTTCTCAATAACATGGCGCGGCTGTATCATCACGGGCGTCTGGGCGGAACGGGCTATTTGTCGATTTTGCCGGTCGATCAGGGCGTGGAACATTCGGCGGGCGCCAGTTTTGCGCCGAACCCCGATTATTTTGACCCGGAAAACTTGGTGCGCTTGGCAATGGAGGGCGGTTGCAACGCGATTGCGTCCACCTACGGCGTGTTGTCGGGTGTTTCGCGGAAATATGCGCACAAAATTCCGTTTATCGTTAAACTCAATCACAACGAACTTTTAACCTACCCGAACAAATTCGACCAAATTTACTTCGCCGACGTGGAGCAGGCGTGGGATATGGGAGCGGTTGCGGTCGGTGCCACGATTTACTTTGGTTCGGAAGAATCGAGTCGTCAAATCGAGGAAACGGCGGCGGCATTTGCCCGTGCGCATGAATTGGGATTGGTGACGATTTTGTGGTGTTATTTAAGGAATTCGGCATTTAAAGCCGATAAAAATTACCACACGAGCGCGGATATGACGGGGCAGGCGAATCATCTCGGCGCAACGCTCGGCGCGGACATCGTCAAACAAAAGTTGCCGACGAACAACGGCGGGTTTAAGGCGTTGAATTTCGGCAAAACGCACGAAAAGGTCTATTCGGAACTCACGACCGATCATCCGATCGACCTGACGCGTTACCAGGTGGCGAACGGCTACATGGGGCGTGTCGGTTTGATTAACTCGGGCGGAGCTTCGGGCGCGGATGATTTTCATGACGCCGTCGAGACCGCGCTGATCAATAAGCGTGCCGGCGGAACGGGGCTCATTCTGGGACGGAAAGCGTTCCAGCGACCGTTCAAAGAAGGCGTCGAATTGTTGCACGCGGTACAAGACGTCTATTTGGATCCGTCGATTACCGTAGCTTAGAATTTGTTATTCACAGTTATTCTTGTTTTTCATTGTTATTCGCAAAAACGGCTGCCGAAAGGCAGCCGTTTTTGCGTGTGTGGGTTCGGGTATTTTCTCGTCTTTCTTTTTTAACACGGGGATGTCTCGGACGGTGTGTTTGTGGGAAACAGTTATGTTGTATGGTTCCTTAATACGGCATGCATCTCGACCGGCGGATCGTGTTGAAGCCGTCAAAAAACACGTTTGAAGTGCAAAACGGCATCGTATTCTTTACTTTGAACGATTCCACAAGAATATCTGTCGTTGGTTGATGTATCGGTCTGTTATTAAATCGTCTGAGAATGAAGTGCAAATTTTTTCTACGCAGGTGTCTGATTTGAATGTTGCTTTAAGAGGGACAGTTTGAATGTTGCTTCTACATGAACCAGCGACTGTCGTTAAATATCCCACAGATGGATCAAAACGCACTTACGGTGTGCCCATTTTGGCTTGTTTGGCATCTATGTGTGGTTTTAGCACTTCATCTAAGAACCAAATAAGTGTAGGGTCTAAAACTTTCTTTTTCTCCGAAAGCTCATCGCAAAGCGAGTCAAGAGAATCCTTGCACTGGTTTACCATTATTTCGGCAACCTGTTTAAAATCGTTTTCACAGTATTGGGTTGGCCAACACCAGGCAAACGCTGAGTGATAATACTGCTGAGCGGTTGTTTCACGAAAGAGGCGCCGCGCATCATCCGTATATACCCGGGGATCATCTATTTTAACGGGTTTGGTTTCAGCCCACCAATCTCCTTTAAACAAACACTGACGACCCCAACACTGGACAAAAGCATTATCATTATACCCCACGAAGGCGTCAAAAATCTCCTCTGGTGACAGAGCTTTTGCGCCTTTTCGCGATTTTAAAAATTCATACATGTATTTATCCCACACAGGATCCACATTTTCATCCCCTTCCGACGGGCGGGAATTATTGCACAATTCCCACTTCGCTGCCTTTTTGCTGACTCTTTCGTATCCGCATATCAGCGTACGCAGAACCTCAGAATTGACTTGCCCGACGTAGAGTTCGGGATCCATCATCCGTTTATGCATGGCATGCATCTCACACTCATATTGTTTCTGAAAACGATCGCACACATCGAGTAAGCTCAAAGCCGGTATTATTGATCGGGAAAGCAGTGGCAAATTAGAGGAAGGACTCGAATGTGAAAAATAGCAACATGTCTTCCCCCAAAGGTGTTTATTTTTATCGAGGACTGTCTTGAAGTTTGACTCAAGAGTGTCAACCTGAATCGACCCCCCTGTATTGAGGATATGGTTGAGCTCTACGTAATCCGTCTTTTCGTTTGATTTTTTATAATCTTCAACAATTTTCATCATCTTATCAGCGCATCCACAACATATCAGTTCTGCTTTGCGCAGTTCTACAGGGACACGTTTTTTGTCTAGAAAATCGCTCACTTGTTTTGAACAGGCTTCCAGTATTTTGCTCCACACCCGTTCTCGATAATCCGGATTGTAATCATCACCCCGTGTACAATTCACACCGACCGTCAGTGCCGAAACCAAGAGGAACATGTTCTTTGTAATATTTTTCATAAACTTTTTCTTTTAAGGAAAAAAATGTATATTTCTATTTCAAGCAAATTTTTCACAAACTTTCGACCCAAGCGACGGAAACGAATTGAAAAGCAGTCGCATGATCCGAAAAATGGGATGGATCATCACGGAAGATGCAGGATGATGTTTGCGGTCGGTTTCGTGTTTTTCTTTGTTCGAACAACCGACGACAGCTTATGCAATCTGTCGTTGTACCTGCAAACCGAAGCCTCTGAAAAAGGACTACCCCCTCCCTGGCGGGGAAAGCGGGACTCGAACCCGCGACCTACGGTTTAGAAAACCGCAGCTCTATCCGCTGAGCTACTTCCCCGCAATTTCAACGCCGACATCTCAAAAAAACGCCATCGGCAAAAACTGGTGCCGGGGAGTGGATTTGAACCACCGACCAAAGGCTTATGAGTCCTCTGCTCTGCCGCTGAGCTACCCCGGCGGGCAACAGCTTTATTATTTCCCATGTTGACGGGAGGTCAAGAGAAATGCGGGTTGTTCGGCGGTGGGGTGTGTTAGTGGAAGCGTATGTTACGTGCGTATTTCAGGAAAGATCCGAAATTTTAAACAAACGGAGCGCTTATGTAGACAGATATGCTCCGAGTTAGAGGGGTTAAAAAGAAGTTGAAGCACTTATAGAACGATGATAACGGATTTTAAGTCGAGGAGGATGTGCCGAAACCGCCGTTCGCCTGTTCGGCTCCCTTTTGTTACGAAACGCGCCGTTCCGTTGAACGGGCGATGTTCAACAGTCGCCTTCCTTCAGCATTTTTTGAGCATTTTTCGCAACAACTGCCTGCAAATGAGACGCACCTGTCTTCCGAAGTTCTTCGCCCTTAGAACAGCGCGCTTGCGGCGGCACCGACTGCCGTAACAGGTCCCGAGTTGGAAACGCTGTTGACGGCACCGTCGACTTTGTCGAGCGCGGCTTCGGCTTTTTTGTACAGCGAATCATCGGAAATAATCCGTCCCAACGTACTGTGTTCGTTGTTGAGGCGGGCGGAAAATTCCTTCAAGTTTTTCATCATGGTGTTTGAATTTTCCATCAACGTATCGAACGATTGCGAAGTTTTCGGATCGTAAAGTAATTTCCCGACGAGCCCTTGTCCGCTTTGTACGTCCTTTGCAATATCCGACAGCGATTGGATCATTTCATTGAATTGTTTATAGGCGTGTTCGTCGTAAATCAGCTTCCCGAGCGTACCTTGCCCCTCGGCAACATGTTGTGTAATGGTGTTGACGTTTTGGGTGATTTCGGAGCAGTTATCGATGATTTTTGAGAATTTTTCGCGATTGTCGCGGAAGAAATCGCCGATGTCCCGCAGACCGCCGAAAAGGTTATCGCCGATATCTTTCCCATCGAAATTTGCCAAAATACGATCCAGACGTTCGCCGACGGAACCGAATTTTTGAAGCACCGCGCCGACGTCGAGCGGGTTTTGGGTTTGGAGCGTTTCGTTCGGTTGCAACGGATTTCGACTGTTCCCGGGAATAATCGCGATGTAGTTGGCACCGAGCAATCCCGCCATGGAGATGGTGGCGACGGAATCGGACGGGACGGAAAATTTCTTATCGATGCTCAGCGTCGCAACCGCCAAATTGTTTTGGAGCGAGGCATCAGTAACACTGCCGATGCGGACGCCCGCCAGCCGTACGTCATCGCCGATTTGCAACTGTTTTAAATCGTCAAATGCCGCATATACAAGGTACGTTTGACGGTCGTCTTTGACGTTTAAGCGGTTCAGTGCCTGATAAACGATAACCGTCAAGGCAGTGCCGAACAGCGTGAAAATCAGAACTTTCAGGGTTTCAAAGACGTGTTTCATAACAAAAAGGACGGAAATTGCGGATGGTCGAGGTTAATCGTCGGATTGAGAAAGTTTCTAATGAACGCGTTGTCGGCATGCAACAACGTTTCGGGCGTATAAATTTCTCCCAGCGTGCCGTTTTGCAGGACACCGATGTGATGACCGATGCTTTTCGCGAGCAAAATATCGTGCGAAGCGATGACGGTCGTAATTCCGAGGCGGCGGTTGACGGAGCCGATCAGCTCGATGATGGAGGAAGCGGTCAGCAAATCCAGTTCCGACGTCGGTTCGTCGAAAAGAAGAACGTCGGGTTCCATCAGCAGTCCGCGCGCCAGTGCGACGCGTTTTTTCATGCCGCCCGATAAAGATGAAGGCATTTGTTGTTCGATGCCCTTTAAATTAAGCATTTCGAGTACCCGTTCAATGCGTGCGGTGATTTCTTTTTCGGAACAAAGGCAGTGTTCACGGAAATAAAGCGCCAAATTATCGAAGATCGAAAGGGAATTAAACAGCGCGCCGGCTTGAAACACCAGCCCGAGAACGTACTTATTTTTACGCTTCACTTCCTTTAACGGCGTTCCGTTGATGCAAATGTTCCCCGACGTTACCTCATCCAGCCCGGCGATCAGACGCAACAGCACGCTTTTGCCGGTGCCGCTCGGTCCCATGAGCACAAAAACTTCTTTCGGTTTTACGGAAAAGTTTAAATCCTTCAGCACGGTTTTCCCGTTAAACACCTTTGTAACGTGTTTTGCTTCAATCCCGACCGGTGTTTGTTTTTCAGCCGTCATTGCAAAAAAACTTTCCTACAGCAGCCATTTGGAGACGAAAAAGTCGCATGTCAAAATCGCGACCATGGTTTGTACGATGGTGCTTGTAACGGAAGCGCCGATTTCGCGCGGACCGCCGCGGGTACGCAAACCGACGGCACAGCTGACGGCAATGATAATCAACGCAAACAGTTCCGCCTTAATCAGACCGTCGTTGATGCTTTCGATATCCACAAATTTTTTCAGACCGCGCCAGTAAATGCTGCCGTTAATACTGATAATATCGACGGAATGCACCACGATCCAACCGCCGACCCAACCGAGAATGTTGGAAAAAATCGTCAACAACGGCATCATCAGCAAGCCCCCGAGGAGGCGCGGCATGACCAGCAGGCGCACAGGTGATAAATTCATGGTTTTCAGGGCATCGATTTCCTGGTAGACCGCCATGGATGCCAATTCGGCGGTGATCGCCGAGCCGACGCGCCCCGTTAAGAGAAAAGCCGTCATCAATGGTCCGAGTTCGCGGCACATCGATAATCCGACGATGCTTCCGAGAAAGTTCTGTGCACCCGGTACTTTATTTAAACTGTAGCCCGTTTGCAGTGCCAAAATACCGCCCATGAACAAGCTCAGAATGCCGACAATCGGCAGCGTTTGATACCCCATGTTGCAGGCGTGTTGCATGCATCGTCCCCATTGTCGCGGCAAAAAACGCAGTTCGCCGATCGTTTTGAACAGCAAAACCAATGCGTATTGCCAATCTTCGAGGATTTTCATCATCTTCCGTGAGCCTTGCGTTGTTTGGGCGAACGAGACGGAAGCCAGAACAACCGCAGGGACACTCTCCCCTCTATTTTCCTATATTCGAACAATCCTTTCAACAGGGAAAAACTTTTACCCTTCGGCGTTTTTGTGAAGCGAAACAACAGAAACCAATTCAAATCCAGCTCATGCGTGTCGAGACGCCGATATTCCTGAAAAAGGTTAAACAGAACACCGTAACGGACGACGTCGCCGTCTTTTTCGTAACGAAACAAATGAAACAGCGGGTTGTAAATATCCCGTACGAGCGGATTTTCGGGAAAAAAAACGCTGAGCGGACTGAGAATTTGCAGTTGTTTGCGTCCGTTTCCGTTGTTCCAACTGCTGAAAAACGGCCAAAAGTGGCTCTTTTTCCCCAAAAAACGCCCCGTGTGATGCGCATATTGCGTCTGGTTCCACACCAAAAAATATAAAACCTGCTGTTGTTGCACATCGATGTCGCGTTCGATCCACGATTGTTCCTTCAACAGCGGCCACAAAAGCCATGTCTTTTGATAATGTTGCTTTTTTCGTTCCGAATGTGTGTAAAACGGTGCCCAACGGTTCACCATTCGTTGTTCGCCGCGTCCCTGCACCCACAGCGGCCATAAAATGCGATGCTCTTCGTAGTTCGGATCCTGTTCCCAACGACGTCCGAAAAACGGCCAGACGATACTCAAATCTTTGACCCTCGGGCTTTTTTCGTAGGCGTAAAACGGTAAAAAGCCTTT
>DEWA01000017.1:55800-60638 GCA_002363035.1 Verrucomicrobia bacterium UBA3222
AAGTATTGTAAATCCTTTTTGTCGTTGTAAAAATGTCCGCCGAGCGGATAGAAGGCGAACCCGCGCGTTGCACCGCTGCGTTTGTTCAGGATAGGGAACGGGAACCATTGATTGATGTCGCCGTTTTTATGCGTTTTGACGTACAGCGGCCAACCGCACCAATCGATGCGTTGCCTGCCGAACATATTTTTAATGGTTCCGCCGAGCGGCCAAACGGCGGTGTAATCATCTTCGCCGTAACCGCGTTTGTAGAAGTAAAACGGGAAAAAATAGCCTTCGCGGTACGTTTTTCGGTCTTCGATTTTGGTGTCGTAGCGGCACAGCGTGAAGAAACAATAGCCGTAACGTCGGTTCGGCTTTTGAAAATCTTGTCCGAACGGATATAGGAAATTGTTTTCGATGCTGTTCGGCTTTTCGTAACGCGCAATCAGCGGACGCACAAAGAACTTTCGTTTGTTCGGTTCGGTGCGCGTTTCGATCAGCGGATACAACGGTTGCCGCGGAACAATGTGTAAGTTCGGATCAAAAGAAGAAGCTTCCGTCGCGGCGGATGATGAACGAACGCGTCTGCGAACATGATGCCGACGTTTTTTTGGAAATACACCGTCTTCCTCCGGCGGATGAAGGATGCGAAAAGGCTCCGATGACGTCGGTGAATGTTGTTGCGGTTCGGAAATTGTTCCCTTTTCGGAAGCGGAAGGTGTTTCGAAGTTTGTTTCCGCCTCAACCGTACCGAGTGCAACCATTGCCTCTTGCCCGAAAAATGTGGTTAAGAGCAAAACGCACGCAACCGCTTTCCGACGCAACCGCTCCATGGTTAATGTTCTATTATACCATATGAAACGGGACTGCCGAAAACCGCTTCATTGAAATGACCTGCAATTTTTCAAAATACCGCCGTGTCTCATTTGAAGGTGGATGGTACAAATCGCAGAACATTACGTACGATAAGCATTTTTTGCCGGAGTATCTTCTGCTGTCGCACGGTGTGCGTTATCCGTTTTATGCGAATAACCTTAATCACGACACGCACCGTTGTGTAATCCCGGCCGTCCCGTTGGTAACGCGAATCGGAAAAAATCACGCACGGATAACCGTTTTTCGGCGGAAACACCCTCGCGGTAAATATCACAGAGTACCATGCGGTGCGACATCCCTGCGGTGCGGCGTAGTGTCGTTCGGTTATTTCATGTGAACGGGCACTTGCAGTTTCTCCAGCCGCCGATGTTCCGCCTCCGACTGCACATCGCCCTGCCAGCGGCGCAAATCGAAGAAAATCACGTATGCCATCAGTCCGAGGAACAGCATGACGAAAGCATTTTGGATGCCGAGAATACACTTCGGCGGCAGGGGTTTTCGACGGAGCTTTTCAATCACGGCAAACAAAATGTGTCCGCCGTCGAGCACCGGGATCGGTAAAAGGTTTAAAATCGCGAGGTTAATGTTTAAAATCACCATAAACCACAGCAGACGTCGAAAATCATCGATTGAAAAGCGGTGCAACACACGCATGATGCCGGGTGCGCCCATCAGGTGCTTCATTTTAACATCGGAATTGCGATTAACGAGGCATCCGAGGGTTTCGAAGGTGGAACCGATCGCCTTTTTGAATTGTCCGAAGGGGCTTTCGTGCATCGTTTGCATCGGTTGCGCAAACGCAATGCCGACCCGTTGAACGGTTTCGGCGGGATGCACCGTGACGGTTTCGCCGTCGTTCGGCAACACAACGATCCTTCGAAGACCGTGCGCTTCGACTTCCAGCATGATTGAACGGGCGGTCGTCGTTTTGATGAGCTCCGACAGCTGTTGCGCATTTTGTACCGAAACGCCGTTGCAGGTTAAGATGCGACCCTCGTTCGGAACCGCGGAGAACTTATCGCCGACGGTATTGAGCAGATAAACGCCGTCCTCGCCTTCATAGCCGTCGACGTAGTCCGTTTCGTTTCCGTAACGCAACCAGCCGCGCGTTTGAATTTCGGTTTTGGTTTCGCACGCAATACGCATCTTTTCACCGTTGCGTTCGACCAAAAACGTAACCGTCTGCGGCTTCTTTTTATTCAGATACTCCCGCAAATCCATGATCGAATACAGCGGAACATCATTGACCTGCAACAACCTGTCACCTTTTCGCAGACCGCTTTTTTCGGCAAACGAACCCGCTTCGAACGCTTCGATGACGAGCTCCTGTTGCGGTGCCGCGATGCCGCTGAAACGTACTTCGTCCTTTGTGACGGGATTGGTTTGAACCCGCATCAAATCGAGGATTGCCTTGAAAATGTTGCCGTTGCGTTTGTAGGTGACTTCCGCCTGTGGCTGTTGATTTTTGTCGTGTCCCGTGCTCAGAATGATGCGCTTTTCGATGTCCGAAAAAGCTTCAATCGGTGCGCCGTCGACCGCCAGGATCTCGTCGCCCTGCTTTAAGCCCGCTTTGGCGGCGGGTGTTTCGACGTTATTGTAGGTCGGCAAAACGTAGCCGAGCGTGCGCGTTCGTTCCTGCGCCGGCGTTTGTAAGCCCACCGCCCACAGCAGACAGGCAAGCACAAAGGCGAATAAGATGTTAAAAACGGCACCCATGACCGCCACCAAACATTTGCTGGTGAAGGAAATCGGTTGCAACGTGTCGTTCTCCTTGCCTTCCAAAATCGGAATTACACCCATCTGCGGTAATGCCACGTAGCCGCCGAGCGGGAACAACGCCAGGCAGTAGGTCGTTTCGCCGCGCTTCCACGAGAATAAACTCGGTCCGAACCCGATGGAAAACTTCGGCACGCGCAATCCGCGCTTTTTGGCGATCCAAAAATGCCCGAATTCATGGATGAAAATCGAACCGCCGAAAAAAAACAGCATCCAAAAAATGCCCCAAAGATTTCGGAAAAGTTCCATAAAGCCGACTACCTTATGATGAATGTTCGGTGTTAAAAGGCAATGTTAATCGGTGAAAATAAAAAACGACTTTTGGCAGCGGGAAGGGTGGCGCGTACGTTTCGTTCACTACTCATAATGTCTCCAGCAACGCAAAAACGTAATCTCATTACCATCCACCTGATATACCAAACGGTGTTGTTGATTGATACGCCGCGAGTAGGTGTTGACCTCGCCTTGCAGTTTTTCATACGGCGGCGGAATTTGAAAAGGATTTTTAATAACGATTGCTACCAGTTCCCTGATCTTCGAGGCTAATCCTGCGCTCTTTGCGATTTCAATATCCTTTCGAAACCGTTTTTTGTAAGAAATGATCATATACCAAGGTCTCTAAACAGTTCCTCAGCCGTATGAAACGTCGGCAACAGTCCTTTTTTTCTCTCAATTCTTGCCTGTCTTGCTTCTTCCAGAACCTCCTCAATGGGATATGGTTTCACCTCCTCATCCTCGTCAATCGTTTCCGCAGGTTCCTTCATATATTCTTCGATGTAACGCCCGATGGATGTTTGCCGGCTTTTGGCTTGTGCTTTGACCCAAGCGCACCATTCGGGGCTGACGGAAATACAAAGTCTTGCGGATTTCATGATATTCTAATTGTATTTTAGGGAAAAGAAACTGTCGATTTCAAAAAGTCCGCGCTGTTCGCGGGCGAAGATGTTTTAATCAACTCCGGTGTAGTTCTTTAATCGCCTGCGCGTGTATCTGAGCGTTCGGGAACTTGAACACCTCCGTCTTTGGAGTGTTTTGTGGGAAAGCAGGATACCGCATCACTTTTTTCCGCGATACCCATGCTTCCGCGAGTTCGCTTATTCTTTTGGAAGTAAAAAGGGGTGTAGGATGTGCGTTTTGTCTTTTACTCATAGTGGCTCCAACAGCGCAAAAATATAACTCTGTCGCCGCTTATGCGGTACACCAAACGGTGTTGCTGATTGATGCGCCGCGAATAAGTATTGATCTCGCCCTTCAATTTTTCATATGGTGGCGGAATTTGAAAGGGATTGCGCAAAATTAATGCAACAAGTTCGTCGATTTTTGGGAACAGAACCGTACGTTTTGCGGCAGCGTAATCTTTTCGAAATTGCTTTGTTAATCGAGGTTTCACAAAGAATCGTTGTGTAAAAATTCCAACATCTCTTCGGCACTGGCGAATTCCTGCAATCGTCCTTCCCGAAGATCGATTTCCGCCTGTTTGGATTCTGCGATGACTTCTTCAATGGGATACGGTTTAACCTCCTCGTCTTCGTCCGTCGTTTCCATGGTATCCTCCATCCACCCGCGTACGTAGCGACTGACGGACGTTTTTCGTTTTTTCGCCTGACTTCTCACCCAGTCATACAGCTCGGGGCTGACGGAAATACAAAGCCTTGCGGATTTCATAGTATTTTAATTGTATTTTAAGGAAAGAAATTTGTCGATTTCAAAGAAGCCCGCGCCACCCGCGAAGGTGACGTTTTAATCAACCTTACCCGGGTCTATAATCGCCTGCGAATGTGTCTCTAACTGTTCGGGCATTTGAATGCCTCCGTTTTGGGGGATTCCCGGGGAAAACAACATGCCTCATTTTTTTTTTCGTGATGCCCATGCTCCACGGGTTCGCTTATTCCTTCACCCGTTTGTCCTTTGTGCTTCGCGCCTTAACCGTACGCAGGCGGTTGTTTCAACCTTATCCCAGTAGCCGTCGGACGTGGAAATGAGCATATCCATGCTCTTTCATGTTTTCGATATTCATTGTGCTCGGAAGTAGTCTCCGACGCCTTCTCCTCCCCCTAAACCCCGACGGGCACGCTTGCGCGTGCCCGTTCGGGTATATACAGTGCATTATTATTATACACACGCAGCCTCTCGACTGCCTTGCTCTTACGTTCTTTAGAACGTGTAGGTCAAGCCCAATTCGGCGGTGTGATTGAACGGCGTCT
>DEWA01000044.1 GCA_002363035.1 Verrucomicrobia bacterium UBA3222
CATACGAATTACACACACAAAGCATAGAGCAACTTTCGAAACGCTTGTGGGCGTTTTCGATCGAACGGCAACTGAAACGCGGTTTCCTCGTCCCGCTTGCCAATGACGGCTGTACCTTACAAAGCTTTTCACCCTCCTCGGACAATCCGCAGTACGTACGCCACAAAAGCGGAACCTGTCGGATTAAAATCGTAAAGTAAGAATAAAGAATTTTCGCCAACTTTGAACCGAACCGCCGAGAATTTTCGCCGTTTCTCACTTATAAACAGCTGCCTCAGATATAAGATTCTGGAATTTTTTACCCCACATTGCTATTTTTTATCTTTTATCCAAAAAAACATTGATTTTTTCCTAAAAAACCGTTACTTATGGAGCATGAAGATCGAAAAGGAATTGGAACAAATTTTAAATGAACAAATTACGCATGAATTCGAAGCGGCTTATACCTATCTGGGGCTTTCAACGGCTTTGAATGATGCGGGCTTCCCGGGATTTTCTCACTGGATGCGCAAGCAGTACGAAGAGGAACTGATGCATGCAATGAAGATTATCGATTACATTCAGGAGCGCGGCGGAAGTGTAAAATTTCAAAGTTTCGAATGTCCGAATTTTACACTCAAATGCCCTTGTGAAGCATTCAAGGCGGCATATGAGCATGAGATTAAAAATACGAAGTACATTCACGCGGCTTATGCGCTTGCGTTGAAGATGAACGATTATCCGACTCAAACTTTTTTGCAGTGGTTCATCAACGAACAGGTGGAAGAAGAGGCGAATTGCCAAAATTACCTGCAGCAGATTGAGCGTGCCGCTTCGAAGCAATGTTTATGCTCGATGATGGCGTTGGATCATCAGGCGGGGAAGCGATAAGAAATTGCTTGGGTATTTAGAGTAGCGTTCAATACCTTATTTGCGATTTACTCCGCGGAAAGTAATTTGACTGGTTTTCGGGGCGATGTTGATAGATTTGGGTACCGACAGGAGGAAGACTAATCGTATAAATTGTATGTCTTAAGGTAAATTTTCAGAGTAGCTATAGTGTTCTTTAGTAAAAAAGTAGCTGTGCGTGTGGTGCGAACTCTACTCGTCTACTAATTAACTAGATGCCGAACGTCGAGAGACACGAAGGGCGTTAATCGGTAAAAATTTTAAAATAAAAGCTTGAAAACACGGCAAGATCACCCATTGTGTAGTCTTGCCGTGTTTAAACAGGATTTATTCAGGTATCCAATTTCTCAGTTCTTCATCGAAATAAAAGCCGTATATGTTTTTCTTTTTTGCGAGTATTTCGATCGCCTCTACACGTGCATTATCCCAATTTTTGTCTATCGATAGGTGTCCTGTACGCACCAGTTTCATCTTTTTAAAAGAATCGCCTCCCTTGTTTGCCTTACCGAAAAACTTACATTCAGCATTCGAAACGGCTTCATTAATGGGATCGTAATAAAAATCACCCTTGATATCACTTTCCTCGGAATCTTCGCCGTCGGATACAGCAGGTGTAAAAAGGATTCCATACATTGTCCACATTTCATGGTTATTATCATACAAACCACAAAGTACTCTTTTGAGTTCTTTTATTTTCGATTTAAGGTCACCCTCTTTCGCTTTACATTTTTTACAAACGGCGTCCGGATCCTCGCAACAAGATCTATGAAAATCAAAAACATTTTTGCGAGGAATACATTCGTCACCGTCGATCTTCTCTTTGAAATCGTCACACGACAACTGTAAGCCCATTTTTTTTGCTTCGATTACATTTTGATTAAATTTACAGAACTGCTCGCTGTCATGTATGCAACAATAATTCATGAAATGGATAAGCTCATGATGGAGTGCGCCGTATTTTTCGAGACCATCTTGATTTTCTCCTTCGTCTCCCAAATTTTTGTCGAAAAACTCACCATCGGAATTCACGCAATACATATCGCATTTTTCCATACCAAAGTCTGCAGCCAATTCGAATTTTTCGATTCCTAAACCGCCCTGACCGCTTATCAGTCTCAGAGTGCGGAATAGATAATTATTCACATCCTTTATATCCAAGTATTTTTTATCTTTTGATATAAAATGTGCATACAGAATCGGGAAGTAACAGAAGGGGATATTTTCCCGCCTTATGCAGGAAAAACTTTTTTCCTGTTGTTTCTGTGTCGCATCTTTCCATTTTTTCGCCAATTGCTCACCGAGTTTCGTAAATTCTTCGATCTCCTTCGGTTGTTCCTGTTTCTTGAATGTGTACAATTTTTCCAGATCGGACTTGTGAGCATTGTAGAAAGCTTCAAGTTTTTTAAAGTATCTTTCTTTGTAAATATTCAACAACCTCTGTTTGTGTTCACTGTCAGCGACATTTAAAACCGCCTCCAAAACAGCAGCCTCGCTTGATTTTTCGTTAAAACATTTATACAACTCTTGAAAAACACACTCCGATCCTTCTTTTTGCATGGAGGCGAAAGTCTTGTTGGACATATCAACCTCTATTTCATAATCGCGCTTCAGTTTTTCCGCAAGACAACAGTGTTCCAAATACGCTTTATGTTTGAGGCTTTCTTTGTAATATTCCGCCAATGCTTCTTTGTTGGTTTCGCAAAATTCTCCGATCCGATCATATTCACGCATGTAATTCGCCGTGATGACTTTTAGCATGCCTCTTCCGCTCTTGGTGGCCGCGATTTGCTGATCCAAAATCTTTTGTATGGCTTTTTCAGAAACCTCATTTTCTTTGTACGAATTACCGTCAAGCACATACTTTATGAAATTTTGCGCTAACAGCTCTGCCTCACCAGATTTATTCCCAAACGGGTCTTTCTCCAAATTTACCTTTTCTTTATAGAAATCAAGATCCTCCTTATGGGATATGACCTTCATTTTCCCGAATATCGGATGCGTGATGGTTTTGTCCGGAATCAATTCCATTCCCTTTGGCGGATCCGCCATGATGCCGGTTGTTGATGCAGCGACCAACGTCGTGCCTGTTAATAGTGATTTAATGTCGAATTTCATGATAAATTTATTTTAGGGAGATATTATAATGCTGTCAAGAGAAAATAAATAATAAAGATTGGAAACCGTACTGTACGGCGTCTCGGTATAAAGTTGAAAAGAAACGCCGTCGGACGAAACAGACGCGAATACCATCAATGGTATCGGCACTCTGCGTCGATTTTGGCACTCTTCGGGGAATAAAAATCTACTCCCCCTACTCTGTTATGTTTATAAAATGGGAAATTTTTGCAGAAAACTGCAGGGATATTTTCAAAATGCCTCAAAATTCAGGAACGTAAAACCTCAAAGTCAGCACCCTGTCTTCCTTTTCCACGCCATCTCCCAAAAAGCCGTTTCGTAATGCGAGCAGGTTGTAAAAATATCCTCACACCGAAGAAGTTGTTTTTTGGAAAGCTCGCCTGTAACCGCCTCGAAGCATTCGACAAGCCGCTGATTGTTCTTTTGATACGCCTCGCCCGCGTAACCGCTGACCCATTCGCCGTAAAACGGATGCGCGCCCGCCTGCGGATGTTCAAAAACAATCGCTTTTGCGATATATTCATAACTGAGGGCGCATGACAAAACGGATGCCAAAATTTCCGCAATGCCACCTTCGTACGCAACGCGCAACATGTAAGATGTATAAGAGCGGTTAGCTAAAGAGGGCATCGTATCGGCAATTTCTTCATCAGTGACACCGAAACGTTGCATATAAGCCCTGTGGATGTTCATTTCGGACGTAAAAATTTGATGAATAACATCCGAAAAGAAACGTATGATTTCTGCGTCATCTGATTTTGCAACTCCTACGGCAAAAACCTTCGCGTATTCGATGAGGTACAAATAATCCTGTTTGAGGTAAAAGCGAAATTTTTCTTTATCCAGACTGCCGTCGCCAATTCCGCGAACAAACGGATGTTCGAGGTAACCGCTCCAGATGTCGCGTACCCTTTCAAGCAAACGTCGGGTCGTTTTTGTCTCCGATGCAAGCCATGACAAGTGCTTTTCGATGGATACTTCCATGCAATTAAACTCTAAACGGCATCCGCATCTTCCGTACGCTCCACGTCCGCACCCAAATTGCGCAGTTTTTGATCCAAATTTTCGTAACCGCGATCCACGTGATAAACGCGATGAATACGCGTTTCGCCCTCGGCAACCAATCCCGCCAAGTACAATGCGGCACCGGCGCGCAGATCCGACGTCATCACATCGGCACCCGATAACGGATGCCCGCCCTGTAAAATCGCCGTACTGCCTTCCAGCGTAACATGCGCTCCCAACCGTTGCAATTCGGCAAGGTGCATAAAGCGTTGCGGATAAATGCGTTCCGTTATGAGGCTCAAACCCTGAATGCAAATTCCCAACACGCATAATTGAGCTTGTAAATCCGTCGGAAATCCCGGGAACGGCAATGTGGTGACTTCAAACGGTTTTAAACGTTCAAAACACGGAAGTACTTCGAGCGTTTGCTCGATTTCGTCAACGCGAACGTCTGCTCCGATGCGTTCCAATACATGCAAAAGAGCACTTAAATGTTGCGGTTGCGCGCCGCAAACACGCACATGCCCGCGCGTAACTAACCCCGCCAACACAAAGGTTCCCGCTTCGATCCGATCGCCGATGACCGTGTAATCGAAGCCGTGCAAACGATCCGTACCGACAATTTTCAACGTCGGACTTCCGATGCCGTCGATCGATGCCCCCATTTGTTGCAATAAACGGCACAAATCGACAACTTCAGGTTCACACGCTGCGCTTTCGATAACCGTTGTCCCGGGCGTTAAAACCGCCGCCGTCAGGACATTCGCCGTACCCGTTACGGTGCTCCCGAAACGCCCGCCGAGAAACACCGTACCGCCTTTCGGTTCCTTTGCCGAAACATGCACAACACCTGCTTCAAGCGAAACGGCGTATCCGAGCTTTTGAAGACCGTACAAGTGTAAATCGATCGGACGGTTTCCGATGACGCAACCGCCCGGCAACGGCACCGAAGCCTTACGCAAACGCCCCGCAAGTGCTCCGAGGACACAAACGGAAGCGCGCATTTTTCGCACCAATTCGTACGGTGCTTCATGCGTAACGGATTTTGCCTGTAATCGCCACACGTGCGGTTCAAGGGCTTCAATTTCAACACCGAGCGTTTGAAGCAGTCGGACAAAGGCGGAAACATCGCGCAGTTGCGGAACATTGCGCAAAATACAGACCTCATCGGTCAACAAAGCCGCTGCCATCATTGCCATACAGGCGTTTTTGGCACCGCCGACCTGCACGGTTCCGTCCAGCGGAACACCGCCGCGAATACACACTTTATCCATAATTATCCACAAAGCACCCTACCCCGCCGATTTAGGAACGGATGCAACCCGCCTAACCTTCGTTAACACATTTTCAAACACAAACGCCTGCCCCAACCAACCATTCACAAACGAAAAAAATCCTTTTCGATTGCTCCGCCGTTACATTCCGTTGCCTCTATGAAGGAATTTTTGAATAAGTTCCCGTTATTCGCCGCGATTTCGCGGAGGACGATTTCCGGAACGACGGCGCGGGCGACGATAACCGCCGGGGCGATTCGTACCACGGTCGAAATGCTTTTGTTCGCCGTGCTGCCCGCAACCGCAGGAAGTTTCTTCGGACGGTTTTGAACCGCCCCCGAACAGTTTGCCGAAAAACCGCTTTGCCTTCTTTAAAAGCGAATGGCACAGGCAGGAAGCGTCTTCCTTTCCGCTGTGGCAACCGCAGGCTTTTTCACGCCGCATCTCGCCACCGTCGAAATTTTCCCGACGATTACGACCACCAAAATGCTCTCCGTTACCGTGCCATTCATCTCGCTCCCGAGGACGTCGATTGCGATTTTCGTCGCGCCCGAACGTCTCTTTCGGGTAATTCAGACGCTCCGCCGTCGGTATTTCAACCGTTTTCAGCTCCTTCGGTTGCGGCGTCGTATCTTCGCGAATGGTCGCCATACCGCCCGCATTCGGTTTTCGTTTCCAACGTTGCCGCAAATGCGACGGCTTCGGTTGGTTATTAACGGGTTGTTTTTCAACGATTTCTTCTTTTTTCGTTTCCGATGTTTCGATATTACCGCTTACATTACCCGCTTCGCCGTTCACGGACGCAGGCACTTCATTTTTTTCCTCTGTCATAGCAATGAGATCTGATTTTGACTCTTAAAAAATTTCCTAAAGACCTCTCTCAGGATAAAAATTTTTCTTCCCAAAAACAACAAAAAAAATCCCTATCCGCATGCTAATCATACAACAAGCAATCGGAACGTTCCTCTTTAAACGCCTGCGTACGTTCTTTCCATTCTTTTAAGTGCTTCGAAATCCATTCGTCTGACAGCGGAGCCGAATTCGACAGCACTTCAATGAGACTTTTCTCGCCGATAAGCCCCCGGGCGACCGACCAATAACCCTTCCGTTGTGCAAATCGCGAAAACGGCAGAGCTTCGTCCCAATCCGTACACGTTTTGAAACCCTCTTCGGATAAAATCGAAAGCTTATTGTGCCGCTTCTTATCGATATCCAACTGTTTATCAACCTGCATCATTCGCAGCATACACACATCTGGAGCGAATTTTTCCCAATCGGTGATATTTAAGAGGATTCCACCGGTTTCACCGTTTTGAGCAACTTTAAACTCAACGCCCGCGAGTTTTTTCTCATTGAGACCTTTAACAATCGGTTCCGCATTGCCAACCTTATGATACATATAAAAGAAGCGAAACGGCTGCGCTTCACCACTCTCCGACTCGCGTTCGGATGCCAAAATCGTTTTAAAATTTCCGTAGATCTGCATCGGTATCATGCAACTGTATGCCAGACAACTTTCGAAATTTGGCAGATTGGGCGACGGCGGATGCCAAAAATAGGATTTTTTAAATTTCTGTCCTGACCAAAGAGCATTCGGACGGTAATTTTCCATTTTAACAATCTCAACGGATGCCTTCCTTAATCGTTCCGACGTTAACGGTTCCAACCACGGATGCTTTTGATAATGTTTCACAAGAAACATCGCAATCTCTCCGATGGTCATCCCATGCAGATGCGGAATGCAAAAACCGCCGACATACCCCTGCAAATCTTCATCCATGAACGGACCGGATAGCTTTCGTCCCAAAGGGTTCGGTCGATCCAAAACAACAACGCGCTTTCCGTAACGAATACATTGTTCAATCGCAAAACGCATGCACGTAATGTACGTATAACAACGAACACCGACATCGCACAAATCCACCACCAGAGTGTCGATATGCTTAAATTGTTCCGTCGGAACGTATTTCGGTTCCTTTTCCGAACCTTCGTTTCTATATAAGGAACACACGGGAATACGGTCCAATCGCTCATTCTCAACCCGTTCGCCGGCTTTTGCGGTCGCCGAAAGTCCGTGTTCCGGCGAAAAGAAACAAACAATGTTCTCTTTGATTTTTGAATTCAAAAAAACTTTGTACGTCGGAACATTATCGGAATCGGTCGCCGGCGCATGGGTCAAAATTCCCAGCTTCTGCCCATTCAGACGCTCGAATTCCTCCTCTTTTAAAACGTCAATTCCAAATTTTAACGTGTCTTGTGTGTGAATATAGAAACGAAACGCAAAGCAACACAGGCAACCGAGCGACAGCACTTTGATGAGACGGTCCAAAACCATTTTCACGTATTTGCTTTCTGTTTTAAAAATTCCGCAAGTCTCGCTTCCTCATCGGCTTTTTGCAACGCCGAAATAAACGGCAGTAGGTCGCCGTCCAACACCTGTTCCAAATTATACGCCGTCATGTTGATGCGATGGTCGGTCACGCGGTTTTGCGGGAAATTATACGTACGAATGCGGTCGGAACGATCACCCGAGCCGATCTGCTGTTTGCGTTCATTGGCGTATTTTTGCGCCTCCTCATCCTGTTTTTGTTTCAGCAAACGCGAACGCAACACCTGCATGGCTTTGGCGCGATTTTTCTGTTGTGAACGCTCGTCGGCGCAATAGACAATCATCCCCGTCGGCTTATGCAACAGCTGAACCGCCGAATCGGTCTTATTCACGTGTTGTCCGCCGGCACCGCTCGCGCGACAAATCGAAATCTCCAGTTCCTCCGGCTTGATTTCCACATCCACCTCCTGCGCCTCGGGCAAAACCGCTACCGTCGCGGACGATGTATGAATGCGACCGTTGGCTTCCGTCACGGGAACGCGTTGCACCCGATGCCCGCCGCTTTCGTATTTCAACATTTTATAGACGTTTTCGCCGCGAATAAGGAAAATAATCTCCTTAAAACCGCCCGTTTCGGACGGATGCCCCGAAAGTAATTCGACCGACCAACGCTGTTGTTCCGCCAACCGCATGTACATGCGGTACAAATCGCCGGCGAACAACGCCGCCTCCTCGCCGCCCGTGCCGGCGCGAATTTCCAAAATCGTATTGCGCGAATCGCTCGGATCGGGCGGTATCATCGCCACCATCAAGTCGTGTTGCGCCGTTTCCGATTGTTTCGCCAAATTCTCTTTTTCCCGCTCCGCCAACGCCAGCAACTCTGCATCCGTTTCGGATGTTAATAAAGCCTGCAGTTCTTTTTCCTGCTTTTGCAACTTTGTGACGGTCTCGTATAACTGAATAATTTTGCTTAAATACCGATGTTCCTGCGATAAATCGGACGCCAGCTTTTTATTTTGGAACGTCTCCGAACGGCTTAACTGCGCATCGACCTCCGCCAAACGCTTTCGAACGGGTTCAATGTCAGGTAAAAAAGCCATGTTTCTTCAACTGAAAACCGACAAAGTGCTCTGACTGTTATTCTTAATATCTTTGGATTGAATTGAAAGAATAAAGTAACAGATCTCTATACTCCGTTCCTACACAACCACTGCGTAATCTACGAAAGAAACACCCCAGGAAAATCCAGAGACCCCAAAAAAACGCGCCACTGGAATGCCGACCTCTGGTGGAGTTGATCGGGATCGAACCGACGACCTTATCATTGCGAACGATACGCTCTACCAACTGAGCTACAACCCCATCTGCTTTTTATGGAAATTCGAAAGGATAAAAAAGGCAAGAAAATAAATCGGGAAACCTTTTAAACCGCAAAGAACCTTGACTTTTTTGTCATATTTTTTGGAATAAAAGCATCGGGTCATAGCGCAGTCTGGCTAGCGCACTTGCATGGGGTGCAAGGGGTCGTGAGTTCGAATCTCACTGACCCGACCAGGGGGTGTATTTGCATCGCGGTTGGTGTCGCCACGTGGAACTTAGGCAAAGTGTCGCGTTGTGCGTTGAGAGTTGTTGTGCGATGACGTCCGTTTTCACAATAAAGTCCGCTGTGAAATGATCGAAGGAAGCGGGTATTTACCAAGACACGCGGTATCTGTATGAACCCAATGCAAAGACTTAAAGGACATCTACCAACGAAGCACTTTTACTTCTCAATCAACGCCCTTACCTCCCTCTTCACTCTCTCCAAATCTCCGCAGGTCAAAATCGGAATAAGCATTTGAATTTCCTCAATCGGCTTATTCCACCACTGCAATTTTAACAACAAATCAATCAATTCATCATCGAAACGCTTTCGAAGCAATTTTGCGGGATTGCCGACCGCGACGGTGTACGGTGGGATATCGCAACCGACGGTACTGTTTAAGCCGATAATCGCGCCATCGCCGATATGCACGCCCGGTAAAATCGTCGTATTTTGCCCAATCCAAACGTCATTGCCGACAACGGTATCGCCTTTATACGGCATATCGGTCTTTGGCGGAACGGGCATCTTCCAACCTTCGAAAATGTAGAACGGAAACGTCGAAGCGGCATTCATTTGATGATTGGCACCGTTCATGACGAAATTTACGCCGGCGGCGATTTGGCAAAACTTACCGATAATTAACTTATCTCCGCAAAAATCATAGTGGTGCGTGACGTGTTTCTCGAAATCCGTATCACCGAAGTACGTAAAGTCGCCGACGACAATGTTCGGATTTTTAATCTGCGGCTTGACGTATGTAACGGTTTTGCAGTTCGGCACGGGGAATAAAACACTCGGATCGGGATGGTTACTCATAACTAGTAGTCATTTTGAAAAAAATTTACGATGCGGGCAATAAAATTCCTGCTTTTTACCGACAATGACCTGCTCCGTTTTTTGAAATCCCGCAGTGTTATAACAGGCACCTCTCAAACGAGACGCCTGTTTCGCTTATGCAACGTTCTTTAAACATTCACGGCGTCGCTCTGCATCACCCGCGGGCACAAATCATGCTGTTTGGTGAAGCATGGGATGTAAAACAATCGCACAATCAACCGCACCTTCCGCATCAAAAACCTTCAAAAAACGTCCCGACTGGACACTGGTTCGCGATCACCTGCCGTTGTTAAAAAGCATTATCGGTAAAATGTCGCCGACCTTTCCTCCGACCGTCGATCGTGAAAACATGTACGCCGTCGGTCTGTTGGGGTTGATTTCGGCGGGTCAAACATTCAATCCGAACAAAGATGCGCAATTCGGAACCTACGCCGCCATTCGCATCAAGGGCGCGCTGTTGGATGAACTGCGGCATTCGGATTACCTGCCGCGGTACTTGCGCACCACCGTCAAAGCCGTTAAAAAGATGATAACCGCTTATGAAGAAGAATTTCAATGTCCGCCGTCCGACAAAGTGATTTGTGATTATTTTCGCCTGACGCCCCAAAAATGGAATCGGATGAAGCCGCACCTGAAGCCGCGCGTAACGTTGTCGCTGAATAAATCCCTTATGCCGAACGACGCAACCGCTTTGACGCTGCAGGAGCAACTGGAGGACGTACAACAAAAAACCGCGCGTGAATTGTACGAAAAGAAGGAATTGATGGCTCTTCTCAGACTGCATGTGCAATTTTTATCCGAACCGGAGCAAAAGGTTCTCGATATGCATTATAACGAAGGCGTGTTCTTGTCGGAAATCGCGCGTCGGATGCGCATGGGACAGTCGAAAATTTGGCAAATGCACGCAAAAGCGATTGAGAAAATTCGCCGTCGCATCGTCAAAGCCATCGGCGAGTAGTCGCGAAGTACTGCGGAGTTTAAGGTGCCGTATGCTTTGTGTAATGAAGGATGCGCTTCATTTTCATTAAAACGTTATCGGTCACTTGGAGAACCCGCTTTTGATGTTCGGTTTTTCGTTAAATCATTAAAGGTCCTGTCTTGAGACTGCCTGCGTTCGTTATATTCCTCCGATAAGGATAAAAATTTTGGACACCGACGATTTTTGTCCGATTTATACCGTAACGGTATGTATGAAACAAAAACCACTCTCCTGTTATCCGCATGTTTATTCCTGCATGCGCACGTATTATCCGAAAGAAACCCGTCGGCCGAAACCAAAAACCTACAAACCCTGTCCGATGGTTCCGCTCGATCCGATGCCGTAAATTCCGACGTGCTCCGAAAGACAGCGAACACGATAAAGTCGGTTCAAGCCGCGGAAAAAACGCCCGCCTTCGTTGCGGAAAACGCGTCCGCCTTTTCAACGGGAACGGTTGCGGAGGCGGTGAAGACGAACGGAAAAAATCCGGCGACGGTTGCCGATGTACCCGCGAAGGACGATAAAGACGATGCCTTTCGCGACGCCGACCGCTTGGAAGAGCAAACGGATGCGGTAACGGCGATGCTGCAACAACAGCTTTTTGCACCGCACGATGGGAATTTAATTCTTCAGGCGGTTAAAAAATTGCCGCAAAACGAACAAACATCGGCATCCGTCGAAGCGATTGCCGCCGAATTGAAGGTTCGCTTAAGCGATGCGTTGCGGAAAATTTGCCCGTACGATACGCATGCATTGGATACCCTTACTCTGCAACTGGCGGATGTCATTCGTGCGCACGGCATTCGCCAAAAACGCCCTTTCGCCTTGTTTAACACCGAAGATATTCGGTATTTGACGGCGGGTTTGTATCACGTGTTGCAGGAAACCGACATTCAACGGCTGATTGTTTTTTAACAAACGCCTCCGCATTGAAATAAACACATGAACATAAAACACTTCCCGTTTGTCGACCGCCGTTGTGCTCCGAAGCATTTTGCCGCCGTGAACATCAACCAACAAATGAAAATTTTGACAAAGACAACGGCAAATCTTTCCAACGAAACCTCAACTTCGCATTGCCCGTCGTCGGTGTTTTCCGCATGATATTCCCATGAAAACACTTCTCTTATTACCGTTTCGCGGATTGCTTTGGTTGCTCCTGGGACTGCTCTGTTCCTCCGTCTGGCTGTTGATCGCGGCACTTTTTACCACCGCTTATTGGTTGCCGCCGACGCTTTCGTGGCTATGGGAAATAAAGACCGATTTCCCCTGTAAAATCGGATCGGCAAAAATTGAATGGTGGAAGGGAAAAATTTGCTTAAAGAATGTTACGCTTTACAACCCGACGTCTTTCCAAAGTTCCGACATGGCAAGCTTTTCGAAAATCGAATGCCGCTTCGATTGGCTCTCCCTGCCGAAACAAACGCTTCATATTGATGAATTAAATTTCTTTGGCACGAAACTTGCTTCCGTAGAACAAGGTGAGAACACCAACTGGGCGATGCTGAACCGTCATTTAAATACGCACGAAAAACAACCGACCAAAGGCGTTTGGGTGGAAAATCTGCGCCTTACGTTCGACGGTATGGTTGCGCACCACTCCTATCGCGGTACGCCGACGGTATCGGTGACGAAACGCACGCGCTCCTTTGAATTCTCAAACCTCTGCATCAACGTTCCGCGAGACGTTCGGAAAAATCTGAACCAACCGTGCGATTTAAAGGATGTGTACGGAGAATGCGGACGATTGCTGATGAATAATTAAAGAAAAGGGAAAAGTATGAGTGCACACATCGATATAGCAAACGACCTCAAAAACATCGGCAACGAGGTGATTGGCAATGGTCAAGAAATAATAAAGAACGCAGGTGAAGCCGTTAAAGATAAGTGCAAAGGGATAAAAGACAAGCTTATCGGTTTTTGTAATTTCCTGAGACATGCCGGCGTCGCACTCGGTACGGCATTGGGTGTCGTTGCCGGTCTGGTCGCCGCCGGGGTCGTCGCCATTACGCTTCCGGTTTCCCTTCCGGTACTCGGAGCTATAGCGGGAGGACTGTTTCTCGGCGGTGCGATCGTGACACTGATTCACAACATCAGAGACCCGTATATCAAAGGCGCAAAGAACGTCATTATTCAAACACTGAAGGACATCGGCTCAGGCATGCTTGGGGCGATCCCGACCATCATATCGTTTATCCGAGATCCGAAGCAAATAGGTAAAGTTATTAACTTTTTGAAAACTCAGGCTGAGGATGTTAGAAATGACGTCAATGATTTAAAAAATATACTCGAAGCTACCGGCAGTAAGATTACGAAGGAAGCAAAAGGAAAATTTAATAATCTTTTGAACGAATTAAATAAACAGTTCGTGAATTATCAAGATAAAATCAACAAACTGACAAAAGAAGGCATAGAGAAAGGTGATCTTAATATAGAAACTTTGTTTAAAGATGATAAGGAAGCGATACAAAAGTGTATATCAGGTATTAATGATCTTCTGGGAAACCAACCCCTCGATAAAAATCAAAAGAAGGCATTGAATGCACTGAACAAATCATTCGATGTCAAACAGCTCGATAAGTCGTTCCAAACTTTGAATGAAAGCTTCTCGAAGAATTCAAAGGGAGCGGATAAAAAGGTAGATGTAGTCAACATCAAGGAGGAGATAGGAAACCATAAGACAAACAATTCAGTATTCTCCGACATAGACGAAAATGAAATAAGAGGTGGCGAGTTAGGCAACTCGATAGCAATAGAGATTGTTAAAGAGTTTAAAAACAGCGGGGGAAATTTAGAGAAGGAGTTGAAACCTGATTTCGGAAACATTTCCATCATTCAAAATGAAAATACGGAAGAGGGAGCTATTGAGGGAAATGAAATTGTGAATTTAGCGGAAAACAACAAATCGGAAAAAGCGGAAGGATTGAAAACGGAAAACAAAGTCGAAAAGCTTGGTACCGACAATAAAAAAATAAAAGAAAAAGACATAAATACCATCGTAGATATGTTCAACAACAGTTCTTTTCTCAAAAACAACTACATAAAAGTTCAAGATAACAGCAAAAATTACTATTTCGAACAATTCGCAGAACTGCAAGGATTGATAACAGCTCTTACACAAAAGAATCTTACACAAACAAACCTAAAGGGTATTTTTAGCGATATTAACCAATGTGTTAAGAAAATTCTGGATGAAAAATCAATAGCCTATTATCTGTTAAATCAAGACAGGGATGCACTCGAAGAAATAGTGAAAAAAACTGGCAGCATCCTCCTTGACGTGCAAGGTATTGAAGACAATAAAATCCACAAAGTAGAAGTAGAGACCGTAAAGAAAGGCTTCTTCCGATGGGCACAGTATGCGCCGAGCCTTAGCTTCGGAGAAGCAGCTGTTTCACTTGTATAATTTTTAATCTTTACATTCAATCCCAATGAACACCCTCACCCAAACAGAACTCGCGCAAACCTTCGCCTTTTTGCAGGTCGTATCGGAATACGCCCAAAATCAAAAGACAAGCGGCTTTAGAGAACGGCTCCTGGAGCAGGAACCGTTTTGGGAGAAACACATCGCCGAGCAGTTGGAACACGTACGCGAAGCGATTAAAGCGTTTAAATACTACGATACCAAAGGAAAGTTGAATAAACTTTGGGAACAGCTGAAGCACCGACTGCATTATCCGCGCAACAAAACGTTCGACATTCTGTCGGAATACGCCAATCGGGCGTACGAAAGCGGCGATACGCAGAAGGCGTTTCTGATGTACAACTTTATCGCACTGCTGTATCCGAATTACTATCGCGTGTACATGCGCATCGGGGAATTGACGGAAAAACTCTACGATCTCGAAACGGCGGGAAGGTTTTATCAGGCGACAACGGGGATTTTTGCCGAACCGGAATTGCTGTTTTTTGCCGCCGACTGCGCCATACGCGCCGAGCAATTCGAACAAGCCCGAAAGTACGTCACCCAAGCGTTGAAAATCTTCGAACAGCGTCCGCCGAGTACGCCGCAGGAGTTGGAATTCAAAGCGGATCTGAAAGAATTGTCGGAATTGGTTGAAAAAGCGTGTGCGTAAAAAGGGAATGCAAAATCCGTTTCTCCTTCAACCTTTAAGAGTATTTTGAACATAAACGTATGCGTTGGATTTTAACGATTGCCTTTTTGTTGCCGCCGTTCGTAACCTTCGGCGGCAAGAAATCACCGTGGAAAGTCTTTTCGGATCAAAATGCGCGGGCAGCTTTCAAAAAAATGCTTACGCAACCGTCCGGCGGGAAGAAAGTAACATTGGATCGCATCGAAACGGTTCAAATCGACCATGCGCATATTAAATCGACGGAAGGTTTCGAAAAACTGACTGCTCTGAAAACCTTATCCTTATCGTACAATTTCATTCGGGATGTTTCGCCGATTGTGTCGCTTCCGAATTTGCGACAATTGGATCTGAGCTACAACGACATTACCAACGGAACGATATTCATGAACTGCGACACGCTGGAATTGCTGGACGTATCGCACAATCACATCAAATACACGTTCACCTGTGCCTTTCGAAATTTGCGCAATTTGAACCTTTCGATGAACTACATTGAACAGTTGCAAACGCGGGAACAATGTAATCACCTGCTGGAAGCGATCGATATTTCCGATAACCCGCTGACGAGTTTATTGCCGAATTTAACCTTCCCGTCGCTGAAGGTATTCCTTGCGAACAAGACGTTTTTGAAAGATCTTTCGCCGCTGTTTGTCTGCAACACCCTGGAAACATTGGAGGTTGAACATTGTTCCAATTTAAAGTCGATCGAAAAGTTGTTCCCATACAACAAAGTTACGGAAACCTACACCTGCGTTTTCCCGAAATTAAAGAAACTGGTTATTTCCGAAATCTTTTTAAATGAAAAATCGGAAAAAATTCTGCGTGATATTTACAACGGCGCGTTGGAGCAACCGATTACGATCAACGGCAAATTCATTCAGTCGAAACGCAAAACGGAACCGAAAAAGGTGATAAAATTCTGACAGCGACCCCGTGAGATTGATTTTCGGGAACAATCGCCGAAAGATACAATCGGAACTCGCCTGTTTTCTTTCAACGTGCTTCGATGGTAACGTTGAATGAAAATCGTCGCCGCTGTATGCGCTTTGGCGTTTATTCTGCTGTGTAAATTTTATTGGCTCCCGCAGTCGTCTCCTGAAAAAGAACCCGTACCGTTGTTTCCCGATCCGAACAACGCCTTCTGCGAACTGCGCCCGTTAACGGATTTACAGCGGGAATTGTTGGATTTTCGCCCCGATTGCCTGCATACGGCATACAATTTTTCCCGTTATTCGGATACGTCTTTCCCGAAACAACAAACGCTTCGGCAGACCATTCGGCGACGTTTGTTTGAAACGCTCAACGAGGCACCGTCAACCGTACCGAATGCGTCGGAGATTTTTAAGTACGATGATCCGATGCAACAGCCGTTTTTAACCGTACCGCACATCGGGGAACGGAAGAAGCCGCTCCGTTAATCGCAACGCGCGGTCGGCTTATCCGGTTTTCATCGCTACCTGTTTTACCATGACCGCCCGATTATTTCGGCACATGACCGTTTTTGCAACCCTCCCCCTACTCTTATTTATCTTTGAAGTTTGAAGATTTTTCGGTCTTTGGCGTCAGCAGAAAACGTTCAACACGCTCGACGGTTAATTCCTCCGCTTTAAATTTCTTCGCCGTTACGGGTACAAAGCATGTATGCAGACAATGCGTTTTCCCTTCGGCATAAAAACGAACGATTAAAAATTCGGGCTTTTCGGGCGTTGACTCAGCGATATTCTCCTCCGTTACGCCTTGCGACCTGATACAAAAGCGCGCCGTTTTTTCCGGTGCCCATGCGTTGTTTCCAACCGTTATCCTGAAATCATACGAAGCGGGTCGTTGGCGCACAAAATCAAACTTTTCCGCCTTTGAAGCGTTTCGCACCGCATACCATGTTCCGACGCACGATTGTGTGTTCGGCTGTTCCCTAATGTGAAGCTCAAACGCATCCGCGCACGGCACCAAACGCCACTTTTGACGCAGCATCGAGTATTGATGGCTTTGCGAAACGTACCACTTCATGCAAACGGAAACGGCAACAGACAAAGCGGTTAAACACAGCAACACCTCCAACGTCGTAAAGCCGTCGCATCGTCTACCGTTGCATTTCACGGTTCCAGCTTCAAACCCAATCGCAGGTAGGTCGGTGTATCCCAATAAGATTCGGCATACTCGCCTTCGAAATTCAACCGTATTTGGGACGGATCATCACAGAGGGCTTTCTTGGATTTTTTGCGCCGAAAACGCTCCGTTTTTAAATTTTTCGCGCCGGCAGTCAAAATCAGCAAAGCGGTTGCCTCGTTTTTTTCACTTTCCCGCACGGAACAACTCGTTAAAAACGGTGCATCCGAAACATTCAGTCGCGCCCGCAGGTCTTCGTGCAATGTTTTCAGCGCATTTAAAGGCAATTCCGAAGAAGTTTGAAGAAACAGACAAATGCGTTGCGGTACAAAAGTGTCGAGTTTTACCTTCAGCATCGGGCATTTCAAAGTTGCTTCCAATGCCGCGTTTACGTTATTCCCGCTTCCGATGCCCCAAGCAACCGTATCGGGTTTATTGTCGAAATGATGCACAAAATCATTCAAACGACATGCAAAAGGCGTATTTTCCCGTGGGTGCAATCCGTCACGGAGTACCTTTAATACCTGCGAAAGCAGACGATACCCTTCCGCCAACGCCTCCTGCGCGGTTGCGTTCCCGGGCAATGTTTGAAACAGCAAATCATTGTAAAACGGAAGCACCAAATCCGCCGTACTCCGCAACCGTTCCAGTTGCGCCTGCGCACGCACGTTTTTCGGATGACCTTCAAACGAGAACGGCATCAGCGGAATAACGACGGTAAAAAGACCGCTTTGTCGTGCAAGACTGAGAGCCGCTTCAACGGTTCCGCTGCCCGTTCCGCCGCTTAAACCGACCAAAATAACAACCGCATGCGCCCCCTGAAAAAACGCACTCAGACGCTCATCCCGAAGCGGAAAATGCTTTTGCACCCATTCGGCATCACCGCCCGATCCGAAACCGCGAAATAAATCTTCTCCAAAGCAGTAGGTTGAAACCGTTTTTTCCAAAGCATCCAGGCAGGAACGATCGGTATCGACCGCCAGACAATCGTCCGAAAGCGAAGTTGATTGCGCGGCGAAGACCTCCAGCGCACGACACGCACAACTGCCGAGCGCAAGGAATTTTATGCGCACGGAATTCGGATCCGCCGGAACCGATGTAAATCCTTCCTCCATACGCAAGGTTCCTTCCATGAAAAAATCAAGAACCGAGGTTGTCAAAATCGAAACAACTCAGCTTTGTTGTCTCCGCAATTCAAAAAATGTTTTCAGCATGCGTTCGCAGGCACCGTCCAACGGTTCAACTTTGACCGAAACGCGATGATAAAGCCGCAACGCCGTGTGCAGACACAGGCAACCGCCCAGGCAACCCTGTTGACGGTCAACAACTCCGACGACAACTTTGGGTATCCGAGCCTTATAAATCGCACCCGCACACATCGGACATGGCTCTTTGGTAACGTAAAGCGTCACGTCGGTCAGCCGCCAATCTCTCTTTTTCTTTGAAAGTTCCCGAATAAGTTGCATTTCGGCATGAGCGGTCGGATCGTGATTTGTTTCGACCGCATTATGGGCGCGTGCAACAAGTTTATCATCGGCAATCGCCACTGCTCCAATTGGAATTTCACCCTTTCCCCAGGCTTTCAGTGCCTCATTAAAAGCACATCGCATAAAATACGCAGAGGAATTTCCGGACGGATTTTCGTCGAAAAATTCAAACGGGCAGGACGGAATTGCGGTCACAAAAGCGTTTCTTTACCTAAAAAGGTGTCCGCCGCATGTTCTTAAGTCAATTCGGCATTGCGGCGGTCTCAAAGGACATCAACCGACGTTTTTGAGCAAAGAACTTGCACTTGCGAAAACCGCCGTGATAATGAGGTCATGTTCAACTACGGTTGGGTGGTGCTCGTTATCACCGTTCTGTTGGAAGGACTGAGCGGTTTCGGGCGAACGGCATCCTTCAGCCCGTTTTTGAAAGATGTTTGTCGTGACTTGGCGGTCACATCGGCGCAAATCAGCTTTATCTACGGATTGGCAAATTTACTGACGGGCATTGCTCTGCCGCACATCGGACGTAGGTACGACCGTTGCCCGACAAAGATTTTTCTGCGTGCTTTTGTCACTTTATTCGGCGGCGCGTTTATCGGCATGAGTGCGTTGAAAATCATCGCCGCACCGCCGTTTTTGAACCTTTTCATCCTCTTTTGCGCCTTTGTCGCCATTCGAATATCCGTGCAATCGTACATGTTGACGGGACGTTGCATGGTGGCGGCGTGGTTTAAGGAAAATCGCGGGTTTGCAACGGGTCTGACCTGTCTGTTACTGGCGTCCGTCGCTTCCTCAATGCCGCACCTTAATCTGCGCCTGTCGCGCTTTTTTGCCTGGCAACACGTTTGGCTTGCCGTCGGCATTTTCTGGCTTTGCATCATGCTTTTTTTGGTGCGTTGGATTAAAAAACCGCCTGCAGTTTGGGAAAACGATTTCGATTATTCGGGTGAGCCGGAAAATGCGGAAAATTTGCATGTAGAACGTGAAACCGACGAAATTTCTGCCGTTCTCCACAAAACTGCGCCCGGAAATTTCGAAAAAAGCGCGAATTTCGCCCAAAGCACGACGCCTTCGCCCTTCACGCCCCTACCCTCTTCCGACAAAGCATCCTCTTTCGACATTTCAACGCACGCCGCAAATTCGCGAAGCACCTTTTCGTCCAAACCTCCTTCCAAAGATACCGAGCAAACCTTCAAGACCTCGCCTGCACTTTGGCTGGTGATGACGATGCTGTTTTTCAAAGCGTTCCAAATGACCGCCCTGGCGTTTCATCTCGTTCCGATGTGCGAAGCTTTCGGGGTACGCGCGGAAAACGTAACGCTTTGCCTGATGGGAACGCCCGTTATAACAATTCTCACAACGTTCGTCGCCGGGCATTTTTTTGAAAAAATCGGCGTCCGAAACACCCTCTTTCTCTTCCTGTTGCTCGACATCAGCCTGCTTTACAGCTTTCAATACATCGCGAACAATTTCATACTCTGTCTGTACGGATTGACGGCGGGTGCTTATTGGGGAATGCGCCAAATCCTTGCCTACATGGTATTGCCACGACTTTTCGGCACAAAACACATCGGCACCGTCAATGGTCGTGCATCGGCGTGCCTCTGCCTCGGAAGCGCAACCGGACCCTACTTTTTTGCCAAATGCCACGAAGCGCATTCCTACCTTTTTGCCCTGAACCTCTGTCAATGGTTTGCTGTTTTATTGCTTTTAATCTGCTTTTTACTGCAAAAGCATTTTAAACCGAGAGAGAATTGAACCGCCTGCACGTGGAACATTGACACTTTTCGGCTCGGATGCCCAAGAGTTCGACCGGTTCTTTTTCGATTTTAAACGGTTCCGCACCATAAACATCCAACCCGCCCTTTTCCCGCTTACAACTCCGGGTACTTCGCGGATGATTTGTACGATGCGCATATGAATTCACGGTAATTCGCTTTTTGTTGCTTTCGATCCTCTTTTGTCAAAAATCTGCCGATAATAAAACTTTTTAAGAAATTATTTATTTTTCCTGTTGACACACGGCAAAAAGTTCCGTTCACATGGAGGTGTGGTTTATTGTGTCAGAGGACACTTGGCAGGGCTCCAAAGGCATGTTAAGCGTTTTCTGATTGTTTTCATATTCACAAGTGGTGTTGGTAACGGGCTTTTGAAGCCCGTGCACCGCTTGTGTTCCGTTTCTGCAGAAACTGTTTCGAATACCCCACTAACTACACCACCCGAAACAACGGCTCGGGAAGCGTTTTCCGATTTCGATGATCGTATTACACAAAGCACCTCCGAGGAAGTTTCGCACAATCCTTTATCGGCACAAAGTTCCTCTGTCGATACACCGAAAAATCGCGATGCCGTTGCCCGTCGTACTTTGAATGAAGAAGGCGGCGTTGTGTCTTCGGTGACGATCGATAACGGTGTTCAAAGAACGTCCGTTCAACCCGATAAAAAGGGCGAAAAGGAAACCTACGGAGAACGTTTGCGGCGTCTGTCGACCGGAGGATATCGCGATGAAAATATGGCAGGAAGCAGTGATATGACCCGCAACGAATTTTTTCAAACGGACAAAGTAAAATCGGAAGCAGTTTATTCGACCGAGGCGGTTGAGCATCCGCATAAACGCGAAGGAGTGCCGAAAAACAATTTATCGCCTGCATCCCCCGTGCCGCCCGACAAAAACGGTGCAACTTCGGGAACCCGCGCCGCTGTTGAAAAAGCGGTTTTGTTGCGTTCAGACGAGGAAGAACCGACCGAAGCAGGACGATCGGAAGTTGCGGATAAAAGAAATCAAGAGGAAGTTTCAGACAAAAATACACGGGCAGAAACGGCACATATTTCGGAAGCAGACACAAAAGCAGAGGAAGACGCTTTGCGGTACGAAACGCGCCAAACGTTATTGAAGGACGTTCGGGAGACGTGGGCGGTTTCAAAAGAAAAATCGGCTTCCGCGAGTGAAGATATTTCGCCGAAAATCCCTTTGCCCTCCCCGCCGATTGAAACGTTACAACAGTATGCCAAGCGCGTCATTTTGCCACAAATTCATATCGAACGCATGCCGTTTGCGGAGGTTTTGAGCATCGTCGACGAAGCCGTTAAAGCCAACGCAACGGAGGGGCAAACGGTGAATTTTATCCTGGTGGATCCGAAAAACACGGCGCCCGAGATCAACTTAAGCATCCGGGATTTATCATTGGAGCGCATTGTTCACTGGTTGAGCGAGATGACGCAGTTCACGGTATTGTACGAAGGAAACAGTATTATTTTTCGCGACCCGTCTCTGAAACAAACCTTACGCACCTGTGTATTCCCGATTTCGCGCGGCAGTGTGTTGCAAATTTTGAGTTATACCGACTTGCATAACAATGATGAGGAAAAGAAACTTTCGGAGGAGGAGCGTTTAAAGCAATTTTTTCAACGTATCGGCATTCCCATGAACGACAAAAACGTCGGTTTTGCCTACGACGGCTCTAACCTCATCGTCACGCACGAAGAGCTTTGGTTACAGCGCATCGAAGCTATTCTTCAACAGTATCGTCAGTGCAAACAAATCGCCATCGAAGCAAAATTTTTGGAGGTCACGCAGGGAGTTTTGGATGAATTAGGGTTGAAATTTAGTTCCGGAACACAGGAAGGAGCTCGGGTCGGTGTAAGCGATCTCGGTCTATTGAGACGAATATCAGTGTTGAATGGGACGGGAGATAATATGAACGGCATCGATATGGCAGGTGCTCTGAATTACGGTAGCGGGGACGGCAACTTTATAGATGCGCTCCCTGTGTTGAACCGATACCAAAGTCGTGTTGTTCTACGGGCTATTGAACAAAATACGGATTCGGATCTGATGTGTACACCAAAGGTAACGGTTCTGTCGGGACGAAAGGCGGAGATTGTGATTGCCGATGAGTTTCGTTATCCGCAAAGTTACCGCGACGGCATTGCGAATGTCGGTAATGACGGTCGCGGATCAACGGCTGCCGGCGTTGCCATCCTGGCGGGAGCACCCGAAAACTTCACGACGCGCAATGTCGGCATTGAAATGACGGTTACACCCGTTGCCGAATATAACGGATACATTCATTTAACGCTGGAGCCAAAAGTAACACAACTCGCAGGTTTCAGCGAATACGGCGGTGCCAACGTCACTTCAAGCGGTTCCGGAACCAAAAATTACAGTGCAGGTTTCACGCAACCGACCTTTGCCACGCGAAAAATTAAGACCGAACTTTCAATTAAAAGCGGCTCCACGGTCGTCATGGGCGGCTTAACGCGCGAAGAAGTCAAAGAAACACACGATCGCATCCCGCTGTTCGGCGATATTCCGATTTTCGGGAAACTCTTTCAGTCGAAAGGGAAAACTTCGCAAAAAAAGAATTTACTTATCTTCGTAACAGCAAACCTGGTGGATGAAAACGGTCAATACATCGTCGAGCCGGAATTCAAGGTTTCAAAACCGCTGTAACGGTTCCGCCTTAGTCGTCACCCTTCTCGTTTTGTCTGCCCTAGGCGGTTTCGTAACATCGCAAACGTTGCGTCTCTATCAAGAACAACAATCGACAAACCGGGAAATCCGCAAAACACTCGCCAAAAAGCAGACATCGCTTGTCGCCGATGAGGTATTGCAACGATTAAAACAAAGAAAATTAACATTTTGCGTCGCGGAAGCGAAACAATCGTTACACTCCTATATTATTGACACGCAACTGTGGGATCTCGGAACCGATGATTTCGAACAATTTTTTTGCCCGAACCCTTCCGATGACACATCCAACGCTCGGATAAGCGTAAAAATTTTACCGAAATTATCGGAAAATTTTGTCAAAAAAGCGGATTTCACTTTGGAAACAGTACGCAAACACCTCCGAGAGACTGCCTTGACCTCGAAAGTTCCGTCATTGAACGCCTCACAAAAAGAAATCCTATCCGAACGTTGGCGATTGCTGCAAACCTCGGAACGCAATGAACCTTTAAATACACCCCTGTTCATGCCGATTTTTACCTTCATGGGGCAAAAATTCGATCGCAAAGATACGGAATGCACGCTTTGGAACCCTTACGACCGACCGTTAAAAGGTACGTTGCAATTCAAATGCATCGCAGAGATCTTAGACGAACAGGGCAATCTCTTTATGGATCCGAATATCGAATTCGCATTGGACGTGACGCTCCCGCCCGGCAACGAAACAACATTTTCCTTTGATAAACTCATTCCCAATCTCGACCGCCTGCTTCATGTGGAAATTAAAAATTGTCCGAAAACATACGAACGGCGCGAGTGGGATATTCCGATGATGTACACCTGCGGTTGGCCGTTCGGCTCCGAAACAAAATCTTCGCGGCAGCCGAGGAATGAAGCCCGACAAAATCCAAAATCTCCCGAATTGTCTCCGAGCGGGATAATTTTTAACACTCAAACGCGATCGCAACAGTTAGATGCTTGCCTTTTATTTAACTGCGACAAAATTTATCATTCCGTCGGTCAACGGGAACGGACGTTCTTTGCGGATGCTGAAAATTCAAAAGATATTCCCTGGAATATCTTTTCTCAAAACCCGCCGTCAAACAGCATCCCGTTTTATTTCTTCGGAACGGAGGAAGAACTGTTTTCAATATATCCGCCGTGGTCGGATAAGGAAAAGTTTTGGAAATTTTTTGCATACGATCCCGAAAATTCCGACAAACCGACAAACAACGGGAACACAATGAACAAGACCCCGCAACTTTCGGTATTACAGGCAAATATCGATGTGTTAGTCATTTTCACCTGTTTTGAAACTTATTCCGATCTTTGCGTATGTGAAACGGAAATCAAACATACGTCGAACGATACTTGGGAAGAACAGGCGACGCGGTATCATTACAAACAAAAGCCGAAAAATTCCCGAAAACCACTTCTTCCACAAAAATCAACGACCCTGGAGCCCGTTACCTTGCAATCCTCCGATACGTCTTTGGAGGAACCAAAAATTTCTCCCGAAACCGTCATACATTTTCCCGAAAATTCAAAAAAAGAAGAAAAAAATCAACCGATGCCCCAACCGACAACCATTATTTCGGAAACGCCGCAATCCTCTGTTCAAAAGGGAATGGTTGAAAAATCCCTCGAAAAAATTGACACCCCGCCAGTCGTTCAACCGCCAAGAAAAAGAAGAAAAAATTCCGCACCCGCTTCAGTTCCTTTTACGCGATTGGAAGATGAGCGCAAAGGCGCGAAACAAGGCACGGAACACACGGCGCGTCAAGAACAAAAACCTCCCGACAAAGAGTTTGAAGGATTAAAGCCTGAAAATTTTCTCTATGAACTCGATGCTTCCTGCGACACGGACAACGCCTCTTCCAACCATCGGTCAACTTTTCGTAAAAGTTCCATGGGTTCGGATGCGGATTTAAATACGGAACCCGCAAAGTACTCAAAACCCTCATTTGACTTTAAAGCACTTCGGGACGATGGGTCTCAATCCCGCAAGGGAACTGCAGTTTCGGATACGGATTCGATCGCGGAATAAGCCGAAAAAACACCGCACCCGTCTCGATAATTCCTTTCAAACGGCACAAAATACCATTCGCTCTCTAAAATCTTACTTTACCCTAGTCAAACACAAAATCCTCGCGATTGGCACCGACGTTCGGATTGGCTTTTCGGCTCCATCCCCAGCGCCAGGTGAACGGATGCATAATAAAAAACGCTTTCCCGATGACCGCCTCCTGCGGCACCTGCCCCCAAAAGCGACTGTCGTAACTGTGCGGCGAATTATCTCCCAACACAAAAAGATGTTGCGGTTCCACAACCGCTTCCTTCCCGTCTTCAAAACAGCCCTTTGCCACATACCCCGCATACAGACCGATTTTTCGATTGTTGGCTGTGAAGGCAAGATGCTCCGTCATTTCCTTCCCGTTTCGGTACAAACAGCCATCTTTGACCGACAAACGATCGCCCTCGCGCCCGACCAGGCGTTTAATGTAGAAAAAATCGCTGTCCAGCTGCGGAATTTTTTTCGTTTTGAACACAACCGATTCGCCGACGCGCGGTTGTCTGAAATGATACGTCATGCGGTCGGTAAACACCATGTCGCCTTCCAAAATATCGAAATTCAAAAATGTCTCGCCGCGCTTTACAAACCGTTGGGTCTTCAGGCAAAACCCTCTTTTCGGATCCCGATCCATGTGCTCGAAAAGCGTGAACATTTCCTCTTTGTTATGTTGCGGAAAAAATTTCTTTTGTAGCAACGCCTCCATGTCGGTGAATTCTCCCGGCACACGCAACACCACCGGCTGGTCATCCACGTAAATCGTGTAAGTACGCACCTCTTCCGCCGGTAACCACGTTACCCAGTGCGAGAAAAACATCATCCCCTTTTCCTTTTTGTAACGCATCAGCGAATTTGCCCCCATCACCTCTTCGGGCGGAAACAGCGGAATATACACGCGACCGTCGCACGGCGCAACACAACGGTAATTCGTTTCACCCGTCGTAATCCATCGAAACGGAATTTTCCAAAGCGGCACCTTCGGATCCGTATCTTTATGCAGGCGCGTCACCATTCCTGAAAATGACGGAAACATAGAGCAGGTCGGGATGCGAAACGGCTGAAAAAAAAATGTTCTTATCACCAGTGCCGCAAACATCGCGACCCAAATCACTTCCGCGTTTTCGCTGAACATTCGCGACACCGAAATCGGAACGTTGCGATAAAACGGCTCCCCGTAGGTTGTCAGCCGCGTATCAAACGTATCCAGCGTCGTTTCCAAATCCGACGGCATCGGCGTGTTTCGCTTCCAGGTTTTCTTTATTTCAATGAGCCGACTCTGAAGGTTCAGAAATTCTCCGCGCTGTTCTTCCGTCATGCGGTCGCATCGAAACTGATAGACTTTCTTTCCCCAATGCAGGGCGCTCTTCAACCACCGCCGCATGCCTCTTTCTTCCGCTTTCATTTCGGCAAAAATCCCATAACGCCGCACACGACCAGCTGCACCGACATCGCCAACAGCAACAATCCCGACAGGCGTGCAAAAATCACCGTAAACGTCGGCGTAAACCATCGCGAAAAGAAGCAGATGAGATAAAAAAACAGATAAAACGTCAACATAATCAGCCCTGCCGCCAGCCAGACGTAAAGTAATTCTTTTGTATTGGTTGCATCAGCTTTGCAAATAAGCGTCGACGAAATCGTACCCGCTCCGACAATTGTCGGAAACGCTAACGGAACCACGGAAATATCTTCGCGTTTTACGCTTTTTTCGCCGCTCGTTTCGTCGGCAATTTCGATATTTGAATGCAACATCGTCCAAGCAAGCCGACACAAAATCAACCCGCCGGCAATCCGTAACCCGTCCGTTGCCACACCGACTATCTCGAAAATCCGATTACCGCAAATCAGCACTGTCAGCAAAATACCAGCGGCGATTTTCAAACCTTTTCGCGCCGTTTCCCAACGCTCTTCCGCCGTATATCCCTGCGTCATCCCGATAAACAGCGCAACCGTAATCGGCGGCGAACACGTCACGAACAACTTTGAGTACAAAGCCAGCAAATAGCGGATATCCTCAACCACGTCCGCCGTTGATTGCAACAGAAAACCACGGCGGTTGTCACGCAAAATTAAACGAAACCGATGACGGGAAATACCGAAAGAGTCGCAAAACCACCTTACACGCTTTTCAATAATCCGACGACACCGAATGTCATCAATTTAAAACCAATCGCCAAAATCAAAATACCGAACAACTTTGTGCAAATTTGTATGAACACCGGCTTCATGTATTTCGAAAGCGAACAGGCAATGTAAAAAGCAATATAAAACGTGAGCATGATGAGAAGGACTGCCGCATACACATAAAATTTTTGCGGCACGGTAACGGCTTCCGATTGCCCGATGATAACGGACGAAACGGCACCCGGCCCCGCAATCAACGGAAACGCCAGCGGCGTCACGATCAGACTTTTGCCCGAAACGGACGATTCGGATGCGCTGTCTTTCGGATACAGCATATCCCACCCGATTTTTCCAAGAACCAACCCGCCCGCAACCCGAAAGGTATTCATATCAATCCCCATCAAACGCAGAAGTTCGGAACCGCAAAAAACGGCGCAAATTAAGATGAACGTTGCGACCGCCGTCCCTTTTTGCGCCACCCGCCAACGCTCCCGCGGCGTCAAAAAACTTGCAATGCTGACGTACATCATCACCCCGGGAATGGGTGCGCTGGCGGTGAAAATTTTCAAATATAATGTTATTAAAAAATCGAAATCCACACTCATAAACTTGCTTTCGAAAACAAATGTTTTTCCGCGCGCTCATTGAAATGTGAAGCATAAAATGTACCGACGGAGGTATTTGAACGGGAGTTTTGGAAGAATGTTTAGATTTGAACGTCTGATATACTTACATACGCTTTCCACGCCTCCATCTAGCTCTGTTTTTTCTCCCGTCCGCCTTCGGTTGTTTTGCACCTCTCTTGTCCTTTGACACGGCAACGGGCAAACACTTCCCGCGGAGCACCGCGCATCTTCCTCTCCTCCACCCGCCACTCCTCCTTATTCATCATTGCGGCACCGCTTCCTTCTCTTATCACTCGCAGTACTCATCCGCCGCCCCCCTGTTTTCCATTTCTCCTCCATCGCCATCCTCTTGCAACATTCTTCGGCAAAAATCCTCCGCTTTTCTCTTCATCCGCCGCGTCCCCTATGCACTTTTTAAAATTACTCTCTTTCACATACCCCCCCCTAATCCCGCGGTACATTTTTTAAAACGCCT
>DEWA01000019.1 GCA_002363035.1 Verrucomicrobia bacterium UBA3222
AGACGCCGTTCAATCACACCGCCGAGGTTGGTTTGATATATACGTTCTAAGAAGAACGTGAAGAGTAAGGCAGTCGAGAGACTGCTGTTAAAGCGGTCGACGACTGCCGGAAGCGGTCGAAAGACTGCGATGTATCATACAGAACACCACGGGCACGCGCAAGCGTGCCCGTGGGGGGTTAGGGGGGGGAGAAGAGGAGAATTCCTCTGAAAAAATATACAACATGGAACGGAAGTAAATACCTCTGCGGTGACAAGGCGAGGTGTGCGGAAGGGGGCAGGATTTTAAAGTCGACAGTTCCTTTTCCCTGAAATACAACTAAACTATCATGAAATCCGCACGACTTTCCATTTCCGTCAGCCCAGAATGGTGCGCCTGGGTGAAAAATCAGGCGCGGAAACAAAAAACGTCCGTCAGCAAAAAAATTACACTTTTTTCGGAGGCGTTCGTATAAACTTCCGACTGTTTAACACTCAAAGCTGTACCAAAGAAGCAGTTCGATGCGAAAAAGGAAAAAACTTGTGTAAATCGGATACAGACTCTCTTTTTAAGGAAAAAATCCTAAGAAATTTGAAAATCTCCCTTACACCGATCGCCGAAACCATCTGTTGTTGCAAAATTATTCCTTAACATCCGTTTTTGCGCACCTGCATTTCGTCTCAATAAAACTCCAACGCCGGTTGCGGCACCTGCTTCCATTCGCGCCCATTCAACAGACAGCCGGTCGCTTTCTTATTAAAACCGCCCCATTGCTTGAAGTAAAACGGTACTTTGTGCACCAAACATTGGTCGCGCACGTCCGTCACCCATTCTTCCCGCAACGGGCGCGCTTGCGGACCACTTTCGCCGCCTAAAATCACCCAATGAATGCCGTCCAACGGTAAATTCGGCACGGCACTCAACAACGGTTCCAGGCACAGCCATTTCAGATGTGCCTTGGTCGAAAGCAAATACGGAATGCGCCTCGTTTGACGCTCCGACTCAACGGTCACGCCCATCCAAATGTTCGGCGACCAATACAATTTCGGCGCAATCTCCCCCAAACGCTCGGCGCGCTTGGTCAAAATCTGAAACGTATGCCAATTGGCGCGGTTCATGGTTTCGAACACGCGAAACAAAAACGCATCGGGTACAGCTTCGTGGAACATATCTCCCATGGAACAGGTAAAAACCAACTGCGGTTTCTTCCAGCGAAAGGGCTCCGCCAGGCAGTCTTCGTGGCAGGTCACGCGAAAGCCGTCTTTGTACTTCGCCTGCCCCATTAAACACAAACGCCCCGCCATGCGTTCCGCGTAACAATGCAAACAACCTTCGCTGATTTTCGTACATCCGGTAATCGGATTCCACGCTTTCCAAGCCGTCGCGTTATGCATGCTTAAACCTCCGTTACCTTGTGAGGATATTCCTCAAAGCACGTTCATGCAAGGCACAAGGCTTGTTTGTTTAAAGCCTTAAAAACTTCTTTGGAAGCTCTATTCAAAACCCAACAAAGTAATTTTCAGACGGTCGGCTTCCGCCAAGACCGCTTTTTTATCTAAAATCAGCGTCCGCCCGCTTTCCAAAGCCGCCCATCGGATATTGGAAGCGTGCATTTTTTGTAAGGTTCGTAATCCGAAAATCGGTACGTCGAAACGAAAATCCTGATTTTCCTTCGCCGCTTTCACCAATCCCATACCATCTTTGCAAATCGATGCCGCACGCTCAATCAACGCATCGGTACCGTCAAAACCTTCAACAAGCAACGTTGTTCCGTTACGCACGACAACACTTTGCCCGATGTCCAACGCCGCAATGCCGCGACATATCCGAATGCCGTGTCGCAGGGTTTCGGGAATAATGGAGAAGTAATCTTTTTTCGTCAGCAATCCCGCCGTCGTAATATGCTCCTCCATGAAACAACGCGCATCCAACACTTCGATACCGAGATTTTCGATTTCCGCCAACAACGCTCCGTAGATGGTGGTTGCATTTTTCTCCTTCAGGCGCGACAGGAGAAGTAAAGCCTTTAGATCGGGTTTTAACCCGTGAAACAGCTTTTTCGGTCGGATTTGCCCCACCAAGAGGACGTATTTTGCCCCGCATTGACGCAATGCTTTCAGCCAGGTTCCGACCTGCCCGATTTCAAATGAAGACCAACGATCCGTCGGTAAGGCGTTTAACAAATCCGAATTTTCGGTTTCGAACGAAAAAATTCGTGCATTCGGACAGAGAACGGACATTTTTTCCCAAACCAACCGCGGATAATTGCCCCGCCCCGCCAACAGAACGATCGGCCGGGAAGGTTGGAAGTTTTTCGGGAAATAAGACGGAAATCTCATCAAAACGCCTCCGATATAAATTCCGGCATCAAACCTTCATCGCTCCAATCCGCCGTAAGTACATTGAAACGCAATCTCCCTATATCCATTGACTGCGTTCCCGTTCCCGTCGCGCATCTATCCCTTCACCACAAAATTCACCAATTTACCCGGCACATAAATTTCCTTCGCAATCGTTCCTTTCGCCAAAAACGGTACCGCTCTCGGAGCAGATTTGGCACGTTCGAGAATATCCTCCTTCGAAGCATCGGTCGAAACGCAAATTTCATCGCGCAATTTGCCGTTCACCTGGATGATGATTTTCAGCTCGTCGCGAATGCACTTCGACGGATCGGCTTTCGGCCAGCCGGCATCGATAATCGACGATTGTTCACCGCAACGTTCCCACAGTTCTTCGGCAATATGCGGCGCAAACGGTGCCAGCAGTTGCAGAAAGGTTTTCGCCGCCGTTTTCGAAAGATGCGATCCCTTCTGAAAACCATTTAAGCAAATCATCAGCTGCGAAATCGCCGTATTGAAGCGCAAATTTTCAATATCTTCCGTAACTTTTTGAACGGTTTCGTTTAGGAGGCATTCCAAAGCCGCCGAATCACGCTCTCCGCCGATACGTTCCGACAAAGTGCCTTCGACGGTCACAAACAAACGCCAGATTTTCTTCAAAAAACGGAACACGCCTTCGATGTTTTTGGTACTCCAGGGTTTCGAGGCTTCCAACGGCCCCATGAACATTTCATACAGCCGCAATGCATCGGCGCTGTATTCGTCGGCAACATCCAGCGGATTAACGACATTGCCGAGCGATTTGGACATTTTGTTGCCGTCGGAACCGAGAATAATCCCCGGATGAAACAGCTTCGGAAACGGCTCGGGCGTCGACACAAAACCGCAATCATGCAGGAATAAATGCCAAAAGCGCGCATATAACAAATGCAACACCGCGTGTTCCGCGCCGCCGACGTACAAATCGGGCGTCTGCCAATACTTTAACGCATCGGCATTCACGGGTTTTTCAACATCATTCGGCGACAGATAGCGCAAGTAATACCAGCAGGATCCCGCCCATTGCGGCATCGTGTTGGTTTCGCGCGTTCCTTCAATCCAATCATCATTATTTGAAACACTCTTGGAACCTTCGTCGTTCGGACGAATTTCGCCCGTTCGGATGTTCAAACGCACCTGCAACCACGACGGATCCGCGTTTTGAAGCGGCGCGGTGGCACCTTCTCCGGGTTTGTAGGACGAAACCTGCGGCAACGTCAGCGGCAGGTGTTTTGACGTCAACGGAACGGCGCAAAAGATTTCGCCTTTTTCTTCGTACGAAACAGGTTCTTCGGGTAAAAATTCCGAAAACGGTGAATTCTTGCATGCCGTCAAACGCTCGTAATCTGCTTTTTTGACCCAAACGATCGGAAACGGATCGCCCCAATAACGCTGGCGCGAAAATAACCAATCGTGGATCTTGTACTGTACCGTCGTTTTACCGATACCTTTCGCGGTAAGCGCAATTAAAATTTTCTTCGCCGCATCATCGGACGACAGACCCGAAAATTCTTCCGAAGCCGTTAAGGTGCCTTTGTTGCAAAACGGCAACGGTTCGTTGTTTGCGCCCTTAATCACGCGCACAACAGGCAAATCATACGTCTGCGCAAACTCGAAATCGCGCGCATCGTGCGCCGGAACGCCCATCACTGCTCCCGTTCCGTGGTGCATCAGAACATAATCGGCGACCCAAATCGGGATTTTCGCACCCGTTAGCGGATGCACGGCATACGTTCCCGTAAAAACGCCGCTCTTGGTTTTCGCCAAATCGGTGCGCTCTAAATCGCTTTTGGAAGCAATTTCCCTTTTATAACTCTCGACCGCCTCCAATTGCGCCTCCGTCGTCAGCATTGCAACCGACGGGTGTTCGGGAGCAAGCGCGATGAACGTCACACCGAACAGCGTATCAGGGCGCGTTGTGAACACCGTTAAATCACAATTTGCCGATGTTTTAAATGTTACCAAGCCGCCTTCCGAACGCCCAATCCAAAGCTGTTGTTGCCGTTTGGTCGCCTCCGGCCACTCCAAATTGTCTAATCCTTTGAGTAATTTATCGGCGTACTTTGTGATTTTCAGCACCCACTGCCGCAACGCGCGCCGCTCCACGGGGAAATGCCCGCGCTCGGATTTGCCGTCAATCACCTCTTCATTGGCAAGCACCGTCCCGAGTTCCGAACACCACCACACGGGTTGCTCCGAAACGCACGCCAAACCGCGTTTAAAAAGTTGAAGAAAAATCCATTGCGTCCAGCGGTAAAATTTCGGATCGGTGGTATTCACTTCGCGCGACCAATCGATACCCAAGCCGACGCGCTGCATCTGTTTTTTAAAGGCATCGACGTTGTTTTGGGTATTGACGGACGGATGAACGCCGGTCGCAATCGCATTTTGTTCCGCCGGCAACCCGAACGCATCCCACCCCATCGGATGCAGAACATTGAACCCACAAGCTTTTTTATACCGACCGATAATGTCAGTCGCCGTGTAGCCCTCGATGTGCCCGACGTGCAACCCCGCCGCCGACGGGTACGGAAACATATCCAAAACCCAGTATTTCGGCTTCGCAATATCCTCCGTTGCCCGAAACGTTTGATGTTCCTCCCAATACGCCTGCCAACGGGCTTCGATGGTTTTAAAATCGTAATCCGAGTGCCTCGAATGCATGCTTTTATGCTAAAAAACGGCACCTGTGACGCAAGGTTTATTTGGGTACTGCGGGGATAGAATAATCACCGCCAGAAAATGTGAAACGCCTCTGCAAACAAAACAGAAAAGTGCTGTTCCAAATTTTAAAAATTCCCACAAAAGCAAAACAAAACAGCTAAAATAACAAAGATGAGTTATTTTTGGTAAAAAGATGCTTTATCGGGCTTCAAGAAATGCGAAAAATACGGCAAAAGAATATCTTTTTTAGGAAAAATCAACTCTTCGAAGACATTCCAATCCGAAATTTTCCACATAAACATCCGATATTTATCCGTAAGGTACGAAAACGGCATGCAGACTTAAAAGACACTGCGACTTTACCGACCGCGAAACCGTTTCCCAACGAAACCTCGAACGGCACCGGTAACCGTCGCAAAAAAGGCTTTCCATCCGTAAGCAATCGTACAACGATAGACATCAATGAAAGCAACGGGCGTTTTATTCGCTATTCTCCTCATCATTGAGGCGCTCAACAATACCCACAGTACGGTCTATAATCAATGTTTGCTGTTTATTCAGCAGGATTTGCCGGGTTCGGATTTTCAGCTGAAATTGAGCGTGACGCTGTATTTTTGCGCCATTTTCTTCGTGCGCTGCATCATCGGATCGATTGCGGATCGTTGCAGCGGTCGCAAATGCCTGCTTATTATGCTGTTCGTGGTATTGGGCGGGCATCTGTTGGCGTATGCCGCAACCAACCTGCCGACGTTCGTGGTTGCACGCTTCATCCAGGGATTCGGCTTCGGCGGCGGGCAAGTGATGAGCTTGGTATTGCTGATGCAGTTGTTTCCGAACAAAAACCGCGCTTCGATTATTGCCGCCGAACAAGTCGTTTTCTGCATTGCCGCCGTCTGTTTGCCGCTGATCGGACATGCCTGCGCCGTCGGCGGGCATTGGCGCTGGACGTACGTGATGTACATCCTGCTGACGCTGTTTGCGATTGCTTACTTTTACGGCTGCCAGCACCACGAAGAGCACATCGCCGCCTCCATGGTTGCTTCACACGAACCGTCGCATCACCTCATTACGGACAAAAAATTTATGCTCCCCGTCATCATGTCGGCGTTGACGGCGTCCGCCTATTGTCTTTGGGGCAGCTATTTCAGTCTCATCGTGCGACATTATCACATTCGCCTGTCGTGGCTGATGTGGTATCAGCTGTTGCCGCTCGCACCGTACTTTTTCTTCTCGCTTTATTTCCCCAAACTGACCAAAAACCTCCCGCAACGCACGCTGTTTCGGTGCATCGCTCTTACACAGGGAACAGTCTTCGGGCTGATTTTACTGCTTCTGTTGTGGAATAAAGACAGTGTTATCCTGCCGTTGTTGATTTTAATCCCTGTTCTGCTCCACAACGTCGCGAGCGCGTTTTTCCGTCCGCTGATGCAGGGACGCGCCCTCAATGCCGTTCCGGTGCATCAGGTCGGCAGTGCCGGCGCCTTCATTTCGATTTTTCAAGTCGCCGCCAACGCCGTTTTTTCCGTTTTCATCAACTGCATGAGAGACTTCCTGCCGGCGTTCGTTCTGGTACAACTGTTCATTAACATTTCGATTTTGCTGTATCTTTGGCGGGATTTGAGAAACGGTCCGCCGGCAACGACATAGAGCTTCCTCTCAAAAGAACTTTACGCACGGGCTTATTTTTGCTGAAATTTGTCTCGGTGCCCCCTCCGTTTTCGTCGATTGCGCGCGCCCTGCGAAGGACGCGTCTGAGTCTTTTCCCGCTCGCGGGCTGGCTGGCGCGTTATCGCCGTTCGGAACTGCTCCCGGATGCCTTTGCCGGATTGAATGTCGCGCTGATTGCATTTCCGCAGGCGATGGTCTATGCGCTCATGGCGGGCATTCCCGTTAAGTACGGACTTTACGGTGCCCTGCTGTCCGCCGTCGCAACGGCACTGTTTTCCGGGTCGCACGTCTTAAACATGGGACCGACGAACTCCGTCGCCGTCGTGCTGTCGGGTTCTTTTGCGGCGTTGGGCATTTCCACGGATCGTTACTATCTCTTCGGACCGTGTCTTCTGGTACTGACGGGCATTTTTCTCGTCATCGGCGCATTCCTGAACATTGCTTCGCTGGTGCGTTACGTTTCCAAAAGCGTTATTTTCGGTTACATGTACGCCGTTATCACCATCATGATTGTTCGGCAAATTCATAATGCACTCGGGTTCGAATTAACGTTTCTCGATCCCGCACAACAGACGTTTTTCGATACCCTGTGCGCAACCGTTGTCGGACTGGCGAAAACCGACGGCGCATCGCTGGCGATGTGCATTTTATGCATTGTCTTGTTTTACGGCTGGCGCAAATTATTCCCGCGCAGTCCCGTCATTGCACTGACGGTACTTTCACTGACGCTCGCGGGCATTGTCCTAACCCGTTGCTTCCATGTTCCGCTGCAGACGTTGCGTGCCGTGAACATCGGCGACTGGCACCCTTCGTTGCTCGGCTTCACGGGCGCGCATGTCCGCGATCTGTCGGGAGCGGCGCTGATGTTAAGCTTTGTGGCACTCATTGACGGCACCACCATCCTGCAAACGTTGTCGGCGCGCATGGGAAAACGCTGCAACGTTAACCAAATGGTATTCGGCATGGGCTTGGCAAACATCCTTTGCGGGCTCGGCTCGGGCATGCCGGCGTCCTGTTCGCTGACGCGCTCCGCCGCCAATTACGTCAGCGGTGCCAAAACCGCCGTCGCAAGCCTGTTTTGCGCACTTTTCTGCTTCCTCGGTATTGTCATTTTCGGTCCGTTCCTCAATTTCATCCCGAAATCGGGACTGTCGATGCTGATTATTCTGCTGGGGCTCGGGCTGTTCGAAAAGCACTCGCTGAAAATTATTTTGAAAGCCGACCGCACCGACGCCTGCGTATTCGCCTGGACACTCCTGTCGGCATTTTTGTTTCCGTTGCACGTTGCAATTTTCCTCGGGATTTTAATTTCCGTCGCGCTTTTTCTAAAAAAGGCCGCCGTTCCGATCTTGCACGAAATCGATCGGGAAACAATCAATACGACACACGGAAACGATACGGGTGAAATTTCCGTCATTCACGCAACGGGGCATCTTTTTTTCGGTTCCGCCGAGTTGTTCCGCGACCAAATTCGAACTCTTTGCAAACGTCCGCAGTTAAAGGTTATCATCATCAAACTGCGTCGCATCCTGTACATCGACGCCACCTGTCTGCTGGCACTGGAAGAATTGTTGCGTTACATGCGCGCAAACGATCGGCGACTGATTTTAACGGAAGTCAACCCGCAGGCGCTCGAAATCTTCAAGCGTTCCGGTTTGTATGAAACCGTCGGCGCGGATTTTATCTTCCTCGACGACGAAGGACAAACGCAACAGCCGACGCAGACTGCGCTCGAATGCGCGCGGCGGATCCTCGGGAAAGAAAACGCAACGGTTCGTTTGCCGACGCAATCGCCGGCGATCGTACATGAAGATACGCTCAAACAAACCGCACCTTCCCTTCAAAAATCGTTTTCGGAGCCTTCGGTTCGGACGGATGTAAAATAATGTTCGACCATGAACAATGGCGGGACTTGCCGCAGTACCTGCCCAAACGTAGAATTCCAGAAGAAGTTGCAACCTTCATTGAATGTACAAAAAGCCCGCTGTGCATCGCCTGCTCAGGCGGAAGCGATTCGCTGGCGCTGCTGTTGCTGACGAAATTATTTTGGCCGGAACGCACCGTCATCATTCTGCATTACAACCACCGCATCCGCGCCGTTTCCGACGAAGAAGAACGGCAAATGATCGACCTGGCGCGGAAGTTAGAGGTGAAAATCGAAGTCGGGCACCGACCGATAATGCCGGAAGCACATCATTTGTCTGATGCCGTTCCCGGCACAAATAAAACACCTTCAAACACGTCGCTTCCGTTCCCTCCGCATCCGTCGCTTTTGAGATCGGACGGTTCCTTGTCGGGACTACCTTCCGAAACGGAATTGCGAACCCTGCGTTACGCGTTTTTCGAAAAAATGATGCGCCTTCATTGTTCGCAAATTTTGCTGTTGGGGCACCATGCCGATGATCGCCTGGAAACCGTTCTCATGCGACTGGTGCGCGGCGTCGGTCTCGAAGGACTCGTTGCACCGCGCGCGCTTCATAAGGTATCTTTTTACGCCAAAGTTCGTCCGCTGTTGAATTTTTCCAAAAACGAACTTCGGAACGCCCTCATCGCCTGCAACATACCGTTTTTCGAAGACGCCACCAATGATGAAGACGACTGCCTTCGCAATCGCATCCGACATACTTTGATACCCGCCTTTGATGAGGTCTTTCCGTCACATTGGCGCGACGGCTTCAAACGTTCCTGTCAGTTGCTGTCCGAACAGCGCGACGATCTGAAACAACGCCTCGAAAAACGCTTTAAACGGTGGGATTTCTCAAAAAAAACCTTCGAACGTTCCGACCTGCAAGCCTTATCGACCGTCGAACTTCGCTGTTTCTTCCAAACGTGGTTGCAACGACACGGCATACAAAATTTCGGTTCTCAAACGATTGACAGCATCCTGTCTACTCTGCATCGCAAAAAAACAATAATTTTGCCTTTGGATGCCGAGCATCAGTTGCATGTAGACGGTACAAAGGTCGCTCTCATCAAACAACCGCCGAAACCGCCGAAGCTCGTAAGCATCATATGGCGCAACGGCACGTTATTCCTTCCGAACGGCGCACAATTGTCGTTTAAAGAAGAGCATTGTTCAATCGAGTGTTATAAAAAGGTAATTTCAGGCGCATTTTCGCACAATAACACCGTTGTTTTGGACGCCGAAACCTTCCCATTTCCCTGCACGGTGCGCTTTTGGCACAACGGCGACCGTTACCGTCCGTTGGGCGCAAAAAATGAGATTAAAGTCAAAGATCTGTTCATCAACCACAAAATTCCGATTATTCAAAAGCATCAACTGCCCGTGATTTGTTCCGCGAACGGCGACATCGCCTGGATCCCGGGGTTGCCGCCGGCGGACGCGTTTAAACTGACGCCGCAAACGAAACGATGCGTTTTTTTGTTTTATCAAACGGACAAAATACTTTACGGTGGAGAAAATGGCGGAGGAAAAGGACTCTAAGACACCCCAAAAGCCGAAAAAATCCGCAAAGCGGCTCAATTACAAAAGTTTGTGGGTGTGGGGATTGTTGCTGTTGATTTTGGTCGGGCTGAATTCCCTGGCGTTGACGCCTGAGGGTCGTCTTCATTTGACCGTCAATCAGGTTTTTGAGCTGGCGCGCGCGCGGCTCATCCAATCGGCGGAAATTCAGGCGGTCGAATCGGGAGGACCGCAGTGGTATCGCATCCGCGGAACATTGCGCAAGGACGGCGCAACGTTTCTGCCGGTATTGCAAAAAGAAGCACCGTCGTTGTTCGGGCAAAAGGGAAAAACCGTTAAAGCCGTTGTTATTCCGAGCCAATTTGAAGCGGAGGGACGCCTGACGGATGCGCGTTTCAACGAACTGACCGCCGACAATTTTGATTTTCAACTGAAGGAAAAGCCGGCGGGCACCTTGCTGACATCGCTGCTGACCGGCACGTTGCCGTTTCTGATTATCCTGCTGGTCTTATACTTCCTCTTCATACGTCAAATCCGCTCGGCAGGCAGAGGCGCGATGGGCTTCGGGCGCAGTCGCATGCGACCGTTGCAGGAGGATAAAAAGAAAGTGACCTTCAACGATGTTGCCGGTTGCGACGAAGCGAAGGAAGAGGTTCGGGAAATTGTCGAATTTCTGAAAAATCCGCAGAAATTTCAGGATATCGGCGGACGCATTCCGAAGGGTTGTCTGATGGTCGGGGCGCCGGGAACGGGCAAAACCTTGCTGGCGAAAGCCGTTGCGGGCGAAGCGGACGTTCCGTTTTTCAGCATCAGCGGCTCGGATTTCGTGGAAATGTTCGTCGGTGTCGGGGCTTCGCGCGTACGCGACATGTTCGAACAGGCAAAGCAGAACAGTCCGTGTTTGGTGTTTATCGACGAAATCGACGCCGTCGGTCGGAAGCGCGGCGCAGGTCTGGGCGGCGGTAACGACGAACGCGAGCAAACGCTCAATGCGCTTCTGGTAGAAATGGACGGTTTCGAATCGCGCGACGGTATTATTATCGTCGCCGCCACCAATCGCCCGGACGTTTTGGATAATGCGCTGTTGCGCCCGGGACGTTTTGACCGCCAAATCACACTGGATCTGCCGGATTTGCACGGACGCGAAGACATTCTGGGTGTGCATGCGAAGAAAATCAAACTTTCCAAGGATGTCAATTTAAGCACCGTGGCGCGCAACACCGCCGGCTATTCGGGTGCGGATTTGGAAAATCTGCTCAACGAAGCGGCACTGTTGGCGGCGCGTTCCTCCAAAACCTGCGTCGAACCGTCCGATTTGGACGAAGCGCGCGATAAAATTTCCTTCGGTCGCGAGCGCAAAAAGCTGATGGATGAAAAGGACAAGCGCATTACGGCGTACCACGAAGCCGGACATGCGATTATTCAGGCATTGCTGGACGACGGTCTGCTTCCCGTTCACAAGGTCACCATTATCCCGCGCGGGCAAAGTCTCGGGAGCACGATGATGCTTCCGTCCAAGGACATTCTCAATTATTCAAAGACGCACCTTCTCAATCAAATCTGCACCTCTCTTGGCGGTCGGGTAGCGGAAGAGATGATCTTCAACGAACAGAGCAGCGGCGCGTCGTCGGACATTCGTTCGGCAACCAAGATGGCGCGACGCATGGTGTGCGATTGGGGCATGAGCGCGCTTGGTCCAATCGCGTTCGGCGACAATCGGGATCATATTTTCCTTGGCGAAGAGATTGCGCGCGAACAGAATTACAGCGAACGCACCGCGCAACGCATCGACGAAACGATTTCGAGCATCATCGACGAACAATACAAGCGCGCCTGCGAACTGTTGAAGGAGAAAAAAGCCTCCCTGGAAATCCTGGCGCAGGCACTGCTGAAATACGAAACGCTGGAAGGCTCGCACGTGAAAGAAATTATCGAAACGGGCACACTCAATACGGAGACGTTGGAGCAAAGCATCAAAGCAAAAGAGGAAGCGTCGAAAAAAGCCGAAAAGGAACTCAAGAAAGCGGAAGCCGAAAAAAAAGACTCGACGGCGGCGATGAGTAAAGAAAAGCAGGCGGACGATAAAGACAAAAATCAACCCGAAAAAGTCAAGGAACAAACGGGAAAAAAATGAAGAAAGAAACGTGTCTCATTTACACCTACGGCGCGCCCGTTTTGCGGCAAAAAGCGAAGTCCGTCACCGTTTTTGACGAAGATTTAAAAAAGCTCGCGAAAAAGATGTTGCGCGACATGTACACGGCGCAGGGCATCGGATTGGCGGCACCGCAGTCGGGAGAAGCAATACAACTGGTTGTCATTGATCTGCAACAAAAAGAGAGCGAAGAGCAGGTTTTTTTGGACGGACGTTCCTTGCCGATTGCGTTGGTACAGCCACTGTTTTTGGTTAATCCGACATGGCGTCCCGCTCATGATTTGAAGGTTGAAAAAGAAGAAGGTTGTCTGTCGCTTCCGGATGTTCGCGGAAACGTGAAGCGCTTTTTTGAAATCATCCTTGATTATTGCGATTTGGACGGCAACACGCACCGTTTGCAGTGTCGGGATTTGTTGGCGCGTTGTATTCAACACGAGTGTGATCACCTGGACGGTATTCTGTTTATCGACCATTTATCGAAGAAGGAACGCAACGAACAGCGGGAATTGTTGGACGAAATCAAAGCCTTCGGCGGAACCTTCGATTATGCGGAAGAAGCGGAGGAAGCGTGATACAATAGAAGAATGTCGCTTTCTCTTATACCGAGGTTACTCTCACAGGACACTATCCGTGGTAAGGGTCTGGGTAAATTTGGAGCAAAAACACGCAATGACACAAGAGTATCGATGCTGTCTTTTGTAAAAAAAATTACCGACGAAGGCGTTTTGTACGTATGTTCCCGCATGCCCGTAATATTAACGGATTTCACTTCCTTCTTTCGGTTTTTTGATAAACGATTTTACAAACCGTTCTTCGACATCCATCCCAAGAACATGCGCCAACTAACTCAGCGAAGCACATTCGACGAAAGAACGAAGTACATTGCAGCGGTTCACACGGGAAACGCATAAACCATGGAAAAATTTCTATCGTTTTTGGGCTTCCTTTTGAATGTTGTCCCCGAAACAATCGCACGCGGTGTTTGCCGCTTTTTCGGTCTTTTACTTTATCACCTCTATAGAACACGGCGAAAAATTTTATTAAAAAACCTTTATATTGCCTTTCCCGAAAGATCCGAAGCGTGGCGTCGGCAACTCGCGCGCGTCAATTGTGCGCGCTGGGTCGAAACCGTTTGGCTGTTTTTGTGCGCCTCCCGTTGGCATCCTTCGCGCGTAAAGAAACATCTTTCGTTATCGTCGTCCTTCAAAAATTGGATCGATCGCCTCAATAAACAACCGCGCGCCACGATTTTACTCATTCCGCATCTCAATCTGATGGAACTCATGACGCAGGTGCCGTGTTTGTTTGAAAAATTCCCGCGTACCGGCATTGTTTATCGCCCCTTTAAAAATGCAGCACTCGAACATTGGGTCCGCAAAACGCGCGAACGCTTCGGCATTCGATTACTTTCGCGCAAAAGCGGCTTGCAAACGGTCGAAACGCTTTTGACGAACAAAGGGTTGGTTGGTTTTTTGTTCGATCAATCCACCGGTGACGTCGGTTGTCTGACAACGTTTATGGAGCGGCTCGCCTCCTCCACGCCGTTGCCTGGAATTTATGCGGAAAAATTTCAAGCCGACATTGCGGTCGTTTATGTCAAACGCACGGATTTTTGTCGCGCCGAGCTGTGCATTGAAGAATTGGCGATCGAAAAGAAAGCCATCCCGCTCACCCTTGCCGCCGACAGATGGTTAGAGAAAAAACTGCGTACCGATGCAACGTTTTACGAAAACTGGCTGTGGTTGCACCGTCGCTGGAAAACGCAGGAAGATCCAAAACGCCGCTTTCGCATCGAACAAAAGCGCAACTGTCTGCCCGAAACGTGCAAAACGTACGGTTGGGAACAACTGCCGAAACGAACGGACGTTTGGATACGACTGCCGAAGTGGCTCGGCGATTGCGTTATGTCCTATTCTGCTGTCGCCGCCCTGCGTCAGGCGCGCCCGGATTTTTACCTGCACGCCGTCGTGGTCGAAAACTTGGCAGATCTCGTAAAACATCACTTTCCCGTCGATCATGTGGTAACGCTTCCGAAACCGTCGGGCTTAAGTTATTTCAGACCTTTTTTGGCAATTCGAAAACGTTACCCAGATGTTTGGCTCAATTTTCCGAATTCGCAACGTACGGATCTTGAAACGTTCTGCTCCGGCGCGACACAGCGGTTCGGGGTTCAAAGAAAACATCGGCGTTTTCTTCTAACGCATACGATTCGCATGCAGCCCGAAACCGACGAGCATCAGGTACACTTTTGGTATCGATTTTTGCGAAATTTCGGTCTGAACGTTCCGCTGTCGAAAGAACCGTTCTTCGAACCGAAAAAATTCACAACCGTCACCGCGTTCGGTTGTTTCGTCGGTTCCGCCAACACACCCGCCAAACGCTGGCCGACGGAACATTGGCGACAGCTAATCTCGAAACTGTTGCAAACATTTCCAAACGCGAAATGTGTATTGTTGGGTTCCGCATCCGATCGTCCGTTGTGCGAAACAGTCGCGGAAACCTTATCGCCCGAACGCATTCAAATTTCCGCCGGCAAAACCGCTCTGGCTGAACTGGAAACACAACTTCGAACCTTGGATTTCGTGATCTCAGCCGACAGCGGTGGTCTGCATTTTGCCAATTTCTTGGGACTTCCGACCGTCGCACTGTTCGGTTTTACCGATCCTTCCTACAGTAAGCCGTTTTTCGACGCTCCGACGCTTGTGTTGCAATCACCGACAAACCGCATGGAGGATTTGGCGTCGGAGGTTGTTTTCGAAAAAGTGCAGAGTTGGCTGAAAGGGTTGATCGCGCCGAAATAACTTTGTTGTTCTTCGAGAAAACGCTTACGCAGTGAACCCGCTGTTGTCGTGTACGCTTTTCCTTCATATAAAGGTGATATTTTTCGACAGGTTTTCTTTAAAAAAGCAATGTCGGCATTTTATTCCAAACGCTTGCCCATGAATGTAAAATTTGTTTCCATAAATTCGTGAAGTCGAAAACCAAAAACGGTTTTGTGCTCATTGAGTTGCTGTTATCGCTGACGGCTATGACAATCCTCTTCGGCGTATCGTTAAAGGCGTATCAATACATCAGAGAAACGGCACGGTCGACGCAGGCTTCGGAAGAAGCTTCCAAAATACGTGAGATATTTGAAGCTTACCTTGATACGTACGAACATTGTCCGAAAGGTATCTTTCCAATCGAGCAATGGTTCGACTTGTCGCGCAAAAAACTGGACTTTAAAGCCGTGTTCTCAGGGAAGAACAAAAATGCCAATCCCGAAGGCATCAACTTTATTCAACAGGTCGGTTTAAAGAGAGATATCCTCAAAAAGCCGCTGTGGATTTTTTTGTGTCACCCTTGGTCTCAACAAACCGCCACCCTCGCTTGGACACGACTGGAACAGTTGCGCAACCGAACAACCGAGTGGGAACAAATCGGCGGCATCGGTTTTGTATTTTCTTACCGACCGCAACCCGACGAAGATTATCGTACCCTGCTTGAACAAAAGATCGAACGCGAGCGCACGGAAAACAAAACCGGCAATCCTTAACCCGCTTCGGACAGTATTGAAAAATCTTCAATAAGATTTTGTTCTTCTTCCGGTGCACTTCGGGAAAGTGATGTCCAGATACCATCGACCGTTGCATTGTTGTTCAAACTGACCGACCTATCTACGGTGAGCCGTTCTTCGACGCTCTGACTCCTATACTGCAATCGCCAACAAAGCACATAGAGAATTTTGTTGTCAGAAATAGTTTTCGAAAAAAACGGAGCTGTTTGCACTTAGAGTAACTCCATTACCCTTTTCGAAAGCATTTCGGATAAGAAAAACAGAGAATAGTTCTTTTAACCGTCGGTTGCAAAACTTCAAAATAACTCCGCCCCTTATCTCTCATTTTCTTCAATTTCGCAGACGTTTTGCTCGAAAAAATCCTTAAACGGACGATAAAAATGCCCTGCCCTGCGCAAGATTTCGCGTTGTCCAGCCTGTATTCGCCGTTGATATTCCGACCAAAATGCTTCGGGAGAAATCACGACACTGCCGTAGGAAAAAATGCGATCGCGCAACAACAAATCGCGCGTCACAACCGTTAAACGGGAACGCTCGGACGGTTTTGCCTGCCGAATGAGCGTCAAAATCGTCCCGTCGGCATCCAACGGTTCCGTACCGTAAATCACCCGAATCGCCGAAGGGCATTCACTCTCCCGTTCGTGTGAACCGCGCGCATCAAACACAATCGTTATATCTCCAAACGATGCAAAACCGCGCACCCAAGCAACAAAACGATCGCGCGCCAATTCCAACGTTTCATCGGTTGGTAAAAATCGCAGGGCATACATGACATTGTATCCGTCCAAAATCCAGCGGATACCACTCATGCATCCTATTTACGATCGCTCTTAAAAGCCGCCGTTAAAGCTTCGCCGGCAAGTGCCTCCGACTGTCCTCTTCCTTTGCGCTCCAGGAAGTTTTCGTCAAAGTGCTTGAACTCCTCCGAATCGACCGAAATATCGGCAGTCTGTTTATCTTTGCAGTAAAAAAATACCATCGCATCGTTGTTGCCTTTATACGCTTTCGACCAGTGCTTCGGTTGGAATGCAAGGACGTCATTTAAAAAACCAAAGAGCGAACGCACGGGCAAAATTTTCGAAAAATCTTCAAATTTCCACTGTTCCAGCGTAAAAGGCTCCATGGATTTCACTTCAAACTCCTTCGGTGGAGTGCCCTTCTCGTTCAAAGAAGTTTTAATTTGCTCAACCTTCGCCTGAAACGCCTTTTGTCGATGCAACCGCTTGGCATCATCCGCAACCTGCTCACGCACTTGAGCCGGTTCCGGTAAATGCGTCGGAATAAATTTATTCAGTGCCACCAACGCAACACCGCCCTTAACCCGTTGCGGATCGCTCAGAAAATGCTCTTCGCTCAGTTCGAACGCCTTCAAAAACAATTCCTTCGGGAAACCGTCTTTTTTCGGAACGCTCACCTTCGAATAAGGCGGCGTGGAATAAATGCAACGAACACCGCTTTTTTCCAACAACCGCTTCCAGGCGTCACTGCCGAGCTTGATCGATTGATCGTAGACCTGAACCGCCAATTGTGACGCCGCTTCCTCGGCAAACGCAAGGCATTTTTCTTCCTTCCAGGCTTTCCTTACATCCTCCGAAACATCCGAAAGCTTCGGTTCTTCATCGCCTTTTGAAAAATCCTCCTTATGTTGCTCAAAATACGCCTTTAAATCTGCCTCGGAGGGTTGCGAAAGACGCTCAGCGTATTTATCGGAATCCAGCACCAACAGCATCACATCGGCTTGTTGCGGAACGCGATAATCCTCTTTATGTTCCTCAAAAAACTTCCGAATTTCCTCATCGCTCAACGTTGGATCTTTTTCTTCGTTTTTTATTTCAAGATAGTCCAAAACGTACGTCGCCCGAACCGATTTAAACGCCGTTTCGCTTTCCTGCGGCAATGCACAGGCAACGCCCTGCATCACATTTTGCACCTGCTCGATTTTGTAGTCTTCTTCAAATAACGACCGAAGCGAAAACTTTCCCTTCCATTCCTTCAAATACTCATTGTAGCGGGAGGGCTTAAATTGCTGCTCTTTCTCGTCCCAAAAGAAACGGCGGGTTTTGACGAATGCCTGCAGTTGTTCCTCGGTCGGATCGGGTAATTTCAAATCGCGCGCCAAACTCAACAACCACAGCCGATACAGCGCATACTCCTGCGACGCCTGCGTCCGATCGCCGCCGTCGCGCAAAAGCATGCTTATTGCACCCTTCACGAACACCTCTTCCGCCTTCCTGCGGTCGCTCAAATCAAAACCGAAGTACTGTTGCGACGCCTTCTTTTTCCAAAAAAAGCCCGGCATGTTGCCGATGGTGAACACAAACGGAACCACGATGACCACCAGCAGAACGCCGAACAACCAACGGCGGTTGTGTTGCAAAAAACGCTCAATAAGACTTAACATGTTACCACTTAAACGTATCGGACGGCCTTAACGAACGGATAAATTCCGCCAACAGCCGAACGGTCGCCTCAACATCCGAAAGCGCGATCATCTCATGCGGCGTATGCATGTAACGCAACGGAATGCTGACCAAGCCCGCCGCAACGCCTTCGCGCGACAACTGAATGACCCGCGCATCGGTTCCCGTCGGTCCCGCTTCCGCTTCAACCTGATACGGCATCTTTAAACGCTCCGCGCACGCCTTCAAATGTTCAAAAACCTTCGGGCAAATGTTCGGTCCGCGCGCAATCACCGGTCCGGCACCCAATTTAAATTCTCCCAATTTATTGGCATCGCCGTCGGGAAAATCGGTCGCGTGCGCCACATCCACGGCAATTCCGACATCCGGGTGCACGCCGTAGGTCGCCGTAATCACACCGCGCGTTCCAATTTCCTCCTGCGTACTGGAAACGGACATCAACGAAGCCGCCATTTTCTCCTTTACTAAGCGCCGCAAAACCTCCTGTACCACGTAGGTACCGCCGCGATCGTCAATGCCGCGCGCGCACAGAAAGCCGTTCTCCATCAAAAAAGGCTCGTTGTCGTACACGACCGCATCGCCGATCGAAACGCGCTTCAACGCTTCCTCCTGCGTCTTTGCTCCGATGTCAATCCACATGGACGACAACTTCGGCGTCTGTTTGCGCTCCTCGGAGGTTAATAAATGAATGGCGCGACGTCCCGTAATGCCGTACACATAACCCTTTTCGGTCAAAATCCGAACTTTGCGCCCCGAAATCAGTCCCGTGTCATGCCCGCCGATGGCGTCAAAAAACAAAAAACCTTCTTTATTCACATGGCGAATGATCAAACCGATTTCATCCATGTGCCCGCTCAGCAACACGCGCGGCGAACCCTTCGCGTTAATCGTCGCAATGCGGTTCCCGAGCGTATCTTTCTCCAATTTCTCCGCAACCGAACCGACGTACTTTTCAATCACCGCCTGTGCTTCGTTTTCATAACCGGACGGCGATGACGCCTTCAATAAATCCAACAAAAACGGATCCAATTCCGCTTTTTCCTTTTTCTCAACCTTCCGAACCGCCGTTTTTTTCTTCTCCATACGCCTTACAATCTCCGCTTGCGACCGATACAAGAACCGCCCTCAGTCTAAAACATACGCCATTTCTGTCAAGCATTCGCTTTTAGGAAACCGAAAGTGCTCTGCTAAATTAAAATCTGTCTGCACGGGAACTTCGTTTTTCCGTAGCGGAGAATACAGTTATACCTGTCGATAAATTTTCCGCTTCGTTTTTATGCTTTAAAAAAATCGCCACCTTTCTTATCTATGAACGCCACCCATCCACCCGAGATATTCCGACGCCCCGCACACAAGCACTCATCTCAATAATTGCCAATCTGTTCAATCGGAATCGTAAAGAGAATCCCGAAAACTTTATAAACGCCTCCGCAGGAAACCAACCGCCTCGAAGCACCACGTTTTGTACCGGTTACCGGAAATGAATACCCTCTTTGCAACCTTTAACGGCGTCCTCGCCGACAAGGTTTTTTATCATTTCAAATGCAAATTCAAAAGCCGCTCCCGGACCACGCCCGGTGATGATTTTCATTTTTTCGTCCGTCACAGCACGTTCCGTCGAGGTACAATTCAGTTCCTTCTTTACGCAATCGTGCGCCGTAAATTTTTCCGGCAAACATCCGGCATTTTTCAAAATCAGCGGTGCCATGCAAATCGCTGCAATCCACTTCTTTTGTTCGTGAAATTGCCGTATCGTCGCCAGCAATTTTTCGTTCTTTTGTATATCGAAACCGCCCTCACCTCCAGGAATAAGCAGAACATCAAAATCCTCCGCCTTCACCGACGAAAACGCTTTATCTGGTTTCACCGTAATATCCGTTGAAGATTTTACCTCCGAAGCATCATTCAACGCCGCCGTCACCACCGACACGCCGCACCGACGTGACAAAGTCACCGGCACCGTCATCTCGATACCCTCGAAATTCGGGAATAAAACACACAAAACCGTCAGGGTTTTCATATTTTCAGTGTGTTAAAAACTAAAATGAAACGCAAATGCTTTCGCCTGAAATTTCATTCATAATGTCCCCAACAACGATCAAATTCAATCGTATCGCCTCTGATGATATACACCAATCGATGCTGTTCGTTAATACGCCGTGAGTAAACATTCGGATAGCCATGCAACTTTTCGTACGGCGGCGGTGTTTGGAACGGATTTTTCAGTATGATGTCGACAAGCCTCTTAATAATGGGAGCGAATTCCGTATGACGCGCCTTCGCCACTGCTTTTTGAAACGGTGCGAACGACTAACCTTCATGATCGAGCTCAAGATCCAACGCTTTAAACATCTCCTCGGCAGTATCATACACGGGAAGTTTTCCGGCTTCCACGTCTTTTTCGAGCTGTTTCAATTCCTCGAAAAGTTCTTCTTTGGAATACACCAAATCATCGTCTTCCTCAAAGTCGCTCTTCAGACATTCGGTCGCGTATTGTTCTGCGGAAAGGTTTTTCTTTTTCGCACCAATCAGGATACGATCGTAGACTTTCCGCGGCAAAGTGAGATGCAGTTGTGCAACTTCCATAAACAATCCCTACCTGCGGAAATTTTATCCCATTTCTCTCTGAAATGTCAACAAAGCGAGCAATCGCATTTTCGGAAATAGATCTCATTACACCGATAAATTTCCGAAATCCCCCCCCCTACTCATAATGCTCCCAACAACGCGTAAATTCGATTTTACCGTTCTCAATATCGACGACATACACCAGCCGATGCTGTTCGTTGATGCGTCGGGAATAAGTATTTTGGCAACCGCGCAACTTTTCATACGGCGGCGGGTTTTGGAAAGGATTGTTTTTAACAATCGCGATAAGTTCCTTGATTTTCGGAATCAGATAGGTGTGTTTCGCCTTTTCGATTTCCTTACGAAACCGTCTTGAAAAGACGATGATCATATTCCCAAGGACTTAAACGCTTCCTCTAAATTGTCGTATTCAGGCAGTTTCCCATCTCTCATATCCCGCAATGCCTGCTTTTCTTCCTCAATCAGCTCTTCAATCGGATACGCAAGACCATCTTCCTCATAATCCTCTTCCAATCTCTGTTCAACGTACTTTTCCGCGGAAACATGCCGTTTTTCGGCAAAACCAAGAATACGCTTATAGGTTTCGGGTTTCAGTTGAATGCAGAGGCGGGCGGTTTCCATGTTTTCATTATACATCCTCCGTCAATCCTGCGCCGCCCCCCCCCCCTTGAACACCCGTCCCCTCTTCCCCG